>JBBSKH010000016.1:0-46147 GCA_038256495.1 Chitinophagales bacterium
AAGCCAACTACCCATGCTTACCAGAATTACAAGGGCAGCCCGGTTTTGCGGGGCGCTATGGCAGACTGGTATAAAAAATATTACGGTGTGCAGTTAGATCCTGCTACAGAGATACTGCCCCTGATGGGAAGCAAGGAAGGCATCATGCATATTTGCATGACCTATTTAAACGAGGGCGACCTTGCGCTGGTGCCAAACCCTGGCTATCCTACCTACGCAGCAGCGGTAACCATTGCCGGTGGCAGCATATTGCATTATGACCTTAAGAGCGAAAATAATTGGGAACCTGATTTTGCAGCGCTGGAAACAACTGACCTTAGTGCCGTAAAACTGATGTTTGTGAATTTCCCTCACATGCCTACGGGGCAGTTGCCATCAGAAGACATGTTCGACTGCCTGGTGGCTTTTGCAAAACAACATGACATTTTATTGGTGCACGATAATCCCTATAGTTTTATCTTAAACGATCATCCTACAAGTTTGCTGGCAACCAGCGGTGCCATGGAAGTAGCGTTAGAGCTTAACTCATTAAGCAAGAGCCATAACATGGCCGGGTGGCGGGTAGGCATGCTGGCTGGCGCCGAAGAAAGAATTAATGAAGTATTGAAATTTAAAACCAATATGGACAGTGGCATGTTCCTGCCCGTGCAATTGGCAGCAGCCAAAGCCCTGCAACTGGATGCGAATTGGTATAGAGACTTAAATAACGTTTACAAGAATAGACAGGCAAAGATGTTTGAACTGGTTGGATTATTAAATTGTACCTACAACCGGGAACAGGCGGGCATGTTTGTATGGGCCAGTATTCCGCAGGGCTATGCCGATGGGTTTGCTTTAAGTGATGAAGTGTTGCAACAAGCAAATGTGTTCATCACACCGGGCGGCATTTTCGGATCTAACGGTAACAACTATGTCAGGCTAAGTTTGTGTTGCACCGAAGAAAAAATTGAAGAAGCCATCAACAGGATAAAAAATAAATAGTATGAAAGTAGCCATTGTAGGGGTGGGTTTAATTGGTGGCTCTATGGCAATTGCCCTTAGAGAAAATAAGATTGCATCTGAACTGATTGGCGTAGATGCAAGCGAAGCGCATCAGCAAAAAGCGTTGGAACTGGGACTGGTAGACTCTATTAAAACGCTGGATGTGGCCATTGAGACTGCCGATGTAATCATGCTATGTATCCCTGTAGATGCTGCTGAGCAACTCTTGCCCGGCATATTGGAGAAGGTTAATAGGCAGGTAGTGATTGATATGGGGTCTATCAAAGCATCCATTTGCAATACTGCTGCCAACTCAAAAAAACCGGGTCGCTTTGTGGCCACGCATCCTATGTGGGGTACCGAATTTAGTGGGCCGGCAGCAGCCGTTAGTGGTGCATTTACAGGCAAAGCAGTAGTCATTTGCAATAAAGATAAAACGGATGCAGATGCGGTAAACTTAATTGAATCCATTTACCGGCAATTGGGCATGCATATCATTTATATGGAAGCTACTGCACACGATGTGCATGCAGCCTATATCAGTCATATATCTCACATCACTTCTTTTGCATTGGCCAATACGGTGCTGGAGAAAGAAAAAGAAGACAAAGCCATTTTTGAGCTGGCTAGTGCAGGTTTTGAAAGTACGGTAAGGCTGGCTAAAAGTAATCCCGACATGTGGGTACCCATTTTTATGCAGAACAAAGAGAATGTGCTGGATGTTTTGAACGAACATATTAGCCAACTGCGGAAGTTTAAAGCTTGCCTGGAAAAAGATAACGTGGAGTACCTGGGTGCACTGATTCAGCATGCCAATACCATTAAAAGAATATTGAAATAATTTATAGCTATAAGAACATAAACTACATTTACAATGCAAACAGAAAAAACAACCATGGAACAAAACATACAGGAAGTATGGAACAAACGTCCTTTAATTATCAGCGGACCCTGCAGTGCTGAAACGGAAGAGCAGGTAATTCAAACAGCGCAGGACCTTGCTGCTACCGGTAAGGTAAATGTGCTGAGGGCCGGCATCTGGAAACCACGCACCAAGCCCGGCATGTTTGAAGGTATTGGTGTAAAAGGATTGCCCTGGTTATTGCAGGCAAAAAAACTTACCGGTCTTCCAACGGCTGTAGAAGTGGCAACCGCCAAGCATGTGGAAGCCGCATTGCAGTTCGACGTTGACATATTATGGATAGGTGCACGTACCACCGTAAACCCGTTTAGCGTGCAGGAAGTAGCAGATGCGTTAAAAGGTACAAATGTACCAGTACTCATCAAAAATCCAATAAATCCCGATCTTGAATTATGGTGCGGTGCCATTGAGCGCCTGCAAAAAGTTGGAGTGAAAGATATCGGGATGATTCACCGTGGGTTTTCCAACTACGGTAATACAGAATATCGCAATGCGCCGATGTGGCACCTGCCCATAGAAATGAAAAGGCGCTACCCGGAAATGTTGCTCGTTTGCGACCCTTCTCATATTTGCGGTAACAGGCATATGCTGCAAACAATTGCTCAAAAAAGTATTGACCTTGATTTTGGTGGTTTGATGATTGAGAGCCATCTTGATCCTGACCATGCCTGGAGCGATGCCAAGCAACAGGTAACACCTGCCCGCCTTAAGGAAATGCTGGAAGCATTGGTTTGGAGAGAAGAAAATACGGATGCTGAAGAATTCATTACAGCTTTGGCTACCCTTCGGGAGCAGATCAATCATATTGATGATGAACTGATGACCCTGATAGGACAGCGCATGAAAATTGCTGATAAAATTGGGCAATATAAAAAAGAAAATAATGTAACCATTTTGCAAACCAACCGCTGGAATGAGATACTGGATCGGGCAGTTGCAAAAGGCGAAACTCTTGGCCTTAGCAAAGAATTCATCATTCGTTATTTTGATGCAGTGCACCTGGAAAGCATTAGTCACCAAAACAAAGTGATGTACGATAAATAATAATGATATCACGAGGAAAAGACAATAAGACATACAGATAGCAATATATGAGAACAGAATGGATGACATTTTCCCACAAAAAGGTGGAATATATTTTTGATGATGCCTTTACACTGGTAACAGAAAAATTTGATAGTGATAAGATAATTGTGATTACTGACGAAAATGTATTTGAACACCATTCCGGAAAATTTGATGGATTGGAATGTATCACTTTGCCCGCAGGCGAAGCGCATAAACAACAAAAAACCGTCGATAGCATTATTGATAAACTGTTGACGTTACAGGCAGATAAAAACGCTGTAATATTTGGCGTGGGTGGGGGCGTAATAACTGATATGGCGGGCTATGCTGCCAGTATTTATAAAAGAGGCGTAAAGTTAGTGTTGGTACCCACTACCATACTGGCCATGGTAGATGCCGCCGTTGGAGGTAAAAACGGCGTGGATGTTGGTCCATACAAAAATATGGTAGGCACCGTATACCAGCCAGATCTCTTATTATTCGATTACTCATTTTTGTATACCTTACCGCATGCAGAATGGGTGAATGGCTTTGCAGAGATCATAAAGCATGCCTGCATAAAAGATGCTGCGTTATTTGAATTACTGCAACAAAATCAGGTAGCAGATTTTAGGAATGACCAGGAACTATTGGCAACACTTATTGAAAGGAACGTAGCTATAAAAACTTCGGTCGTGCTGGGGGATGAGTTTGAAACCGGCGACCGTAAGTTGCTTAATTTTGGACATACCATCGGGCATGCCATTGAAAATTTATACCAGTTGCCCCATGGTCATGCTGTGAGTATCGGCATGGTGGCGGCCTGCAGTATTAGTGAAGAGATCAATAATTTTTATTCTTCGGAGAAAAGCAGTGTTATACAATTACTGCAACAATACGAATTACCCGTTCAGCTTAAATTTGACCGGGAAAAGATCTGGGATGTATTGCTGATGGATAAGAAGCGAAACAATGATACTATGAATTTTATCCTCTTGGATGCAATTGGAACAGGCATTGTAAAACCCATTCCATTGGTTCAGTTAAAAAGCCTTTTAGAACAAGGGCTCTGATAAATTAAATTATGCAAGTAAAAATATTACCAGGAATTGTAGTGGGCGCAGTAACCGCACCAGCTTCAAAAAGTGCGATGCAGCGGGTCTGTGCCCTTGCTTTGCTTCACCCCGGTGTTACGCAAGTTGCTAACCCTGGTACAAGTAATGATGATAAAGCGGCGTTGTCAATTATAAAAAGCCTCGGTGCTTTAGTTGAAGAATCGGAGGAAGGTATCAGCATTACCGGTATAACCGCGGCAGGCAGTTTTAATTTCGGGCAGGAAAGAACAATCGATTGTGGCGAAAGCGGCCTCAGTATTCGAATGTTTACACCTATCGCTGCGTTGTTTTCTCATCCCGTTCATATTGTAGGTAGCGGAAGTCTTTTAACAAGGCCGATGTCTTTTTTTGATGAAGTGCTGCCACGACTAAATGTACAAGTGAAGTCGAACAACGGCTACCTTCCTTTGCAAATCACCGGGCCTCTGCGGCCAGCAGCTATTGAAGTGGATGGTTCGCTTAGTTCGCAGTTCCTTACCGGGTTGCTCATAGCATTTGCTCGCACTACTTACAAAGCAGTAACCATTACCGTTAGTGATCTCAAAAGCAGGCCTTACATAGACCTCACCTTGCAGATGATGGCGAATTTTGGTTACCACGTTACCAACAATCAATATAAATCATTTACTGTTCATCCTGCTACCGAGCCCGGGCAGCAACCTGTTGAATATACCGTGGAAGGTGACTGGAGCGGTGCTGCTTTTTTACTGGTGGCAGGTGCCATAGCGGGTAAAACAGTTGTGAAGGGTCTTGACCTTGAATCTGCGCAGGCAGACAAAGCTATATTGGAAGCATTAAAAGCGGCCAATGCAAATATGCAGGTGACAGCAAATGAAATTATAGTTGAAACTGCCGAATTGCAGGCCTTCGATTTTGATGCTACACATTGTCCGGACCTTTTCCCTCCATTGGTGGCGCTTGCGGCTTGTTGCAAAGGGACAAGCACTATCAGGGGCGTTAGCAGGCTAGCACATAAAGAAAGTAACCGTGCGCTAACATTGCAGGAGGAGTTTGCTAAAATGGGAGTGAGTATAACGCTGGATGGAGATATGATGAGCATTTATACGCCTAAAGGATTGAAGGGTGCGGAGGTTCATTCAAGGCACGATCATCGCATAGCTATGGCATTGGCAACTGCAGCATTAAAAGCTGAAGGAGAAACTATCATTGCAGATGCAGAAGCCATCAATAAATCGTACCCGGCTTTTTTCAATCACCTTGAATTACTGGGTGTATCTGTTTTATAAAAAAGGGCAAGTCATTAACCAATAACAACAATTATTTTGAACAGTTTCGGAAATATTTTCAGGGTTACCATTTTTGGAGAGTCGCATGGTCCTTCAGTAGGAATTTTAATAGACGGTTGTCCCGCTGGACTGCCGCTACACGCCGATGATTTTGTAACTGATATAGAACGCAGGAAGGGCGGTACACAAAAAGGTACTACACCTCGCAAAGAAGATGACCTGCCTGTTTTTTTATCAGGATTGTTCAATGATAAAACTACCGGCGCCCCTCTCACGATCATTTTTGAAAACAAGAATACCCGCAGTGCTGATTACGAAAAGTTGAGAAGCTTTCCTCGCCCCGGTCATGCCGATTTTGTGGCCAGCCAGAAATATGGCGGCTTTGAAGATTACCGTGGTGGTGGTCATTTCAGCGGCCGGCTTACGGTGTGCATGGTAGCCGCCGGTGTGGTGGCAAAAAATATATTGAAGCTTGCTGATGCAGCTATCGATTGCACAGCCACCATCAAGGAAATAGGCGGGGAAGCTGACCTCGAAAAAGGATTACAAAATGCCATTGATGCAAAAGACAGCGTAGGCGGGATAGTAGAATGCGTTGTAAACAATTTGCCACTTGGTTTAGGCGAGCCGTTTTTCAATTCAGCAGAATCGTTAATAAGCCATGCGGTTTTTGCCATCCCGGCTATAAAAGGAATTGAATTTGGCGCTGGCTTTCCGGCTGCAAAAATGTACGGATCGCAACACAACGATTCACTTCAGAACAAGCAAGGAAAAACAGATACCAATAATGCAGGTGGTATTGTAGGTGGCATCAGCAATGGAAATGAGCTCATTTTCAGGGTGGCAGTAAAACCCACTTCTTCTACACCAAAAGAACAACAAACGCTGAATGTGCAAACGGATGCAGTAGAATCTTTTTCTGTAAAAGGCCGCCACGATCTTTGCATAGCTTTAAGGGTGCCGGTTGTACTGGAGGCGGTTGCGGCTTTTGTACTGGCAGATCTGCTATTGCTCGAACAAAAAATTCCAAGGGTGACCAAATAGAAAATGTCCGGATTTTGTAGTAGCCAGACATCCATTTATTATTCTGTCAAATAGATTATCTCACCAGCATCACCGTTCCTTTCATCTCCACTATTTTGCCATCTGGCAGCCCTTTGCCTCAAGAAAAGTATTTGCCTAGTAATGCCAGCGTACAAATGCTTCCATTGCAGCGTATTGAGTCATTCCCAGTTGTGCAAATAACTGTGCGGTATTGGCGTTGCGTTCCTCTGCCCGCTGCCAGAATTCCCGGTCGTCACTACCCTGGAAAGGAACACTATCTTTTTGCGATTGGTGGATAAAAATGCCATGGCGTTTTTTTGTAACCTGGTCGGGGCTCATAGGAATAGCCATCTCAATTTCAGTAATATCCCATTCCTGCCAGGCACCTTTGTACAACCAAACCCAGCAATCTTTCAGCCAGGTGGCGCCTTGTTCTTTCAATCTTTGCAAGGCTTCTATTACCACATCGAAGCAAACTTTGTGCGTACCATGTGGGTCTGCAAAATCTCCTGCACAATATATCTGGTTGGGTTGAATCTTATTGAGCAATTCCATAGTTTGAATAACATCCGCTTCGCCCATGGGATTTTTTTCAATGGTACCGGTTTCATAAAACGGCAGGTTCATAAAATGGATTTGTTCATTTTTAATACCAACATAATTGCAGGTTGCTTTGGCTTCGCAGCGGCGAATAAGTCCTTTTATGGCACGGATATCTTCAGAATCTTTTTCAGAAGATTTTTTTTGATCAAGGTATTCGTCTACCTCGTGTAAAATGCTACGAGTCTTTCCTTCTTCCATGTCAAACATTTTTTGGAAGCCAACAGCAAAGTCGAGAAAGCGGGTAACAAATTCATCGGTTACAGCAATATTGCCGCTAGTTTGGTAAGCAACATGCACCTCATGCCCCTGATCGTGTAAACGCATGAAAGTGCCGCCCATGCTAATAATATCATCATCAGGGTGAGGGGAGAAGATCAGGCATTTTTTTGGGAAAGGCGTATTCCGCTCCGGATGTTTCAACCTTGTATCTGTAGGCTTTCCGCCTGGCCAGCCCGTTATGCTGTCTCTTAGCAGGTAATACACCTGCAGGTTAATTTCGTAAGCATCGCCCTTTTCAGTCAGCAGGTCATTCAATCCATTATCGTTGTAATCGTGGTTGGTTAAACTTAAAACCGGCTTTTTTAATTTAAGTGCCAGGTTAATAACGGCACGCTTTATCATTTTATCGTCCCAATCACATTCGCCGGTAAGCCATGGGTATTTAAAACGGGTGAGCTCAGATGCCGCCGGTTCATCCAGCACAAAAAGACAATGATCGTGATTTTGCAAAAGGGAAGATGGAATATCTTCTGTATCATCTTTTTCAACTGCTTTTTGAATTACGGGTGCCTTGGTTTCTCCCCATGCCATTAGTATGATGCGCTTAGATTTCAAGATCGTGTTGATGCCCATGGTGATGGCCATGCGGGGCACCTGGCTCATGTTGCCAAACTCATACGCATTGGCAATACGTGTGCTGTTATCTAAAGTGATCAGTCTTGTTTTTGTATAGATACCGCTGCCTGGTTCATTAAAGCCAATATGACCATTCTGGCCAATTCCAAGTATTTGCAGATCGAGCCCGCCTGCTGCTGCAATCTGTTCTTCGTATTCACGGCAATGCTCTTTCACTTTATCCTTTGGTATCATACCATCGGGCAGGTGATAATTCTTTGGGTCAATATCTGTTTGTTCAAACAAATACTTCCGCATAAAATAATGGTAACTCTGCAATGCATCCTTATCCATTGGGTAATACTGGTCAAGGTTAAATGTAATTACATCTTTAAAGCTCAATCCTTCTTCCTTGTGCATGCGCACCAGTTCGGCATATAACGTTTTTGGCGTTGAACCGGTTGCCAAACCAATGACTGCTTTTTTACCGGCAGCATTTTTCTCTTTTATAAGGCTTGCAATTTCTTTGGCAACAAATACAGAGCCTTCTTTTGGAGAAGGAAATATCTTAACCGGTATTTTTTCCAGGGAATCTGTCAGGTCGATCTTTGTCATAATTTGTATGAATATGTTGGTTGCGGGAGTGGTAAAATTAGCGCAATATTTTTTGCTTCCAAAATGTGAACCCGTTCGGGCGATGCGTCATCAAACGCAATGAAACTACACCTGCGGTTTGAAAAAGTAGTAACAAATTTGTGTAAATTTCCAGGATTTCACAACAGGATTCAGCTTCAAATACAGTTCCAGCAACTGGTACAGCTTTTTACAGTATTTCAATTTCATCCGAAAACAACCAGGCTTTGTTGCCGGAACCTGCGTTGCCATTCGGAATAACACCATAATTTTTGGCCTGTACCCGAACATACCTGCACGTAATTTCTTTATTAATTTTTATATTATTTTTTTGCAAACCGGTTGCTGCATTCACAACGGTTGCAGGAAATGAACCGTTTTTAATTTCTTCTTGTGTTGCTGTTCCGGGTATATAGCTCACTTTTACCTGGCTGGGATAGTAGATCCAGCTACCGGGATGTTGTAAAAAATGAGGTATAACGGTTGATATTTTCATTTCCTTCCCAAGGTCGATGATCACATCCATATCGGTTCCTTTAAACCCGAGGAATTCTGAAGTTTTTGACATCCCCTTTTCATTATGAATCCCATCTACCAGGGTAAATGCACCGTTGCCGGGGTAAGTAGCGGATGGTTCATTTACAAGGGTGATCTTTTTTCCGGTTGCTTTATTTATAGAGAATTTTTGAGAAAGCATGATCGTCTTCCCGTTAACGGTATACGATGCTTTTGCCAGGTGAACGCCGGTATTGATGGGTACCGGGCCGTGATACGCCCAAGCCGAATCTGCATTGTTTAGGTTGATGAGTAATGGAATGTCGTTAGTTGCTTCCAGTTTCCACAGTACGCCATTAAAGCCAGGATCGGGTATCACCGTTGCTTTGAGGTCGTACACCGCTTTGCTGTAGTTTATTTTTTGCTGATCGAGACGCTGAAAAAGGGCAGGTAACTTCTGCTGAAATGCTGCATAATTTTTTGTGCCCTTATTCGTCCATAATACTTCACTAAGGGCGGCTATCCTTGGGAATACCATGTATTCCACTTTATCGCTGTTTTTCATATACTCCGTCCAAACGTTGGCCTGGGCACCCATCACATAACTGCTGTCGGCATTGTTTAGTTCTTTTGGTACAGGGTAGTAGGCATATACTTTTTCAATGGGATTGTAACCTCCAATGGTAACGCTGTCTTCATTTTTACTTTGCGAATGATCGAAATACAAAGGATTACCCGGCGTCATAATCACATAGTGTTGTTGTTTGGCAGCTTCAATGCCACCGGCTTCTCCACGCCAACTCATAACAGCAGCATTGGGCGCCAGTCCACCTTCCAGTATTTCATCCCAGCCAATAATTTTTCTTCCTTTTTTATTCAGGTATTTTTCTATCCGCTGTATGAAGTAGCTCTGCAATTCATGTTCGTCTTTTAGTTTTTTTTCTTTGATGAGTTGCTGGCAAAATTTCGAACGTTTCCAGGATTCCTTCGGGCATTCATCTCCACCAATATGAATATAGGTGGAAGGAAATAACTGCATTACTTCATCTAATACATTCTCTAAAAAATTAAATGTGTAATCAGTAGGAACAAATACGTCTTCAAAAATACCCCATGCCTGTTGCACCTGTTTGCCTTTGCTGTCTCCGGCCCAGGCTGTGCCTTTTGCTTTTTTGGTAGCTTCCTGCGGAAAGCAACTGAGCTGCGGGTATGCTGCAATAGCTGCAGACGCATGGCCGGGCATTTCAATTTCGGGTATAATAGTAATATGCCGTTTGGCGGCATAGCCAACAATATCTTTAATTTCTTCCTGCGTGTAAAATCCACCGTAACGAATACCGTCATTGCCTTTGCCGGGGTACCTGCCGATGATGGTGCCATTTCTGTAGCCGCCAACCTGCGTTAACAGCGGGTATTTTTTAATTTCAATACGCCAGCCCTGGTCGTCCGTTAAATGCCAGTGAAAAGTGTTGAACTTATAAGTGGCCAGGTAATCGATGTACTTTTTGATAAAGGACACGGGAAAAAAATGGCGGCTTACATCCAGGTGCATACCTCGGTAACCAAAGCGGGGCGCATCATTGATGGAAACGCCTGGAATGCTGATCGTATTTACTTTGTTTTCATTGATGGGCATCAACTGCAACAAGCTTTGAATACCATAAAAATAACCCGCAGCAGTAGATGCGCTTATTTCAATCTTATTGCTGGTTACCTCAAGTCGGTAACCTTCTTTTTCAATTTCATTAGCAAGCTTCGGTTTGGCGAATACAATTTTATTTTCATCCCCGCCGCTTTCGTTAACAGGTAAATTAAACCCTGTTAGTTGGTGCAGGTATTCATTTAGCATTGCAGCAGCATCCATGCTCTCTTTGTTCCCTGCAACCAGCACCGTTTTATTATCCAGTTTAAAAATACCAATGCCGGCTTTTATTTCCTTTGGCTGCGGAATGATGTTGATTCCTTGTTGCGCTTTTGCTGCTAAAAATGCAAACGATATTACAATTACCAATGCTTTTTTCATATTTGTTGAATCGTGTTTTAAATTGAATGCTGCTTACTATTCTTATTTAAGTACAGGTAAGATAAATTTTGTCTGGCTGTTGTTACCATAATAAATGCGGATGTTTTCTTTCTGAAAATCGCTGGCATTTGCCTGGTAAATATTCATGAATTTTTGTGGGTTGCGATCTGCCAACGGAAACCAGGTACTCTGCACCTGAATCATCAGCTTATGACCTTTTTTAAAAGTGTGGGCTACATCCGGCAATGTAAATTTTACCTGCGTAGGTTTATTTGGGGAGAAGGGTTGCGGCACTTCAAAACTGTTCCTGAATTTTCCCCGCATGATCTCGCCCCGCACCAGCATCTGGTAGCCGCCCATGGGATAACTGCCGCCGGCAGTTTTGCCACGCTGCGCTACATCTTCGGGGTAGCTGAAATCGTTTGGAAACACATCGATGATCTTTACCACAAAATCAGCATCGGTGCCGGTGATTGCGGTCATGATATCTGCCACCACAGGGCCGGCAAGCGTGAGGTCTTCGCTCAACACACCGGTTTCAAAGGTTAATACATCTGGCCTGCGACTGGCAAAGCGCTGGTCGTCGGTCATGTACTCTCTTGTTCTTCCAAAATGCACATCTTCAGTATACGGCACGGGGTGCGCCGGGTCGCTGGTATATTCGTAAAAATTTTTACCGTCGCCTGCCGTCCAGCTAAGCGAACCATTGGCAGCAGGAAAGATGGGCGTTTCCTGCATTTCCTTTGGTGGCCATTGTGCATATTTGTGCCATTGGTTTTCTCCCGTAACAAAGATGGTAGCTTCTGCCAGTTTAGGATCGTCGCCTTTCCCTTTCAGATAGTAATTAAAAAAAGGAATTTCTACATTATTCTGGTACCAATAAGATGTGTTGCTTTCAAATTGTACATTGCCCAATTTGGTACCATCGCCGCTGGCCCATTGGCCGTGGTACCATGGCCCCATTACCAGGTTGTTGGTTGCCGATGGATTATTTTTTTCTATTGCTTTGTACAAACTCCAGGCGCCAAAACAATCTTCTGCATCAAACAAGCCACCTACTACCAGCATGGCAGGTTTTATATCATGCATGGCTACTCTTGCATTGCGTGCCTGCCACCAGTCGTCGTAGTTGGGGTGAGCATACATTTCCTTCCAGAACTTAATGCTGTCGCCCATATATTCAGCCAGTTTTTTCAGGGTGCCTGCTTCCAGGTAAAACTTGTAATTATCTCTTATAGGAAATGTAAAACCCGGGGAGCCTACGGTGGTTGGTTTTGGCCTTGGTTTACCAAAGGAAGAATAGAATGCAAAACCATCCATGGGGAAAAAAGCGCCGTTGTGATGAAAGTCATCGCCCATGAACCAATCGGTTACAGGTGCCTGCGGGCTAACTGCTTTTAAGGCAGGGTGGCCCGAAGCTGCAGCCATGCTGCTGTAAAAGCCTGGGTATGAAATTCCAAATACGCCCACTTTGCCATTGTTGTTGGGCAGGTTCTTCACCATCCATTCAATGGCGTCATAGGTATCACTGGCTTCGTCAATTTCATTTCCTGTTTTATTTTTGTTGAATGGACGTACATCCACAAATTCTCCTTCGCTCATCCAGCGTCCCCGCACATCCTGTGTTACAAAAATGTAATTTTCTCTTGCATAATATTTATAGTAACGCTGCCATAACCTGCTGGAAAAATCCTTGCCATAGGGTGCGCTGGAGTATGGTGTACGGGTCATCAGGATAGGGTGTTGTTCACTCTTATCTTTAGGGATGTAAATGGATGTAAATAATTTTACACCATCCCTCATAGGAATGTATTGTTCCAGTTTGGTGTAGTTATTTTTTATCCATGCTGAATCCTGCTGGTAATCCTGTGCAAATACCACGAAGCCCAGTACAAAGAACAGTGGTGTAAGAATAAATTTTTTCATGTAGGTTGATTTTGAAGTTCTAAATTTACTGATAATAAAACAGTTATCATGATTGAAAAAAATGTAGCACTGGTAAGCCGGTTTTATGATGGGTTTAAACGATTAGACTACCAGGCAATGAATGATTGCTATAGCGATGATATTGCTTTTTTTGATCCTATGTTTGGCTTATTGCAGGGCGATGAAGTAAAAAGCATGTGGGAAATGTTGTGTAAGAATGCAAAAGATTTTTCTCTTAGCTATGGTAACATAAAAGAACTGGATGAAGAATATTACACCTGCGATTGGATGGCAACCTACAAGTTTAGTAAGACCGGCCGCAAAGTAGTTAACAAAATTGTAGCCCATATGAAAGTTTTAGATGGGCAAATTGTAGAACATAGTGATGGATTCAGCCTGCACAAATGGAGCAAGCAGGCATTGGGTTTTAGTGGCTTGCTGCTGGGGTGGAATAGCTTTTATCAGCAAAAAATAAAAAACAACGCCAAACGAAATCTGCTAAGGTTTATACAATCCCGGCAGGATTAATTCCACTTATTAAAAAGCCTACAATAGTTATGTTGCAGGCTTTTTTAATGTGTGGGTTGTCCTTATTATTCAATCCTTGTGATCTTTACAATATTAGTGGGAAGATGTGCTTCAACCGGCGTGCTGCCCGTGTTTACTAATACATCCCCGGCTTTTAAAAAGCCTCTTTCTTTCAGGATATCTATCTGGTCTGCAATGATATTATCAAGACTTTCTTCTTCAGCATAATAAAAGGCCCTAACGCCCCAGCTAAGGCTTAGCTGGCTTATGAGCGACTTTTCTTTACTGAAAATAAACAGTGGTGATTTTGGCCTGTAGCTGCTTAGCATAAAGGCAGTATAACCACTTTGGGTCATTCCTACCAGTCCACTAGCCTGTGCGTCTTTTGCCAGTTTGCAGGCAGTATAACAAATTGCATCGCTTAAAAATGAAGGCGAGTGTGGCTGTGGTGCCAGTATATCATCACGGTCAAATTCATAGGCCGTTTTCTCTACTTCCCTAATAATCTTACTCATGGTTTCTACTACTAGTGTAGGGTAGGAGCCCATAGCAGTTTCGCCACTCAGCATTACTGCATCAGCCCCTTCCAGCACGGCGTTGGCAACGTCGGAAACCTCACTCCTGTTGGGTTTGGTGCGGTCCATCATGCTCTCCATCATCTGCGTAGCAACAATTACAGGCTTGGCCCTGTGCATGCATTTACGAATAATGTCTTTCTGAATTACTGGCACCTGTTCAATAGGAATTTCAACACCAAGATCGCCACGGGCAATCATAATGCCATCACTCTCTACAATAATATCCCTGAGATTTTTCAAGGCCTCGGGCATTTCAATTTTAGCAATAACTTTTATTTTGCTATGCTGGTCGGTGATTAGTTTTTTTAAGGCAATGATGTCTTTTGCTTTTCTTACAAATGACAAAGCCAGCCAGTCTAGTTTCTGGTCAATGATAAACTGAAGGTCTACCAGGTCTTTTTCTGTTAGCGATGGCATTGTTAATTCACTATCGGGAAGGTTTACCCCTTTGTTGGGAAGCAGCGTACCACCCAGGGTAATTCTCAGCTTCACATCCGTTTGGTTCAATACCTCCAGCACTTCCAGTTCCATCTTACCATCATCCAGAAAAATGCGCTCTCCGGGTTGCACATCGGTTGTAAGGTGTGGGTAGGAAACATACAGCTTTTCTTTGGTGCCTGTTACTACTTCAGTTGTAAAAACGATCTCTTCCCCATCCTCCAAAAATACTTTTCCATCTTGTAACGCACCTACCCTTAATTTAGGACCCTGCAGGTCGCCGAGAATGGCAATGTTATAAGGTTCTTCTTTTATGATTCGGCGAATGCTTTCAATTATTATGGCCTTGTTTTCGTGCGAGCCATGTGAAAAATTGAGGCGAAAAACATTCACCCCTGCCTTTACCAGCGACAATAACATATCATAAGATTCGCAGGCCGGCCCTACAGTTGCCACAATTTTCGTTCTTTTTTGAGAATGGGAAAACCCTGCAGTTCTATCCATTTGCTGGTGCAGGTACTTTGAGATGTTTTTGGACATTATTGTTTTTTAAAAGTTTGCGATATGGTTAATATGGCGCAGGCAATCGATTATTTATGTGGAAAGAATCTTTACGATTTTCATCCATTCTTCGCTGATGCGCTGTTTCTTTTTTACGGCCTCATCAAGCGGGGTATAATTCATTTTGTTGTTTACGATTCCCACAAAAACATTGAACCTTCCTTCTATTAAACATTCAACGGCATGGTAACCCATTCGGCTGGCAATCAGGCGGTCCATGCAGGTAGGAGAACCACCTCTTTGTATGTGGCCCAAAATGCACACCCTTACTTCAAGGCTGGGCATTTTAGATTTTATGATTTTGGCTACCTCTGTAGCGCCACCGAATTCATCACCTTCGGCCACCACGATAAGGTTAACCAGTTTTTGACGTTTTTCTTTCTCAAGCAAAGAGCCGAGGATATCATCCATAATCGTCTTTCGCTCGGGGATCAGGATATTTTCTGCACCCGTGGCAATGCCACTATGCAGGGCAATATATCCGGCATCCCTGCCCATCACTTCTATAACAAATAAACGGTCGTGGGCATCTGCGGTATCCCGTATTTTATCTATTGCTTCTACAGCAGTATTTACGGCTGTATCAAACCCGATAGTAAAATCTGTACCTGAAATATCTTTATCAATAGTACCTGGCAGCCCTATGCAAGGAATATCATATTCATTACTGAATATCTGTGCTCCCCTGAAGCTGCCATCGCCCCCAATGATTACTAACCCGTTAATACCACGCCTTTTTATATTATCGTAGGCTTTTTTGCGTCCTTCAGAAGAAAAGAATTCCATGCACCGGGCAGTTTTTAAAATAGTGCCACCTCGCTGGATGATGTTGGCCACACTGCGGCTTTCCATTTTAACGATATCGTCTTCCACCATGCCGCTATATCCTCTCATGATGCCGTACACCTCCATTCCAAAGAAAATACCGGTACGTACTACCGCCCTGATGGCTGCGTTCATGCCCGGGCTGTCGCCCCCACTTGTCAAAATTCCAATCCTGGTAACTTTTTGTTTCATATTAGTTTTATACCTTATTAAATGGCAGGCTGGGTTTTAAAATCGGTCAAATTTAGATACTATCTATGAAAAAGGGCATTTTTTAGTGATAGTTTATAATTGTTATTACCTTCATTGCAAAAAATTAATATGAAGTGGTTACAAACAGCATGTGCAATTATGATAATAAATTCTCCAGCCTTGGCGCAGTTGAAATATCCTGCAACACCCAAGGAGTCGCAGGTTGATACCTATTTTGGGCAAAAGGTAAGCGATCCCTATCGGTGGCTGGAAAACGATAATAGTGCTCAAACCAAAGACTGGGTTACGGCGCAAAATAAAGTTACGTTCGGTTACCTCGATAAAATTCCATTTCGAAAACAATGGTTCAATCAATTAGAGAAGCTGAACAACTATCCCAAGTATTCATCACCTTCCCGTAAAAACGAATTCTATTATTATTATAAAAATGACGGGCTTCAAAACCAGTCGGTTTTATATCGCCAGCGTGGCATTGATGGCAAGCCGGAACTGGTACTGGATCCCAATAAATTTTCTAAAGACGGCACCACTAGTCTTGCATTATTCTCTTTATCAAAGGATGGTAATTATGCCGTGGTGGGTAAATCTACCGGCGGCAGCGATTGGCGTACCCTGCATGTAATGGATATGAACAGCCTTACTTACCTGCCCGATTCTATTGCCTGGGTCAAGGTATCGGGTGCAAGCTGGATGGGCGATGGTTTTTTCTATAGCCGCTACCCCGTATCAACAGGTGGCGAAGAGTTATCTTCCAAAAACGAGAACCACCAGGTTTATTTTCACAGGGTGGGTACGCCGCAGGCCGATGATCAACTGGTATATGAAGATCCTGCCAACCCCCTTCGTTTTCATGGTGTTTTTACCAGCGAGGATGAGCGCTATGTATTCCTGAATATTAGTGACCGCAGCCGTAAAAGAGGAAATGCCGTTTGGTATTACGATAATGAAAGTAGTGACAAAACCTTTAAGCCCATTGTGGCTGAAGCCGATGAATTCAGTTATAGTTTTGTGGGCGAACATGATAGTAAATTTATTTTTGAAACCAATGATGGTGCACGTAATTCAATGATCATATCCGTTGATCCTGCAAAACCTGGCAGAGAAAATTGGAAAATACTTGTGCCGGAAAGAGAGGAAAATATTGCTTCAGTATCTGATGCAGGCGGTAAATTGTTTGTTACCTATACAAAAGATGTTACCAGCCGTGTGTTTGTTTTTGATATGAACGGGCAGCAGCAATCGGAGGTAGAATTGCCGGCCCTTGGTACCGTTGGTGGGTTTGGAGGAGAAAAGGATGATGAAATTATCTTTTATACTTTTACATCTTTCACCTTTCCGCCCACTATTTATAAGTACGAGATCAATACTGGAAGCAGCGAAGTTTTCAGGGAGCCCGAACTGCAGTTCAAGCCAGAGAACTATGTAACAGAGCAGGTGTTTTATACCAGTAAAGACGGCACGAGCGTACCTATGTTTATCGTTTATAAAAAGGGCCTGAAGAAAGATGGAAAAAACCCAACGATTTTGTATTCGTATGGCGGATTTAATATCAGCGTTGCTCCATCGTTTAGCCCCAGCCGAATCAGTTGGTTAGACCAGGGCGGTATTTATGCTTCTGCCAATATAAGAGGCGGTAGTGAATATGGTGAACAATGGCATGAAGCAGGTATGTTGCTGAACAAGCAAAATGTGTTTGATGATTTTGTTGCAGCAGCAAAATACCTGCAACAAAAGAACTATACTTCACCTGCCTTTACGGCTATTTCCGGTGGATCGAACGGGGGATTGCTTGTAGGTGCAGTTGCTAATCAGCATCCCGAATTATTTAAAGTTGCATTGCCGGCTGTTGGTGTAATGGACATGTTGCGTTTTCACAAATTTACCATCGGCTTTAACTGGATAGCAGAATACGGTAGTAGTGAAGTTGATGAGCCACAATTTAAAAACCTGTTTGCGTTTTCGCCCATACATAATATTAGTGCTACAAAAAATTACCCGGCTACGCTGGTAACCACCGCAGATCATGACGACAGGGTAGTGCCTGCGCACTCTTTTAAATATATTGCAACGCTGCAGGACAAATACAAAGGAACCAATCCTGTGCTAATTAGAGTAGATGTAAACAGCGGCCATGGAGCCAGCAACCTTAAAAAAGGACTGGAGACTACCGCAGATGTGTACTCATTCATATTTTATAATATGGGCCTCACACCAAAGTTTTAAACACAACACCGCCGGCAAAAATTGCCGGCGGTTTGTTTATAATTACAGGTGTAGAATCGTAGTTTAAATTGCAATTGAATCAGGGCCGGGGATCTTCCCAAATCATACGTATAAATTTTGCCGTTGTAAAAAAGTCACTGTGATTGCAATCTCCGCAACCAGTAATGCCACCACTGGGTGAAAATAGGTACTGGCAATTGCTATCCCATGCTTCTATAAAACGGTCGCAACAGCCGGGCGTATATAAATAGATTTCCTTGCCTTTATAATTATAGGCTGCCACAGCGTCGAAAAGAGTGCCCTTAGGTTTCGCTAATGCACTGTCAATCCTGTTTTGAACGCAGGTAGGAATGCTGATATTTTTTTTACAACTTAACAGGCAACAGCCGAGAGTAAGGGCTAAGAGGATTTTCATTTCTTCCTTTTTTCTTATATGACAATGGCTCCGGTAAATTCGTTGCATCATGTACACCCAATAAAAAATAAGCTTACATGCGGCCAGGAACTGCGATGCCTAAAAGCCCCATTCCTCTCTTTAAAACATTTGCTACCATTGTTGCCAATTGCAGGCGCAATTGTTTTTTGCCCGGCGTTTCTGCACTAGCAATAGAATGTGCTGAATAAAATGAATTGAAAGTTTTCGCCAGGTTAAAAATATAGATCGCAATTACAGAAGGGTTCAACTCCTGTGCAGCCTGTGCCAGCACGCTGCTAAACTGTTCTACTGCAATCAGCAATTCTTTTTCCAACAATAATAAACTGTTATCTGCGGCAACATTGTTATCAATGCTTTTTTTGCGCAGGATACTTTGTATGCGGGCAAAAGTATATTGAATAAAAGGACCGGTAAAGCCATGAAAATCTATGGACTCCTCAGGGTTGAAAACCATCCTTTTCTTGGGATCTACCCTTAACAAATAAAACTTCATGGCACCGAGGCCAAGGGTTTGGTATAACTGCTCCAGTTCGGCTTCCGTAAAATCTTTTACTTTCCCCAACTCTTCTGTATGCGCTTTGGAGGTGGCGATCATTTCTGCAACGATATCATCTGCATCTACCACGGTACCTTCCCGGCTCTTCATTTTGCCGGTGGTTAGCTCTACCATGCCGTAACTCAGGTGAAAAATATTTTCAGCTTTTGGCATTTCTAGTTTTTCGCAAATAAGTTTCAGCACCTGCATATGGTAATTTTGTTCGTTGCCAATTACATAAATGCTTTGGTCCATTTTAAACTGCTCGTATTTCTGCTGCGCCAACCCAATGTCCTGGGTAATATAAACGGAAGTTCCGTCTTTGCGTTGAACGATCTTTTCATCAAGTCCATTAGCAGTAAGGTCTATCCAGGTGCTGCCATCTTCTTTTTTGTAGAATACTTTTTTGTCTAAACCTTCTTTTACAATGTCTTTGCCAAGCAGGTAAGTGTTGCTTTCATAATATATTTTGTCGAAATCGGCACCAATGGTTTTATAGGTTACATCAAAACCATCGTAAACCCATCCGTTCATTTGTTTCCAGAGGGTCATTACGCCTTCATCGCCATTTTCCCAGTCAACAAGCATTTGTTTGGCTTGCTGCATAATAGGTGAACAGCCCCTTGCAATTTCCTTTATCTCCGCATGCAGTTTGCTGATTTTTTCATCGTCTTTTAACTCATCCAGTTTGGTAAGTGCTACCAGCAACATCTCCAGCTTTTCTTTCTCTGCCCCATCAAAATCACTAAGGTCGCCTAGTTTTATTTTGTTGATGAGCAACTGGCTCTCTTGCTTCAGGTCGTTCTCAAAACGAACATAATAATCACCTACAAGGTGATCGCCTTTTACACCCGCAGATAACGGAGTGGCGCCGTTTGCATATTTCTGCCAGGCAATCATGCTTTTGCAGATGTGAATGCCGCGATCGTTTACAATACATGTTTTTACAATTTCGTAACCGTTGGCTTTATAGATCTCCGCCACACTCCATCCCAAAAAAATATTTCTCAAATGGCCGAGATGCAAAGGTTTGTTGGTATTGGGGGAAGCATATTCCACCATTATCTTTTTGCCGTTGGCTGGCTGCATTCCATAGTTTTCATCGGCATAGCCGTTTTTCAATAACTGCAGCCAATAACTTTCTGCTATGTGCAGGTTCAGAAAACCCTTAATAATATTGAAACCGGTAAAAAGTTCCGGGTGATCTTGCACCAGTACATTGCCCAATTTTTCTCCTAGTGCTGCAGGGTTTTCTTTTGTTTTCTTAAGCAGCGAAAACAACACGACTGTGTATTCACCTTCAAAATCTTCCTTGGTTTGGTTTACCTGGAAATCGCTGGTTTCAAATGTTTGGTTATAGAGCGTTGTCAGGCTGTTAGTAACACCCTGTTGAATTTTTTGAACGATTGACATGCCGCAAAATTAATAAAATTAAGGTCAGGCAGTTCATTGGTTTGTTAAGATAGATGCAGCCATTTTGGCGAAGCGCCTGGGAGGATTAACATAAAATTTATAAATTAAGCCCACCCGCACGATTTTATGGATTCATTTTCCTTTTTTAAATCGCCTCCTATACTTACCTTTGCGCCCATTTTATAATTATGATTACTGTAAATAATGTAACCCTTGCCTATGGCAAAAGGGTATTGTTCGACGAAGTAAATATCAATTTCATTAAAGGGAATTGCTATGGTGTTATTGGTGCCAATGGCGCCGGCAAGTCTACCTTCTTAAAGATATTAAGTGGCGAAATTGAGCCCAACAAAGGAAGCGTAAGCATAACGCCTGGCGAGCGTATGGCTGTGCTTAACCAAAACCAGTTTGCTTTTGATGAGCAAACAGTATTGAGTACCGTGATGATGGGCCATAAGAAAATGTGGGAAGTGATGCACGAGAAAGATGCCTTGTATTTGAAGGAAGATTTTTCTGAAGCTGATGGTATTAAGGCGGGCGAACTGGAGCACGAGTTTGGAGAAATGGGCGGCTATACAGCAGAAAGTGATGCGGCTACGCTGCTGAGCGAACTGGGTGTAAAAGATGATATTCACCAGCAATTAATGAAAGATATTGGCGCCAACCTTAAAGTAAGGGTATTGCTGGCGCAGGCCTTGTTCGGTAACCCCGACATCCTGTTGCTGGATGAGCCTACCAACAACCTTGACGTGGAAACCATCAGCTGGCTGGAGAACTTCCTGGCAGATTACCAGAATATTGTTTTGGTGGTGAGTCACGATCGTCACTTTCTGGATGCAGTATGTACCCACGTGGCCGACGTAGATAAGCATAAGATAAAGGTATACACCGGTAACTACAGCTTCTGGTATGAAAGCTCTCAACTGGCAGCAAGGCAGGCAACAGACAAAAATAAAAAGCAGGAAGAAAAGAAGAAAGACCTACTTGAATTCATTGCCCGCTTTAGCGCCAATGCTTCTAAGAGCAAGCAGGCAACCAGCCGGAAGAAAGCCCTGGATAAACTGGTGTTTGAAGATATTACAGCGAGTAACCGAAAGTACCCCGGCATTATTTTTAAGCAGGAGCGGGAAGCTGGTAACGATATTTTGAAAGTGGAGAATCTTTCTAAAGTAATTGATGGTAAGCCAATTTTTAGTAAGATCAATTTCGATTTGCAGAAAGGCCAGAAAGTGGCCTTTCTGAGCCGTGATCCATTGGCTTTAACCTCTTTCTTTGAAGCAATTAACGGCAGGATGCCTGCCGATACCGGCAAGTACCATTGGGGTACTACCATTACCAATGCGTATTTACCCAACGACAATACAGAATACTTTGAAGGCAGCAATCTGAACCTGATGGACTGGTTACGCCAGTTTGTGCCGGATTATGTAAAGGATGTAGATGAGGATTTCCTAAGGGGATTCCTTGGCAAAATGTTGTTTAGCGGAGACGAGATCCTTAAGAAAACTGCTGTGCTGAGTGGTGGTGAAAAAGTAAGGTGTATGACCAGCAAGATGATGATTCAAAATCCAAATGTTTTGATATTGGATGAACCAACTAACCACCTTGACCTGGAAAGCATCACGGCCTTTAACGATAGTATGATTTCTTATACCGGAACGGTGTTATTCACCACCCACGATCACCAGTTTATGCAAACGGTGGCCGACCGCATTATTGAAATTACACCAAAAGGAATGATAGATAAGTTGATGACTTATGATGAGTACCTGGAGGATGCCCTTGTAAAAGAGCAAAAAACTGAATTGTACAGTTAACATTTATTTGGCATGATTTTTCGCTTGTGCCCGTTATCCTTAATAAATTAAACAATCATGAAAAAAACACTCTTATCTATTGTAGTAATTTGTTGCCTTGCCATTAGCAGCGCAACTGCACAAAGCAATGTTGGTTCTTACAGTTACAAAAATGCCCTTGGTGTAAAGTTTTATCCCGGCGGTGTTTCTTATAAGCATTTTGTAAATGAAAAAGATGCGTTGGAACTGATCGGTTATTTCTGGAACCGTGGTACCCGCATTACCGGTCTGTACGAAATACATGGCGATATTCAGAACGCCGCAGGCTTACGTTGGTACATTGGCCCTGGCGCACACGTAGGTTTCTACAACAACAAATATTACAACGGCCGCACTTACTTAGGTGTTGATGGTGTTGTTGGTCTTGACTATAAGATTAAAAGTGCACCAATTAACCTGTCGTTAGACTGGCAGCCTTCTTTTGAATTTGGTGATGGCGCAGGTTTCAATGGCAACTGGGGTGGCTTTGCTATCCGATACGTATTTCAATAAGAATTAACCTGATTAAAAAAAGCCCGTTTACGTCAACGGGCTTTTTTTATGTTTATACCACTTCAAATTGTAGATTTGCCAGCAATTATGAAAGAGCTGATTACAGGGGTGATTGATTTTTTTTACCCGATGTTTCGAAAACTGATGCCGTTGCAAACTTTCCGGTATGCAGCCTGTGGCGGTGGTAATGCAGTTGCCGGGTTATTGGTCTATTTTATTTGTCTGCGGTTTATTTTTACAGGCGAAGTGGCAGACCTCGGTTTTTATATTTTTGAAACCCATATAGCTGCCCTTTTTATTTCTTCGTCTATCAGCTTCGTAATAGGGTTTATCCTCAACCGTTATATTGTGTTTACAGGCAGCTACCTCAAAGGCCGCATTCAACTGTTTCGTTATTTCCTGTCTTTTGCATTCAATCTTATTGTTAACTATGGTATGCTGAAGTTACTGGTTGATGTAATGCATTGGGATGCCTTATTGAGCCAGGTGCTCACCATTATGCTGGTAATAGCTATCAGTTATTTTACCCAGCGACATTTCACTTTCAAGGTAAAAAAAGACGGGCACGCAACATTTACTGAACTTAAATAATACCTTTTTTCCACGCTTTGTATCGTTTTAAGCAATAGCAGTTTATATAACTGCCATTTTTGCACACTTTGCCCATTGGCACAATGATTGACCTTTCATCTGCACAATAAATAATAAAATATCGAATATGGCAAAGATTATAGGAATTGACTTAGGAACAACCAACAGTTGTGTTGCCGTTATGGAAGGTAACGAGCCGGTTGTAATAGCAAACGATGAAGGGCGCAGAACAACCCCGTCTGTAGTTGCTTTTTTGAAGAATGGCGAGCGTAAGGTGGGTGATCCTGCCAAGCGTCAGGCTATCACCAATCCGCAAAATACCATTAGCAGCGTGAAGCGTTTTATGGGACGCCGCTTTGATGAAGTAACGGAAGAGACCTCACATTGGAGCTACAAGGTTGCCAAAGGTGACAATAATACGGTACGTATTGACATAGATGGCAGAATGTACACGCCACAGGAGATTAGTGCAATGGTTTTGCAGAAAATGAAAAAAACTGCTGAAGATTACCTTGGCCACGAAGTAAAAGATGCCGTAATTACCGTACCGGCTTATTTTAATGATGCACAGCGCCAGGCTACCAAAGAAGCTGGTGAAATTGCAGGCCTTAATGTTCGCAGGATTGTGAACGAGCCTACAGCGGCAGCATTGGCTTATGGCATGGATAAAAAAGGTAAAGACCAGAAAATAGCCGTGTTTGACCTTGGTGGTGGAACATTTGATATTTCTGTGCTGGAACTTGGCGATGGCGTTTTTGAAGTTAAATCAACCAATGGTGATACACACCTTGGTGGTGATGATTTTGATAAGGTGATCATGGATTGGCTGGCAGAAGAATTTAAAACTGATGAAGCAATCGACCTGCGTAAAGATCCAATGGCTTTGCAGCGTTTAAAAGAAGCTTCAGAAAAAGCAAAAGTTGAATTGTCTTCTTCTTCAGAAACAGAGATCAACCTGCCTTATGTAACAGCAGTTGATGGCGTGCCAAAGCACCTGGTAAAGAAATTAACACGTGCTAAGTTTGAGGCATTGGCAGATAAATTATTTGAGCGTTGCCTGAAGCCTTGCGAAAAAGCTTTGAAAGATGCCGGTTTGAGTACCTCACAAATTGACGAAGTGATTTTAGTAGGTGGTAGTACCCGTATTCCCAAAGTGCAGGAAATTGTAGAGAAGTTCTTTGGTAAAAAGCCTAACAAAGGCGTTAACCCCGATGAGGTTGTTGCTATTGGTGCTGCAATTCAAGGTGGTGTGTTAACAGGTGAGGTAAAGGATGTGTTATTGCTGGACGTTACCCCGCTTACGCTGGGTATTGAAACTGCCGGCGGTATTATGACCCCGTTGATAGAATCAAATACAACCATTCCAACCAAAAAATCGCAAGTATTCTCAACCTATGCAGATAACCAACCGGGCGTACAGATCAATGTATTGCAAGGCGAAAGAAGCATGGCAAAAGATAACAAGAACCTGGGGATATTTAACCTGGATGGTATTCCGCCAGCACCAAGAGGTGTACCGCAAATTGAAGTTATTTTCGATATTGACTCCAATGGTATCCTTCACGTAACGGCTAAGGATAAAGGCACCGGTAAAGAGCAGAAGATTCGTATTGAAGCAGGTAGTGGTTTAAGTGCCGATGAAATTGAAAAGATGAAAAATGAAGCCAAAGCCAACGAGGAATCTGATAAGAAAGAAAAAGAAAAAGTAGAAAAGATCAACCAGGCAGATAGCCTTATTTTTCAGACGGAGAAGCAGTTGAAAGAGTATGGTGAAAAAATTCCTGAAGATAAAAAAGCTACTATTGAGCAAGGCCTCGAAAAGCTGAAAGAAGCACATAAATCACAGGATATTGCACAAATTGATCCTGCCGTTGAAGCCTTGAACGCAGCTTGGACCGCAGCCAGCGAAGACATGTATAAGGCTACCCAGGAAGGTGCAGGCCAGCCAGGCGCTGATGCAGGTGCAGGTACAAATGGCCAGGACCAGCAGGACGGAAATGATGGCGGTAGTGAAAATGTGACCGATGCAGAGTTTGAAGAAGTTAAATAGATGAATTGATCAGTTTATGTTTTGAATAAAAAGCCAATCCGGACAGGATTGGCTTTTTATATACTAAAACCTTCCGTGAGGCGTTATCAGTTCCACTCTGAAATCAAACTACTAACTATGAAATGGACAAAAAATACCCTGGCCTTACTGGCCATCGTTGCTATGCTTGTATCCTGTGCACGTTCTGTAACTGTGCAGCAGGCAGCCAATAACCACTACAAAAAGTGCAGAGCCCTGCGGTAAACCAACAAAAACATTACTGAAAAAATAAAGGCCTGCAGGTATTTCGGGCGGTATGAATAATTTCCATTATTTAGTGGTATTGAATTTGCATACTGTTTGTTGACATGCCAACAGGCCTTTTTTTACTTAAACAGCAAACAATGAAGTATTTAAAGATTTTAATCATCACGATTTGCCTTGGAGTAACCGTGAGCCAATGCAAAATGAAAGAGTCTTCAACTAACCCGGTTGTTAATACAGCCCCTGCAACGGAATTGCCCAAAGCGGACCAAACAGTCATCACCAATAATGAAATTGCCACCTGGGAATTTGCCAAAACAAAACAACTGGATAAACTCGACCAGTTGCTGGCAGATGACTACCAGGCTTTTTTTGGTAAGATCACTATGGATAAGTCTGCAGTATTACTGTCTTTTAAGAACAGCAATATAGAAGCGTATAGATTATCCAACATTAGGATTAAGAAGATAACGGATGATGTAGCCATTATTTATTACGATGCGCTGCAAGACGCAACAGACCCGGACGGCGACCGTTGGGTGCCAAAAATATCGGCATCAAATACCTATGTTAAACGTGGTGACAGGTGGTATGCAGTTTTTTACGAGGAAATTCCGACCATGCAATAATGGATATTTCTTCCAAATGTTCATAATGATAAAGCCCCGCAATGCGGGGCTTTATCTATAGTTAAAAGATGGAAAATTTTACATCAGGTCCAGGGCCATGGCAAATAACGTAAAGTTAAAAGGCAATACCATAGAACAATATCCGCCGCCAATAGCATAAACACCAAAAAAAGCTGCAACAGAAATAAAGAATAATATCCAATAGAGGCCAGTAGATCTTTTCTTTGTAGTCATATATCAAATGTTTTTGCAAATATAGGATAGTAGCTATTAATGACTGGCAAAATTTGAAATAAAAAACTTTTTAAAATTTAAAATCTTCAATTTGTAAATTGCGTAACTAATACACAATGAATGATCATAAATTTTTATGTGCGTTTTCGATCGGAATATGGCCAAAAGATAAGATTAAGGGTTACAGCGCCGGAAAATAGCGATCTGCAGCAACCAATGGAATGGCCGATGAGCTATCTCAATGAGCAGTACTGGCATATTGCGCTGGATACTGAAATTGAAGTATTGCCAGCAGAATTTACATACAGCTATATTTTCAACGACGATAACAACGGAAATGAAATAACATTTTGTCGGGATACCTACCTTAATCCCGGTAAGTTCAAGATTAAACAGTTGGACATAGTGAATGAATGGAGGGATGAACAATTCTACCCCGATGTTTTTTCATCCAAACCATTTACCACCGTTTTCAATAAGGAAAAAGAAAAGGTAAAAGTCACAGAATCAAAGAACCCCACCCATATTTTTAAAGTAAAAGCACCTGTATTATCCGATGGAAAAGTAGTGTGTATTACCGGCACAGGCAAAAAGCTAAAAGACTGGAGTATAGAGCAGCCTCTGCTGATGGACCATAAGAAACAACATTGGATCATCAAGCTGAACCTGGCTAAGGAAGACTTTCCCCTGGAGTATAAGTTCGGTGTGTACGATACCATCAACAAACAAATGGAATTTGAAGAAGGCGATAATCACTCCCTTCCTTTATCGCCGGAAAAAAAGTCGCTGACCATTCTTCACCACACTTTATTAAGCAGTAAATACAAATGGAAGGCTGCAGGAATTAATGTGCCGGTATCAGGCCTAAAAACCAATAAAAGCTGGGGGGTAGGGGAGTTTACAGATCTTGACCTGCTAACAGATTTTTCGAAGCAAACCGGCATCAAGCTCATACAACTGTTGCCCATAAATGATACAACAGCTACCAATACTAATAAAGACTCCTATCCTTATTCTGCGGTATCTGCATTTGCTTTGCACCCTTGTTATCTTAACGTTCAGAAAATAGCACAGACGCTGGATATTAGTTTCCCGGCAGCAATGCTGGAGAAAGTACAGGAATATAACAAGGCAGACACATTACATTACGAAGAGATTTGCTCCATTAAGAAGGAAGCGATTTCTATACTGTATGAAGCAGATAAACTGGAGTACAAAGATGATTTTGGTTGGATCAATTTCTTTACAATTAACAGGCATTGGCTGGAGCCTTATGCAGCCTATTGTTACCTGCGGGCTAAAAACGGTACCGCCGATTACAATACCTGGGGCGAATATGCCAACTACGATGAGGCAGCTATCCAGTCATTAATAAGTGTGGATACCGATCATTACGATGAAGTGGGCATTCATTACTACACCCAATACCACCTGCACCTTCAATTAAAAGATGCGGTAGATTATGCCCATAAATCCGGTGTATGCATAAAAGGCGATCTGCCAATAGGTGTAGGCCGTTATAGTGCAGATGCATGGATGTACCGTTCCTTATTTCATATGGATATGCAGGCAGGCGCCCCACCTGATGCTTTTGCAACCAAGGGCCAGAACTGGAGTTTCCCAACCTATAATTGGGGGCAAATGGCCAGTAACGATTACGCATGGTGGCGCCAGCGGATGGAACACATGAGTAACTATTTCGATGCTATCAGGATAGATCATGTGCTTGGCTTCTTCCGCATATGGAGCATACCATACCATGCTATAGAAGGTATACTCGGTAAATTTGTGCCGGCCTGGCCGTTAAATACACAGGATTTTGCCAATGCAGGTATCGATTTCAGGGAAGAGCGCTTCTGCCTGCCTTACATCACAGAACAGGTGCTGTACGATTTATTTGATGAGAATGCAGGGTTGGTAAAAGACCATTTCCTAAACGGCGATCGATTTAAAGAAGCGTTTAATACGCAACGAAAGTTGCATGAATACCTGGCTGGTCAACCCGAGTTGATCCACCTTGAAGGCGGACTATTTAATTTGCTTAGCAATATTATTGCCATACCAGATGAATCGATGGCGCACAATTACCATCTCCGGATAGGCATGCATGGCACATCTTCTTATAAAGACTTGTCTCACCGGGAACAGCAGGGTTTGAACGGTTTGTTTGATGAATACTTCTTTAAGAAGCAGGATAACCTGTGGAAAGAAGAGGGGATTGATAAATTGACCGCATTAAAGCGAAGCACCAATATGCTGATTTGTGCAGAAGACCTGGGCATGGTGCCAGATATGGTGGAAGGTGTATTGAGTGACCTCCAGATGCTGGCATTAGAAGTGCAACGCATGCCCAAGCGCAAAAACGAAAAATATTCCGATCCGCTGAAGGCGGGTTACCTGAGTGTGGTTACCCCATCAACCCATGATATGGCTACGATAAGAGAATGGTGGGAAGAAGAAAGAGGCAGCATACAGGAATTTTACAATCAACAATTGGAAAACTATGGCGATGCACCTTTTTATGCAGAGCCTTGGGTATGTAGGGATATTTTGCAGCAACACCTTAACTCGCCGGCTATGTGGGCAGTATTTTTGTTGCAAGACCTGCTTTCAATGGATGACAGCGTAAGAAAGGCAGACCCTGGCACAGAACGGATAAACCAACCCGCAGATCCTGACCACTACTGGAATTACCGCATGCACATCAGCCTGGAAGAATTGTTGCAGCAGGCAGGTTTTATTGTTACCTTAAAGAACATGGTGGTAAGCAGCTACCGCTAGAAAATATTTACACATATTATACGATGAAAGTATCTTATACAATTTCGAACCTGCCATTTAAATATCCTTTCACTATTTCAAAAGGAACCAAGACTCATCAGCCTGCTTTGATAGTGTCGCTGGAACATTTTGGCAGGAAAGGTTATGGCGAAGCGCCCGCTATCAGTTATTATAATATCCCGGTAGAGAAAATGATTGAAGATCTTGAGCAAAAGAAACAGTTTGTTGAAAAATTTTCCTTCATGGATCCTGAACGATACTGGCATTACCTGCATCATCTTTTTCCGCAGAATCCATTTTTGGTTTGTGCGTTGGATATTGCCGGCTGGGATTTGTATGGCAAAATGCAACGGAAGCCTTTGCACCAGCTTTGGAAGCTGGATACGTCAACGGCACCACTTACAGACTTCACGATCGGCATGGATAGCATAGAAACTATGGTTGCCAAAATGAAAGAGAAGCCATGGCCTATTTACAAAGTGAAGGTGGGAACTGATAATGATATTGAAATGGTGGCAGCCTTGAGAAAAGAAACAGATGCCATATTAAGGGTGGATGCCAATGCCGGCTGGACCTTAGAACAGGCATTGCAGAAGATACCCTTGCTGAAAGACCTGGGCGTTGAATTTGTGGAGCAGCCCCTGGCCAAAGATGATTGGGAAGGTATGCGTACTTTATACCAGCAATCGCCCCTGCCATTGTTTGCAGATGAGGCATGTGTGGCAGAAGCTGATGTGCAAAAATGCCACAATCATTTTCATGGCATCAATATTAAGCTTACCAAATGTAGTGGTATAACGCCTGCGTTAAGAATGATAAAGCAGGCCAAAACCCTTGATATGCAGGTAATGGTGGGCTGTATGAACGAAAGTTCTGTCGGTACCGCTGCCATAGCTCAACTGGCACCCATGCTAAACCACGTAGATATGGACGGTCCGCTGCTCTTAACTGAAGATATTGCCACCGGCGTTCAGTTTAAAGCTGGGAGGTTTGTTTATACAAATGAGCCCGGGCTGGGCATAACCTTGAACGATGAGTGGCAATCTTTGCTATAATCAAAAAAGATTTGGTCACGCAAAATTTCGTTCCTTACTTTGCAATTCAATGAAACAATTCATTCACATACAGCATCATCATACATTACCCGCAGGTAAGCTATGCTGACGTATGTGCACATCACATATTTTTCAAAAAAGGCTTACAGTAATGTAGGCCTTTTTTAATTTAATCAATCAACAGAAAAAGGCATTTTGCCACAAATGATAAAACATGTTAAGGATAGCAATTCAAAAATCGGGTAGGTTGTATGAAGAGTCGGTAAAGCTGCTGAAAGAATGCGGCATACAGCTCAATAACGGTAACAAGCAGTTGAAAACAACAGCCGAAAATTTTCCCCTGGAAATTTTCTTTTTAAGGGATGACGATATTCCACAATACGTTTACGACAAGGTAGCGGATATTGGTATCGTTGGAGAAAATGTGTTGCTGGAAAAAAATAAGGAGATAGACCTTGTGTACAGGTTGGGTTTTGGTAAATGCCGTTTGAGTATTGCAGTTCCCAACAGCATGCAATACGAAAGCATAAAAGACCTGGCCGGATTAAAACTGGCAACAACTTATTCATTGCTTACCCGCAAATACCTTGAGCAAAATGGTATTGATGCTGAGATACATGAAATCAGCGGATCAGTAGAAATTGCTCCTAATATAGGATTGGCAGATGCCATCTGCGACCTGGTAAGCAGCGGGAGTACTTTGTTTACCAACAACCTGAAGGAAGTGGAAGTGATCCTGAAATCGGAAGCGGTGCTGGTAGCCAACAAAAATTTAACCGCCGAAGAGAAACAAATTCTTCAAAAATTGTTAATGAGGATAAATGCCGTTAAAACAGCCAAGAATAATAAGTATATTTTATTAAATGCACCCAACCACCAATTGGAAAATATTGCAGCGGTGCTGCCGGGCAGCAAAAGCCCAACAGTAGTGCCGCTTGCAGAAGAAGGATGGAGTAGTGTGCAGAGCGTAGTAAATGAAAATGATTTCTGGGAGGTAATAGAAAAATTACAAGCGCTGGAAGCACAAGGCATACTGGTAGTGCCAATTGAAAAAATGATTATCTAAAAAAAACGACGATTAATTTACAATAACAATGGAACAACAGGTATACATTAACCCGGAAATTGCAGAGTGGAGCAAATTATGCAAGCGTCCGGCATTCGATTACAGCACGCTTAACGAAATTGTGCAACCCATTTTACTGGATGTAAAAGAAAATGGCGATGCTGCTGTAAGAAAATATGCGGAGCAATTTGACCATGTTAAACTAGATAACCTTTGGGTAACAAAGGATGAAATGGTAGCTGCTGCATTAACGGTACCAGAGGAATTAAAAGCTGCCATACAGGTAGCTGTTGATAATATCTCCCGTTTTCACTTATCACAAGTAGAGCAACCGCAGGTAATTGAAACGGCCACCGGCGTGTATTGCTGGAGAAAATCGGTGGGCATTCAAAACGTGGGGCTGTATATTCCGGGCGGAACAGCACCATTGTTTTCAACTTTACTGATGCTGGCCATACCCGCTAAAATTGCGGGCTGTAAGAACATCATTGTAAGCACACCCACCAATAGTAAGGGCGAAGTAAACCCGATCGTTTTATATGCTGCACGATTACTGGGGCTTACAAAAATTTATAAGGCGGGTGGCGTTCAGGCTATTGCGGCCATGGCCTTTGGTACCGAAACCATGACGCAGGCATATAAAATTTTCGGCCCTGGTAACCAATATGTAACTGCAGCAAAACAATTGGTAAATAGTATGGGCACCGCCATTGACATGCCAGCCGGTCCCAGCGAACTGGCGGTGTATGCAGATGAAACTTCCAATCCTGCGTTTATCGCATCAGACCTGCTGAGCCAGGCAGAGCACGGCGCCGATAGCCAGGTGGTATTGCTGGCTTCTTCAGCATCGTTGGTAAGCGCAGTACAGGGTGAAATCGATCAGCAATTACAATCACTCCCGAGGGCATCTATCGCCAGCCAGGCACTTAAGAACAGCCGTTTTATTGTAATGGATGAACCGGCAAATGCTTTTGCATTCCTGAATGTATATGCACCGGAACACCTGATCATTGCCTCGGACCATGCAACGGATTTGGCTGAAAAAGTGTTGAATGCTGGTAGTGTTTTCCTCGGTAATTATTCGCCGGAAAGCGCAGGTGATTATGCATCAGGTACCAACCATACATTGCCTACTAACGGTTATGCAAAGGCGTATAGTGGCGTATCCGTAGATAGCTTCGTGAAGAAGATTACTTTCCAGCAATTATCACCGGAGGGAATAAAACTTATAGGGCCGGCCATTGAAGCGATGGCTGAAGCGGAGGGATTGCAGGCGCACAAAAATGCGGTCAGCATTCGCCTAAGTAGTCTGAAAAAAATAACATCAACCGAAGAACAAAAAATTGATAGCAACAATGGCTGATAAGGAAAATAACGTTACATCAAAACCGGGATTCAGCAACCTTCATTCGCTGGTAAGGGAAAATATTAAAAACCTCAAACCATATTCATCTGCCAGGCATGAATTTGAGGGCAAAGCTTCTGTATTCCTGGATGCCAATGAGAATCCTTTTGGCTCTACATTGTCGCAGGATTATAACCGCTATCCCGATCCATTGCAATGGCAGTTAAAATTCCAGTTGGCCCGCATAAAAGGTGTTCCGGCAGAAAATATTTTTATTGGTAATGGCAGCGACGAAGTGATAGACCTTGCCTACAGAATATTTTGCGATCCTGCAAAAGACAATGTAATCATTTGCCCGCCCACTTACGGAATGTATGAAGTGAGTGCACAAATAAATAATGTTGCAATAAAAAAAGTTACCCTCACAGAAGGTTTCCAGTTGGATGTTGAAGGTATCCTTGAGGCTATAGATGAGCATACGAAATTGCTCTTCATCTGTTCTCCCAATAATCCTACAGGTAATAATATGAACCGGGCAGATATAGAATTGTTGCTGAACAATTTTAATGGCATCGTTATTATTGATGAAGCCTATATCAACTATTCCAATCAAAAAACATTTATCCAGGAATTAACGGAGTATCCAAACTTGATTGTGATGCAGACACTTTCAAAAGCATGGGGTTTAGCCTCGCTAAGGGTAGGACTTTGTTATGCCTCGATGGATATTATTGATCTTTTTAATAAAGTGAAACCCCCTTATAATATTAACCAGGCATCGCAGGAACTGGCGCTGGAAGCGCTGCAGCACACAGACAGGGTGAACGATTGGATAAAGATTACCGTAGCAGAAAGGGAAGCATTGAAGCAAGCTTTGCTATCTGTAAATTTTGTAGAAAAAATATATGATTCCGCAGCCAATTTCCTGCTGGTAAAAGTGAAGGAGGCTGTAAAGTTGTATGACTACCTTGCTGCTAACGAAGTGGTAGTGCGCAACAGGAGCAAAGAACCCATGTGTGGAGGTTGCTTAAGGATAACCATTGGTACCAGCGAAGAAAACAAACGATTAATAAATTTACTAACCGCATTTGCGTAATATTTATGATGAAAGAAAAAGATACAGCCAATTCTGCCACAGCAGGAAATGCAAAACGTAAAGTGTTGTTCATTGATCGGGATGGAACATTGATCAACGAAGCACCACCTACCTACCAGTTGGATGCAATTGACAAACTTTCTTTTTATCCACAGGTATTTGAATACATGACCAAAATTGCTACCGAACTGGATTACGAATTGGTGATGATCACCAACCAGGACGGGCTGGGCACCGAAGGTTTTCCGGAACATACTTTCTGGCCGCTGCAGGAACTGGTGATTAAAAGTTTTGCCAGCGAGAACGTTGTGTTTAGTAATGTTTTTATTGATAAGACTTTCCCGGAAGACAATGCGCCAACAAGAAAGCCGGGTACGGCTATGTTGAACAGTTACATCAACAATGTTGCTTACGACCTTGAAAACTCTTTTGTAATTGGCGACAGGATAACAGATATGCAACTGGCCAAAAACCTTGGCTGCAAGGGCATCTGGTTAAAAATAGATGAACAACTGGGTGCGGCAGAGATAAATGATAGTATTGCTGCTTTACAACAAGATACGATCGTGCTGGAAACAGCCCATTGGAAAGAATTGTACGAGTTTTTAAAACTTCCCGAGCGTACAATTATTTTTGAACGCAATACCAATGAAACAAAAATACGCATCCACCTTAACCTGGATGGAACGGGTAAAGCAGACATTCAAACGGGCTTACATTTCTTCGATCACATGCTGGATCAGTTGGCAAAGCATGGCGGCATTGATATTAAACTTACCTGCAACGGCGATTTGAAAGTGGATGAACACCATACCATCGAAGACACGGCACTTGCGCTTGGAGAAGCTTTTGCACAGGCGCTTGGTAATAAAAAAGGTGTGGAGCGGTATGGATTTCTTTTGCCAATGGATGATTGCCTTGCCCAGGTTGCTATTGATTTTGGTGGGCGGCCATGGCTGGTTTGGAAACTTAAATTCAAACGCAAACGTATTGGCGATGTACCCACCGAAATGTTCGAACATTTTTTTAAATCATTTTCAGACGCTGCAAAGTGTAACTTGAATATTAAATCAAAAGGAAAAAATGATCACCACAAAATAGAAGCTGTTTTTAAAGCCTTTGCAAAAGCTGTAAAAATGGCTGTGAAACGAGACATCAACAACAATAGTTTACCCACCACAAAAGGGGTTTTATAAATGAAGATCGCCATCATTCAATATAATGCAGGTAACGTACAGAGTGTACAGTTTGCTTTAAACCGGCTTGGCTACGAGGCTACGATATCTGCAGATGAATCCATTCTACGAAATGCCGATAAGGTAATTTTTCCCGGTGTGGGCAATGCAAAAGCCGCCATGGATAGTTTGATGGAAACCGGCCTTGACACTATAATACCCACACTTACGCAACCTGTATTGGGCATTTGCGTCGGCATGCAGTTGTTGTGTAATAGTTCAGAAGAAAATGATACCCGTTGCCTGGGCATTATTGATACCGTGGTAAAAAAGTTCCCGTCCAATGCCGGCATGAAAGTGCCGCAGATGGGATGGAACCGCATTTATAATTACCAGTCGAAATTGTTGAATGAATTACCAGACAATTCGTTTGTGTATTATGTGCACAGCTATTATGCGGCATTGTGTGGTGCAACCGTTGCCACAACGGATTACCTGTTGCCTTATAGCGCCATCATACAAAAGAATAACTTTTATGGTGTGCAATTTCATACAGAAAAATCTGCCAACGTGGGCGATCAGATTTTGTCAAATTTTTTAACCCTTACCTAAATCATTTAAGTTTTGAATAACAATATTACAAGCAGCACGGGATCGTTTATAGTACCTGCTATCGACATTATTAATGGAAAGGTAGTGCGGCTGACACATGGCGATTATGCGAGTGAGAAAACTTACTACGAAAATCCCTTGGATGCTGCGCTTCAGTTTGAGGCAGCAGGGCTGCAGCGATTGCACCTTGTGGACCTGGATGGCGCCAAAGCCGGAAAGATTCAGCACCTCAAAATATTGGAACGTATTGCAGCAGCAACCAGCCTGCAAGTTGATTTTGGTGGAGGCGTAAAAGAAGAAGCTGATGTAAAGAATATATTAAGTGCAGGTGCATCGATGGTTACCATTGGTAGCCTGGCCGTAAAACAGCCAGCATTATTGGAAGCATGGATACAATCATATGGCGCTGATAAATTTTTCATTGGGGCGGATGTGTTGAACAACCAGATAAAGATCAGCGGCTGGTTGCAGGATGGTGGAATAGATATTTTCAGCTTTATTGAGAATATGATGCAGATCGGTATCACAAGATTTTTTTGTACCGACATTAATAAAGATGGCGCTATGCAAGGTGCATCCGTAGTATTGTATAAAGAAATCATCGGGCGGTTTCCTGGAATCAATTTAACCGCTAGTGGTGGAGTATCATCTATTGATGATATTGAAGCTTTGAAAAAAGTTGGATGCGCTGCCGCCATTGTGGGCAAAGCTATTTATGAAAATGCGATATCGCTGGAAGCACTTAAACAATTGAATGATTAACCCGATGGGAACAATGGATAACAATATAGAAAGTGGGGGGACGTATAAAAACGTTGCGAATAAATTTCCAAAAAGAATAATTCCATGCCTGGATATAAAAGATGGCCGCACCGTGAAGGGAATAAATTTTGTGGGCATCAGGGATGCGGGCGACCCGGTGGAACTGGCTGCAAAATATGCGTCACAAGGAGCAGATGAATTGGTTTTCCTGGATATTACGGCAACGGTGGAACGCAGGAAAACACTGGCCGCCCTCGTTAAAGAAGTGGCTTCTACCATCAATATTCCTTTCACCGTAGGTGGCGGTATTCAAAGTACTGCCGATGTGGCTTTGCTATTACAAAACGGTGCAGACAAGATTTCTGTGAATTCAGCGGCTTTTAAACAACCGGAGATATTAAAGGAAATGAGTGATGCCTTCGGCAGCCAGTGTGTAGTTTTGGCCATAGATACGAAGCAGGAAGCAGATGGTGAGTGGTATGTGTACCTGAATGGCGGGCGTTTACCCACCGGCATTAAAACAACCGACTGGGCGGCAAAAGCAGTTGATCTTGGCGCCGGGGAAATCTTGCTGACCAGCATGAACAACGATGGTACAAAAAATGGTTTCGCCATCGATATAACCAAAACGCTTGCCCTGGCTCTGGGAGTGCCCGTGATAGCTTCCGGCGGCGCAGGAGCTATGGAACATTTTAAAACAGTTTTTGAACAGGGGCATGCAGATGCTGCTTTGGCTGCCAGCATTTTTCATTATGGAGAAATAGATATTCCCGATCTGAAGAGATATCTTGCCGGCGAGCAAATTCCTGTAAGGATATAACAAATAGCATTAGTGTACCAAGCATAAATATTAAAAAGTATGACAGTTGATTTCTCAAAATATACAGATGGACTGGTACCATGCATAGTGCAGGATGCCATCACCAATAAAGTGTTGATGTTGGGTTTTATGAACGAAGCAGCATTAGAAACCACCAAAGTAATGAAGAAAGTAACTTTCTTCAGCCGCAGCAAACAACGCCTTTGGACGAAGGGTGAACAGAGCGGTCATTTTTTATACCTGCAGGAAATTTTAATTGATTGCGATAATGATACCTTATTGATAAAAGTAAATCCTGCCGGCCCTGTATGCCATACAGGTGCAGATACCTGCTTCAATGAAACCAATACCGTAAACGGGTTTCTGCAGGAGCTTGATAAAATTATCAGCGAGCGAAAGAACAATCCATCTGAAGGTTCTTATACCAGTTCTTTATTCAGCAAAGGCATTAACGCCATGGCGCAAAAAGTAGGTGAGGAGGCGGTGGAACTTATCATAGAAGCCAAAGATAGCAACGACGAACTGTTCAGGAATGAAGCGGCTGACCTGCTCTTTCATTACATGGTTTTGTTGCAGGCCAAGGGTTACCAGTTGAGTGATATAGAAGCTATCTTAAAAGAACGGCATAAATAGTAGAGCAGTTTTTTTGTTAATAAGGCGTCACTCTTTTATAACTTGTTTCAGTAGCTTTAGTCTCCTCGCCTTCGGGACTGATATTAAATGAAGTTAACAGCACTTCGTCGTCGTTTATTATCTCCAGCGCTGTGCGCCAGCCCCAATGCTGTTCATCTTCCGGGGTAACATAAGCATAAGAGCCCAGCACATCCAGGTTGCGGTCCCCTCGTTTTCCACCGGAAAACATCAAGGCAGTGCCGGTATGAAAGCTGTCGATCCATGCAACTTCAAATTTTTCCAGTGATGTGTTAAAACCTATAATGGCCATGCCTTCCAATGGCTTTCCTTCCATGCTTCCTTTGTATTCGTGCATCAGGAACCGCCCATCCAGCACCAGGCGCATATTACCTTTTACGCCAGATTCGTCAGCCGGTTGCCCCGGTTCGAACCATACTTTCGCTTTTCCTTCCCAATCGCCCACCAGATTGGCTAATTGCTGATGAGGCCCTGATGCTTTCGATTCTTTGTAAGTGATCATGTTGTGCTGTTTTAGATTCCATCAAAATAAATAATTTCCCCCGGCATCCATAATAAAACTACGGTTTAAAAAGTACGCTGTTAAATTTTTCTAAAAAGTAATTATCCATCAATAAAAAGAGCGCTGATTTGTACAGCACTCTTTTTATCAACCAGGCAGCTTTTAATTAATTGAACAATATTTTTTCGTTGATTACATTCCCATCATACACTATCCTTAATATATAAATAGTATGTGCCTCAAAAAAGTTAGCAACTTTAAAACGCAGGTTATTGTTGCCCGCAGGATTAAACTTATTGGAATACAATTTTTCTCCCAAGGTGCCGTAAATAGTAATGTCAACAGGATGCTGTACTTTTTCTAAAAACTCTACATTGATCGTATAGTTGGTTACCGGGTTTGGATACACCCTTGCCAGTTGCCTGCTGCCATTACTCAATTTTGCAATGGAAGAATAAGATACCTGACCTTGTTTGCTAACGCCCTTCACCCTGTAAAAGATATTCCTTGCGCTGATGCGGTTGTCTTTATAAGTGTACAACTGCTGGCTGCTGTTACTGGTATTTTGGATACTGTTTAGCGGTGTGAAGTTGACAGCATCTGTTGAACGTTCCATTACAAAATGATCGTAACTATCATTCAGCAAAACAGTAAACTCAAGTACTGCTTTATCATTTTCCCATTTCGCTTTCAGTTCCATACCATCTAATGGTACAACGGTTGGGTTAAAGATGGCCAGCGTGGTATAATCTCCGTACAGGATCGTTTGTGATTGGGACGGCGTCATGCACAACCATTTCTGCATAACGGTGGCGTATAGCTGCCTGAAATCGTATTGCATGGGCACCTGCGTACTTCCCGTAGGACTTGCTGGCAATACAGGCGAAGTTCCAATAATTCCGGGGTTAACTCCAGCACCAAAAAAGATAACTGGTGCACCAGAACCATGATCGGTACCGCTGCTGGTATTGTTAATTACACGGCGGCCAAACTCACTAAAGGTCATGCCAGATACTTTATCTGCCTTGCCCATAAGGGTTATATCATCTTGAAATGCTGCAATGGCTACGCTCAGTTTCGACAAAATATTTGCATGCGTACCTGTAGTGGGTGATCCAGAAACCACCTGGTTCACGTGGTTATCAAAACTATCAGGATGGTTAACAATATAAACCGAAGTTGCAAGGCCGCCGCCTATGAGTCGGGCAACAATTTTTAACTGGTCGCTTAAGCTGTTGCCCGATGCAGCATACATGGTAGACAATGTAGCCTGCGCAGCATAAGCTGCTGTAATCCTGGTGGCATAAGCATTACTTTGGTCTTTCATTAATCTTAAGAATGTAAGTTCCGTTCCATAATCGCTCGCCGGTGCCGGTGCAGGTGTTGCCGTTGCCACATTTACCAGCGACGCCGGGTTGGGCGCATTGTATCCCATATTAATATTGGGGCCCTGTAATGCAAGCGGCAATGCGCCGCCTATCTGTATAGACAGCGGATCAGGGCTATCCGTGTTTGGATATCCTGCAGGAAATCCAGGGTTGTCAACATCTAATTGCCTGCCCAGCCACCCGGTATCGGGCAAGGGGGAACTGGCAGCACCACTAAACCAAATGTCCTGCGCCTGGAAATGACTGAAGCTGGGATTAGGGTAAGATACCCCTTGCACAATGCTCACTTTGCCATTATTAAAAAGATCTCTTACACCGGTCATAGATGGATGTAAGCCTGTAGTGGTAGTGCCATTCAGGGCTAGTACCTGGTTAGACGGTATTAGTATATTTGGCCGGGCATTGCTTAGCTCGCTGTACTTGTCCAGGGGAATAACCATGTTCAATCCATCGTTTCCGCCGTTAAGCTGAATAACCACCAGGATCTTACCACAGTTGCTGGCTGATGTGGTGAGAGATTGCAGGAATGGATGCAGTACTCCATCGCCGGCAAATAATGGCATTCCCTGTATCATGAGGGGCACCGAAAAGAGTGCGCTGTTGCCTAAAAATTTTCTACGATTCATAGTTATTGCATTTTACATTAACTGGTATTCTGCCAGTTGAATGAGTGTGGTAATTAATGAATTGAGCCTTGTTTTAACGGTGTTGGTATTGGTCGTACTTGGGTTTGACAAGTAAGCATTCCATGCCGTAGTCCAGTAACTGTTGGTTACCTGGCCATTTAGTAAGGTCTGCACTTTAACCTCCGCTTTATAGGCTGCCGGCAGATCAATGGGTAATAAATAAGGAATGATTGCATCAATCAGCAAATCGGGATCCAATACTGTGGCCCCGGGAAATTGCTGAGCAAAGGCGATGGTATCTAATTTGATCGTTGTGCTTGCATAACCAAAACCATTCACCAGTTTTGTTAGCAACAACGAACGTTGCTGAATGGAATTGGAATTGATCCAGTTTTGATAAAAGGTAGGCTCCTGGTAGTAAGCCTTCCAGCCAGAAACAGTTGGGGGAAGCCCGTAACCAAATTCCATGTTGTTCCTGGCATAGTTATGAAAATACTGCCAGATGTTGTATTGATTCAATAACTGGTTAGCATCAACCGGCGGTGTGGTATTAATGTTGAAAGTGCGAATAGTGCCTGTAATGAAATCCATCGGGTTCTTTATCATCACGCCCCTGTTGGCCATGTCATAAAAATGCTCACTTTTTAGGAGTGTGCTTACTACCGGCGCAATTTCCCAGTTGCTGTTTACCAAAAGTGTGGCCAACGGTGTAATTACGTTGGTTTCAATATTATTATCTATATCATAGTAAACAAAGAAACGGTAAAGCCTGCGGCAGATATATTTTGCTATGGTGGTTTGCTGCTGTGTAAATAACATGTCGAAGAAAATATCAAACTCATTGGCACCATTAGCAGCCGACTGGTTGGCGATGGTAGTATTGCCAAAAAAAGACGAGAATACTTTGTTGCTTTGGTTATGAAAGGTAGCATTAAATCCAGGTGTAAAGGGGTAGGGGCTAGTGAAGCTTGCCTGCCGCCAGCCCGATAATACCCTGGATGCCGCTTTGATATCTTCTTCGGTATAATTCTGTGTGGGCACTTTCCCCATAGTAAATAACTCCATCAGCTCCCGTGCAAAATTTTCGTTAGGCACACTAGCGGTGCTGTACTGGTTACCCAGGAATACCAGCATTGCGGGTGATTTTGCAATTGCCTTGATCAATGTTTTAAAATTGCCCATGGAGTTCTGCCTGATCAATTTCATGTAATCATGATTCATGGTGGCAGAATTGCGCTGCATATTCCTCACGTCGTCGTAGTTAACGGGGATGAAATGAAACCAGAATAAGACCATCTTTTCCCTGATGCTGGTGGCTTCGTTTATTGCCAGTCCCCAGCTCCAGAAAGAAAGTCCCTGTTGCCGGTATACTTCCAAGGTGCTATCGTTGCTGGCATAAGTTAAATTGGTAGTAGTCCAGGTTTGGCCCAAAGGCACGCCACTAGTATCGGGCACTACACTCTGGTAGTGGTTGAGTGGTGCAGCCGATGGATTTTGTGGTGGCGATACCGCAAGCAGGCTATTTACCGCATTATTGAAACCTAGTGACATCACCGTTTCCAGCTCTGATTTTTTAATGCCGAAACCGGTTCTGCGCAGCAGGTGGGCAGCTTCCCAAATGGTCCAGGGGCCGCTGTAAGGAGCAAGGCCGCTTGTAACATTGCCCACCCGAAGCGTTTCCGGGCCACCAACAGGGAGCAAGGCCATTTCCTGGCTATACCTGCGGGGACCTATTGTTTTGCGGGAATATTTTTCAAATAACTCATCGGGCTCACCCGGTGAAGGCGCCGATAATACCCCTGCTGCCAAAGGGCGGCCAATAATGGTTTTAAAAAAGTCTTTTCTTTTTAATTTTTCATTACCCATATTACATTAGTTTTTGCCGTGCACCTACTTACGCATATGCTGGCTCGTTATTTTTTACCGGGAGCTATTGAATATTCGCCTGAACTGTTTGTTAAATTGGTGATTTTTATTCTTGGGGAGTTCCTTCCTGTTGGTTTTTCTTATTGGTATCGATTCAGACTTTAAAGTTAAGAGTTTTATAATATCAGGCTGATTTTTTTTACCGAATTGTTACGTGACGAGCCAGTATAAATACGAGGCGGGGGCACTCTGAGGCTAAAATGCCATTCGGTTGCTTGGTTTATCATGCTTCAGATTGTAGTGGGCGGCAGAAAAAGCTATAGCTGCTTAGTAGAGGGCATTAGTCAACACAACAAATGTAGTAACTGCATTATGAAATTGAAAGTGGTAAAAACGTAAATTAATAGGGTAGATTATGACATGGACATAAAAAAGGGCAAAGCTGCAGCTTCACCCTTTTCAATACTGAGAAAATGATTTATTATTTTTTCTGAAACTGTAATGCAATACCGTTCATACAATACCTGAGGCCTGTTGGCTTAGGCCCATCGTTAAAAACATGGCCCAGGTGTGCATTGCAGCGCTGGCAAGTGATTTCAGTTCTTACCGAACCTAGCGAACGATCGGTAACTTCTTTTACACTTTTGGGTGAATAAGGCTGGTAGAAACTTGGCCATCCTGTGCCGGATTCAAATTTGGTAGCAGAGCTGAACAAGGGATTCTTGCAACTTACACAATAATATAAGCCCGCTTCTTTGTTGCCATTTAGTTTACTGGTGAAAGGTCGCTCTGTGCCTTCCTGCCTTGTAATATAATACTGCTCCTGCGTGAGTATCTTTTTCCATTCGGCATCTGATTTTATTATTTTCTGTGTCCAGTTTGCTTCCGGGGAGAGTTTAGCTTCGTTTTCAGCCTGCATGGTTGTATTTTTTTGTGGAGACTGGGAACAACTCACTAATGCAAAAGAAATGAACAAAATTGTGAAGTAGTATTTCATGATAATCTGTTTAATGATGATTGAACTACTACATACGTCGAAAGGGGAAGAAGAGTTCGAAATGTTTTCTTAAAACATTGCTATGGTTTTGCCAAAGTTGATAACAGAGGGAGAAGGGACAAAAAAAGGAAACCCCGCTGCGAGGCGGGGTTTCTATAAAAACTGGTCTGTTTATTTTATTAATACCTGTACATTTCAGATTTGTACGGACCTTCTTTTGGAAGACCAAGATAATCAGCTTGAGTAGTTGTCAATTCTTCCAGCACAACACCAATTTTGGCAAGGTGAAGGCGGGCAACTTTTTCGTCAAGATGCTTTGGTAACACATACACTTTGTTCTCGTATGCATCGGTGTTTGTCCAAAGTTCAAGCTGCGCCAATGTTTGGTTGGTAAAGCTGTTGCTCATTACAAAGCTAGGATGGCCTGTAGCACAACCCAGGTTCACCAGGCGGCCTTCAGCCAATACGATCACATCTTTTCCTTCGATGGTGTACAAATCAACCTGTGGCTTAATAACATTTTTAGTATCGCCATAAGCTCCGTTCAACCATGCCATGTCAATTTCAATATCAAAGTGACCGATGTTACAAACGATTGCTTTGTCTTTCATGCTGCGGAAATGTTCTTCAGTTATCAGGTCCCTGCAACCAGAAGCAGTAACGATGATATCAGCTTCTTTTACTGCATCAATCATTTTCTTTACTTCAAAACCGTCCATTGCTGCCTGTAAAGCGCAGATTGGATCAATTTCGGTAACAATAACACGGGCACCGGCACCACGTAAACTCTGTGCACTTCCTTTACCCACATCACCATAACCACCAACTACTGCTACTTTACCGGCCATCATCACATCAGTAGCACGACGGATCGCATCTACCAATGATTCCTGACAACCGTATTTGTTATCAAATTTAGATTTGGTAACAGAATCATTGATGTTGATTGCAGGGATAGGCAAAGTACCTTTTGCCATGCGCTCGTATAAGCGATGAACACCGGTAGTGGTTTCTTCGCTCAAGCCCTTGATGCCTGAAATCAACTCAGGGTATTTATCAAACACCATGTTGGTTAAATCACCACCATCATCAAGGATCATGTTTAACGGACGATCTTCGCCGCCAAAAAACAAGGTTTGCTCAATGCACCAATCAGACTCTTCCTGTGTTTGTCCTTTCCATGCGTAAACACCAACACCGGTAGCGGCAATTGCTGCAGCGGCCTGGTCTTGCGTACTGAAAATGTTACAAGAGCTCCACTTAACTTCAGCGCCAAGTGCAGTTAATGTTTCAATCAATACCGCTGTTTGAATGGTCATATGAAGACACCCGGCGATGCGTGCACCTTTCAGCGGCTGGCTTGCACCGTATTCTTCACGAAGACTCATCAGGCCGGGCATTTCTGCTTCTGCCAAACGGATTTCTTTGCGGCCCCAATCTGCAAGGCTCATATCTTTTACTTTGTGTGCCAGCTTAAAATCGATGGCATTGTTTGTAATTGTACTCATTGTTATAATTTTTTTATTGATGTTGGGTACGAAGGTAAACTTTATAGGATAAAATTCTATTCATAAGTGTAAATTCAGGATGCATCTTCTAATTCAGCTATCTTTGCAGGATAATTAACCTGTTTGGTATGAAAAAAACGGCCATAAAAGAACAAATGCCCACCGCCCCTATATCGCTGGATGAATTAGACCTGCAGATTTTGCAATTACTGCAGCAAAATGCAAGGATAACGGTAAAGGAAATTTCTGAAACAATTTATTTAAGTACCACGCCTGTTCATGAACGTATAAAGCGGTTAGAGCAATCCGGCGTTATAAAACAATATGTAACGCTGTTAGACCGCGACAAAGTGGGCAGGGGGCTGATGGTGATCTGCTATGTTTCTCTTAAAGCACATAGCAAAACAGCGGGCGTACAGTTTATTAAAACGATGAATGCTTTGCAGGAAGTAGTGGAATGCTACAGCATTAGCGGAGAGTTCGATTTTATGCTAAAAGTAGCCTGCAGGGATATGAATGCTTACTACGATTTTCATGTTAACAAACTTAGTCAACTGGAAAATATGGGTAATGTACAAAGTGTATTTATAATGGGTGTGATTAAAGAAACGGTAAAAGTGGTCTAAATCTTTTTTATCCGGCCGGATCAATGGTTAAAGCCATTACATAATCGTTCATGAAGTAGCCGTCACCAATATCAATGTCTTCTTCGTGTAATATCTTAAAACCTTTGTTTTGGTAAAAATGAACGGAGGGATTGTTGCGGTTTACATTTAATTCAAGTTGGGCAGCGCCGGCAGATTGTGCTTGTCGAACAACATAATCTATCAATTGTTGTCCGCTTCCTTTTCCTTGTTGGGTGGGGAGCACATAAATTTTATGTAACCGGAAAATATGAGGTTGATTGACATCCTTTGCAGCGTAAGAAGCAAATCCAACAGGTTGTTCATCTTCGTACAACAAAATAAAGCGGTGATTTTTTTCCTGCATCTGTAAGGTTAGTGCTTCGGAGCTGTAAATAAGCTGCAGCATATAATCTAGTTGTGCCGGGCTTAAAATTTCAGCATATGCTACCGGCCAGGTGGCTAGCGCAAGTTCCCTAATGATACCAACATCTGCTAAAGTTGCTTGCCGAATCACGCTATAGCTGCTTAACGGTTATTTTAAAATCGGGCGCATACA
>JBBSKH010000017.1:0-44328 GCA_038256495.1 Chitinophagales bacterium
ATGGACTGAAAATCCATGTGTCGCCGGTTCAATCCCGGCCCACACCACGAAAAATAGGTTGTCTTAAAAGGCAGCCTATTTTTTTTGAGTTGGGATGGGAAATTCTTGTGTCGTCCCGATTGCGATCGTTTTCTCATTAACCACTTTCCTTGTTTTGTAACTACAACATCATCCATCTCCATGAAATTGGTTACCGGATTATTCCCAGCACCTCTTTTATATCCTTTTAATATTTTAATCAGCGGCAGCTATTTGTGGCAGTTGAAAGTGATAAGGATACTCCCAAAATTGTATAGAATTGCTTGATTAACGGGCATACATAAAAGAAGCTAGCCATGATTTTATTTGCGAAGAAATAACGAAACGTCTCTTATTTGAGGCGTTACTTGGAAGTGAAGTGCGGCAATCCAATTGTTGGAATAATTGTCTATTAGCCGTAAATAGAAATATCAATAAACTTACCTATAACAATTTTTTGGGTTCCAGTAATCGTTAGTACAGTTACCTCAAAGTTGCCTGTTAATAAATTATTTGAATTGCCAGTAATGTTTACTGAGCCGGAGGTAGCGACTAACTGGTTATCTGAATTATCAATATACACAAATATATTGTTGGGCAAGCTAATAGGATATGTTCCAACATTAAATGAAATAATATTGATGATTACACCGGTTCCCATGGTCGCTAAACTTGAACCAGTGCCCGCAAAAATTATGGGATATCCATTTGGTGTCGTTGAATATCTGAAAGCGGAATCAAAATTAGCTTTGTAAGACTGGCCATCAAAATTCTAGGTGAAACTTTGCTTAGTTGTTCTATCATCAGAAGTTTTGGAGCATGACAAAAAGGAAGGTAGTCCGAACACACAAAAACATACGTAAATAAAACCCACAAAGAAATTGATTTTCATAATTATGCGTTTTGGAAGGTTAAAATTAATAGACCGCTTTTTAAATGAGGTTTAGGGAGAGTTTGTGAAAAACCACCCACCAACCAAATATACAAAAGAAGTTACGAGAGCAAACTACTGCATTTTTCTCAGCAAGGTCTCCAGGGGGACTTTGCTGGCTTTTTTTCTACAGTTATTCCGCCTTACCACCTTACCTGCAAAAAAAGATTTAGCCGGGAAGACATGAAGACGTTTTTTTTATATTATTTATGCCTTGGCCTCTTTGCGGGTTTTCTTCTTTGCGGCTTAGCGTGAAATTTTGAACCACGGCGCAAAGGCGCAGATGAACCACGAAGAGCACAAAGGAAAACACAAGGAACACAAAGTTGTTTTGCTATGATCTATGATCCATCAACCATGAACTCAATAACCACAAGGAGCACAAAGTTGTTCTGCTATGATCTATGATCCATCAACCATGAACTCATTAACCACAAAGCGCACAAAGGATTTACTTTTTTTATTTCCTTCTTTTCACCGTGAATACACTTTTTCTTACCTGTGGTTCTTCTGCGCAGCATCTATTACCAGGATGGTTATAAAATAGCGTGGGTATGCTAAACCACTAAACCATCTCCTCTCTTTCTTCGTAATTAATGAAAGCATTGCTTGCCCATAATGAGCAATTAATTATACATCATCGAATTCTGTATTAAGTAGTGAATTCTATAACCAACTACTTATAAGTTAATTAAACTCACACGGCAAGCATTGCCAGCAGGGCATACAATTTGAATTTTTAACACAGGCTACCCGAACCCTCCCTTTTGGATTAACAATAAATTATGCAATTGATGTGTACAATCGGGGCCTTTTGGTAGTCTATATTATTGAGCACCTAAATAGCTCTGATATGAAAAATAAAATCAGCAACCAGGAAATTTTGCTCATGCAGGACACAAGCTTTTTTAAACATGACTGGTGTGAAAAAGCAACCAATGCAAGAACAAAAAAATTATCGCAAAAAGATTTAGTGATACAGTTATGCTGGGATGGTATGTTGCCCCAGTTACTTCCAGAAATAAATGAAACGTTGAACGGTGAAAAGCCCCTTACTTTATGGGAGCTCACAGAAACGGGTAATATGCTGGACCTGAGGTTGGGCGATTTTAACCAATCTATGAATGACGAATGGTCTATCAACCCTTACGTTTGCATGCTTACAAAAATCTGGAATTAGTAAAATAATTTCCACTTACTATATCTTAAAAGGGAGCCGTTGGGTTCCCTTTTTTATTTTCCTGCATCCCGATTGTTTGCTAGTTTATAACGACTGTAAAATATTCCGAGGGCGGCTCCCAATATAGCGCCATAGCAGGCATTTACCAATACATCAATCAAGGCTATCTTAAGGCCCATCAAATTGATGTATGCAATGTTGAACATGTTTTCTCCTAATGTGAGCAGGGAATAAAAAAGTGAGCCAGTTTTAATTCCCTTCCAGATTGTATTTGCACCCGCCAGTTGCAGGAACAACGAAAATAATAGTCCCCACGCAAGATGTGCTACTACCATTGCCCATACTTCCTGATGTTGCTTTGCATAACCCGGGCATTGTACCATGTTGGCAGCATAATAATCATCTACCAAAAAACCCCAGATAGCCCAGCTTAAAAAAAATGAAATGAAAGCGGTTAATAAAGTGCCGGTAATAATTTTACTGCGCATACTTTCAGTTTATATTCTTACAGCGGAATATTGCCATGCTTTTTCCTGGGTCGTTTGGCTACCTTATTCTCTAACATGGCAAATGCTTTTATTAATTTTTTACGGGTGTCTTTGGGCTCAATCACTTCATCAATAAAACCACGCTCTGCGGCAAGGTAAGGTGTAGCAAATTTTTCCGCATACTCCGCTTCCTTCTCAGCCAGTTTTTTAGCGGGGTCTGCAGCTTCGGCAATCTCTTTTTTAAAGATGATTTCGCTGGCACCTTTGGCGCCCATCACGGCTATTTCTGCACCGGGCCATGCAAAATTCATATCGGCACCAATATGTTTACTGTTCATTACATCATAGGCACCGCCGTAAGCTTTGCGGGTAATAACGGTAACCCGTGGCACCGTAGCTTCACTTAACGCAAATAATAATTTAGCACCATTGGTGATGATGCCATTCCATTCCTGGTCGGTACCCGGCAAAAAACCAGGCACATCTACCAGCACCAGCAGCGGAATATTAAAGCAATCGCAGAAGCGGGTAAAGCGGGCACCTTTTTTTGATGCATTAATATCGAGTACCCCTGCCAGTTGCATTGGCTGGTTGGCCACAATACCGATGCTCCTGCCGGCAATACGTGCAAAGCCCACTACAATGTTCTCCGCATAATTTTTATGAATCTCGAAAAAAGAATTTTCATCACAAATACCATTTACCACATCCCGCATATCGTAGGGTTGGTTAGCACTTTCCGGAACAATTGATTCCAGTATTTCCCGCTCTTCATTGCCCAGCGTAAAGGGCAATTTGGGCACTACGTCTTCGCAGTTTTGCGGCATATAACTGAGTAATTTTTTTATCTGCTGAAGGCAATCAAGATCGTTTAACGCAGTTAAATGCGTGACGCCACTTTTTACTGAATGCGTGGAAGCGCCGCCCAGTTCTTCGGAACTTACCGATTCATTGGTTACCGTTTTTACTACGTTGGGCCCGGTAACAAACATATAACTGGTATGCTCTACCATTATTATAAAATCGGTAATGGCGGGCGAATAAACTGCACCACCGGCGCAGGGCCCCATGATAGCCGATATTTGTGGAATAACACCAGATGACTGCACATTCCTGTAAAAGATATCTGCATAACCACCAAGCGACCGAACGCCTTCCTGTATGCGGGCACCACCGGAATCGTTGAGGCCAATCATGGGTGCACCGGTTTTCATAGCAAGGTCCATCAGTTTGCAGATCTTCTCGGCCTGGGTTTCTGACAAGGCGCCACCAAACACCGTAAAATCCTGCGCATACACATATACCAATCGCCCGTTGATGGTACCATAACCTGTAACCACTCCGTCGCCATAATATTGCTGTTCTTCCATTCCGAAATCTTTACTGCGATGAATTACCAGCGCACCAATTTCTTCAAAGGAACCTTCATCCATCAAGAGCTCTATCCTTTCCCTGGCAGTAAGCTTTCCTTTTTTGTGTTGTGCGGCATTGCGGACTTTTCCGCCGCCAGCCTTACCTTCATTGATCTTTTCGTTTAATATGTCTTTCTTTGATCTCATGCTTATAATTTCGATTTTCTACATTAACTAAGCCGCCGCTTCCAACTCGTGGAGCGGTTGTCTACTGGTTTTAATTTTTCCTGTTCATCCAGGTAGTAACGGAGCACCGCAAGCGCTGCCATCCGGGCCTTTTTTTCCTGCGCTTCTTTTAAGTGTGCGGCTGCAAAATAGGATTTTACAAAATGTGTATCGAAGTTGCCGGAAACAAATGCCGGGTGCTCCATCACAAATGCGCCAAAGGGAAGTGTTGTACTTACTCCCTCAATTATATAATGGCTGATGGCCGAGCGCATGCGCTGCAAAGCCTGGTTGCGGTCTTTGCCATAAGCAACCAATTTGGCAATCATCGGGTCATAATAAATCGGAATATCCATTCCTTCCGTGTAGCCATCATCTACCCTTATGCCTTCGCCGGAAGGGATAACATATTTTTCCAGTTTGCCAATAGAGGGCAGGAAATCGTTGAAGGGATCTTCTGCATACACCCTTAGTTCCAGCGCATGGCCATTTATAGATAAGTCTTCCTGCTTAAAGGAAAGGGGTTCTCCTCTTGCTATTTTAATCTGCTCTTCTACCAGGTCGAGCCCTGTTATCATTTCAGTAACCGGGTGTTCTACCTGCAGGCGGGTATTCATTTCCAGGAAATAAAAATTCAGTTTATCATCCATCAGGAATTCTACCGTGCCCGTGCTGCTGTAGTTGCATGCTTTGGCCACCATTACTGCGGCTGCACCCATCTTCTCCCTGATGGCGGGCGTTAAAATAACCGAGGGCGACTCTTCAACCACCTTCTGGTGACGGCGTTGTATGCTGCATTCCCTTTCAAATAAATGTACGGTGTTGCCGAACTCATCTGCCAGCACCTGAATCTCTATGTGACGGGGGGAGCTTACGTATTTTTCAATGAATACGGCTCCATCACCAAAAGCGGAAATTGCCTCGCTAACTGCCCGCTGCATTTGTTCTTCCAGGTCTGCTTCTTTTTCTACCACCCGCATGCCTTTACCGCCACCTCCGGCAGAAGCCTTGATCAATACTGGATAGCCAATTTCCCCGGCTACTTTTTTTGCCAGCTTGATGTCTTCTATGGCTTCATCAAGGCCGGGCACCATGGGAATATTGTATTGTTTCACACATTCCTTGGCTGCCAGTTTTGAACCCATAATGCGCATAGCTGAAGGCGGCGGTCCAATAAACTTAATACCGGCATCCGTTACCTTTTGCGCAAAAACTGCATTCTCACTTAAAAATCCATAGCCAGGGTGAATGCCATCTACATTAAGCTCTTTAGCAAATGTGATAATCTTGTCTCCATTCAGGTAAGAATCTGAAGAGGGAGCGGGCCCCAGGCAAACGGCTTCATCAGCAAACAATACATGCGGGGCATTACGGTCTGCTTCAGAAAAAACAGCTACCGTGCGGATACCCATATTGCGGATCGTTCGCATGATTCTTAAAGCAATCTCTCCCCTGTTGGCCACTAAAATTTTTTGCATAGTATTTTTTTGATGTACAGCATATGACGCTGCAGGTTTACTCCAGTTCTACCAGCAGTTGACCTTTTTCAACGGCCTGGCCAGGTTTAACAGCCACACTTTTTATAACAGCGCTATCCTGTATCAGGATACTGTTTTCCATCTTCATCGCTTCCAGAATAAGTAGTTTATCCCCGGCCGATACCTCCTGACCGGGCTTGACAGAAATTTCTAATACCAGTCCAGGCATGGGCGCTTTAATGGAGGTAAGTTTTGTACTGGCAGCATCTGTGTATCCCATGCTGTCTATAAGAAGATCAAGTTCATTTTTTATTTCTGCAAAAAATATTTCACCTTCCACCACCGCCTTAAACGCCCTCCGGGAAAGGTCTGCATCCATTATGTGCACGTGTGCGGCACTGTTATTTTGCAGGATATGGAAATCGTTGGGCGACTGCTTAACAATATCTGCATGCATCACTTCGTTTTGGGTAAATGAAAATACAAAGTCGTTCACCTTCACCTGGTATTGTTTGCTGTTCTTTTCCATACAGGTAATTTACTTCTAAATTAATGCAATTCACAAAATTATGTTGGTAAGCGCCCTGTTAACGGAAAATGCTGCCTCCCGATAATATTCAATTTCACAACCCTTAACTTCCTATTATTTTTAATGAAACTCAATTTACCCTATTCTCCGCCGCATAGCGCATGCTACCCCAAAGTCCTTGAACTGTACAAAAAAATCCCGGTATCCCAACCAAAGTGGTTCACAAATACCCCAGTAATATTTAATAGTTTCCAGTCGTACTGGAACATGCAGTAATAATAAAACTGCTAACCACGTGCATACAAATGCTTTACAATTAGATTTTCCGGAACGGCTAACCCGGACAACTGTCGAGTAAAGATGCCCGTTCATCGATTTATAAACTGGTACATTTTATGAATCACTAATTTACATTATTAAATAACGAAGCATGAAAGCACTTCCATTGCTGAGGCAACTACAATATAAAAGCACCACATCTTCTTTGGCTGCTGCTGATGATAAACAGGAGAGACTGCCTGGAGGCCATTTACCGCTTGTGAAAGTGAGCATTGACTTTGAGGAGGGCAAACTTTTAGTGAAAGGCGATTGGCAATATATTGTTGCTGCCAATAAACACAATGCCGACACCTGGTACATGTATCACAGGGAGCAGGTAACCATTCACGCAGTTATTTTTGAGGCCAGCCCAATTAATCTTAATGATGCAGAAAACGATGGCCTGATGTTTCCTTTAGAAGGTTCAATTAAAGACGGAAGTTGCATTGGTAATTGCTCAGGTTTGCTGGTAGTAGATAATGTTCGTAACCGTAACGGCCAGCTCGGCAAGCAATGGAATGTTACGTTTTACCTTTATGATACGCTATACAATAATTGTGAGATAACATTTAAACTTCCTGTTTACCAGGATGACGGCAAATTTTTCTTCAATTAAGTAATAAAACTAAAATCACTTCGGCGGTTTTTTTGTGCCTGATAGTATCCCTTAAAAATTCAACTGCTTTTTTGGGTAGTGGCAAGCATTTTGCACTACCATCATAAACCTAAAAAACTTTTTATGGAAAATGACAAAACAAAAAAGCGGGAAGATAAGCATACAGATGCCAACAAACCTGAGCCGGAAACACTACATACCCCCGATCCGCAGGAAGAAATGGAAGGACCTGTTTCATCTCTCGTAAACAAAGCTGGAGGCACCATGAAGGAGGAAAAAACAAAAGAACAGGCAGACAAAGAACGAGATGAACACATGTAAATAAAAAAGCGCCGATGGCGCTATTTTTATTTAGAGATACAAAGTTGAAACTAAAATGCCCGGAAGCTGAACCTTTGGCCACCAACAGATGCTTCATACATCAGCCCGCCTTTTTCCTGGGTAAACACCAGGATGCCTTCCCTGTATTTTACGTTGGCTGAAGCCCCCTCTGTTACTGCAACGGCAGATGCCTGTGCCGAAAATTCAAAATTATCTTCTTTGAACCGGTTCAGGGCAGCTTTGTCTTCAAAAAATATCACCTCACGGTATGCCTGCCCACCTAACTGAAACCCAATAGTAACCTGCTTTAGGTCGGCCTTGCCTACTGCTACCCCCTGCTCGTATACAATGCCATTGCCCGATGCGCCGCCAATACCAATAGCTCCTTTTCCAACATTGGGAAAAATTACATACCCATAAGAGCCATCAAAAAGATTTTGAATCAGCTCATCCGTTTTTATAAATGCTGCTTTCGCATTCTTGCTGTCCTGCATCAGTTTTTTTGCTTTGCTGTTTTGCGCTGTTGCAACGAGGCCCATTCCCGATATTAAAAAAATTCCCATTAAAAAACGGGTCACTAATTGCTTTTTCATAAAGATTTATTTGTGTGAAAAAAATGTACTGCTGCTGTAAAATCAAAAACATTGCCAGTAACCATACTGCACTTGTTAGTGAGTGAACAAGGGATCACAACAAAAATTCCCGGCTGGGGCCGGGAAGAAATATTTTTAAAGTAAGCGCATAATATCAACAGCGCTTAGACCGGTTTATTTTTTTGCAATACGAACCGTTACAAATGTGCCTTTTCCATCTTCGCCAGCAGCAATTTCCAGCTTTCCGTTTACAGATGCGGCACGTTCCCGCATACTTACCAGGCCTGCATGAGGCTGTTGATCTGATGGATGGAAACCAATACCGTTATCATGAATGCTGAGCACAAAATATTCGCCTGTTTCCTCTATGAAAATTGCTGCCGCAGAAGCTTTCGAATGGTACATCACATTGGAAAGTGCTTCCTGGCATATCCTGAAAAAATCTGTTTTCACTTCGTGAGAAAGATGCTGCTCGTTGTAGTTGTGGTTAAATTTACAGGGGATACCGCTTAATATGGCAAATTCGCTGCACAACCATTCAAGCGAAGTATTCAATCCAAACTCATCTAACATTGATGGGCTGATAGAAAATGATATTCTTTTGATGGTTTTCATCAGCAAACCTGCTACCGCTGCGGCATGTTCAATTTTAGTTTTAGCCGTATCAGGAAGTGCCTGCACGGTGATTGGTATCATGTCAAGATCCATCTTTAATGCACTTGCCAGCTGTGCCAGTTCTTCGTGCAACTCATAGGCCAAAAACTTGCGGTCTTTTTCTATGCTACTTTTGAAATGACTGGCGAGGCTTTTAAACTTTTTGTAATCTTCTTCAACCGATTTTTCCAGTTGTTTGCGTTGGGTAATATCCCGGGCAATGGCAAATACCAGTTCCTTTTCAGAAAAATAGATGGAATTCCATTCCAGCCAAATTACCTGTCCGTTTTTATGAACATAGCGGTTCTGAAAATTGATGAGTGCTTCTCCCGCCAACAGGTTGCTCCTGTTGCGCCGGGTAAGATCCCTGTCTTCGGGATGTATGAATTGTGCTACCGGGCTTGCATACAATTCGATCATAGTATAACCTAATTTTTCTGCTACAGCGGGGTTTACTTTTCTAAAAAAGCCCTCTTTATTTGTAATGCACACCAAAACGGGTGTTATTTCAAAAAATGTAAACAGTTCAAGTTCGTCCTGTTTTAATGGTTCCATAAGTAGTTAACTTTTGTTAGTTGCTGTTCCTTTGGGGGGAAAGCCTGGTTAGGGCTAGCAGTTAAACAAATGTTTTGGTAAAGCAAGATTAAAGTTTGGGCATTGTCAGAGAAAAGGTAAGCGCATTCTCTTCTTCTGTAAACAGGGTAAAAATAGCGGAAATTACTGAAGGTGAACAAATTTACTTAGTAAAATTACTATGCAGTTTGGTGGAGAGTAGAATAATTTCCTCACTTTTAAGGAATTATCTAAGTTTTTAACTGTTTAAATGGTTAGGGCAGGTGGCTTTAAACAATGGCATCATTTTAACGTAGTAATGGGTATACATCAAAATATAAGTTAGATATGAGTGATTTAAATAACCTGGCCGGCGAAGCGGCTATTGAGAAAATTAAGGACCTGGCAGAGGATGCGAAGATATGTATGTTCAATACCAATCTTTCTAACGTGCCCTTTTATACCCGGCCAATGGCGTTGCAGGAAGTAGATAAGGATGGTTGCATCTGGTTCTTTAGTGGTGCCGGTAGTGATAAGAATGCCGAAGTAAAAGCTGATGAAAGAGTGCAACTGACATTTATGAACAACGGATCATCAGAATACCTGTCGCTGCTGGGCAAAGCAAGTATAATAATTGATAAAGCCAAATTTGAAGAATTATGGACACCCGTGGCCAAAACCTGGTTCAATAAAGGTGTAGATGACCCCAACCTGACTTTAATAAAATTTGTTCCTGATAGTGGGTACTACTGGGACACAAAAAATAATAAAATTATCGCTCTTGCCAAGATTGCTATTGGTGCAATTACAGGCATAACCATGGACGATGGCGTGCAGGGTAACGTAAATCCTTAATAAAACAAATACGATCATTCATTAAACAACTTAAAATTAATTGCATGAAAAAGTTAAACGTATTCTTGTTGCTGCTTGCCGCGGTACCCATTCTTAGCAGTTGCGAAGCCATTGGTACTATTTTTAAAGCCGGTATGTGGTGGGCATTTTTTCTGGTAATCCTGGTAGTTGGATTAATACTGTGGATCATCAGAAAAGCGAAAAAGTAAGTGAATTTCAGTTTTTAATTGCCCGTTACGGCTTACCGTAGCGGGCAATGTGTTATATTAGTAAGCGTAGTTTGCAAACCAAAAAAATATACTAAGCTGGATTCATTGACCCATATAGCCCTGGGTGCCTGCATGGGCGAAGCTTTTGCCGGCAAAACGGTTGGTAAAAAAGCCATGCTCTGGGGTATATTGGCGCAAAGCATACCCGATATAGATTTTCTTGCCGCCTTATGGCTTCCCGTACAAGATAACCTGCTGGCGCACCGGGGCTTCACACATTCTATTTTATTTGCCTTATTGCTTTCGCCTATAATTGCAGGTATGGCATACCGGCTGCACAGGCCACACAATATAAATTTTGGCAGGTGGCTGCTGTTTATTACCGCCGCAATGCTCGGTCATATTTTCCTTGATGCATTTAATAATTATGGGGTGGCGTGGTTTGAGCCATTCAGCCATTTGCGAATATCCTTTAATAGTGTTTACGTGGCTGACCCGTTCTTCTCTGTGGTACCGGGCATTGCGGTATTACTGCTGATAATCCTCCGCAAAAAAAATAAGCTGAGAAAAAAAATATGGAAAGCAGGGCTGATTATACCAACGCTGTACCTTTTATACGGACTGGCCAATAAATGGTATGTAACCTACGAAACAAAAAAAATTCTGGCAACAAAGCAGGTAAGTTATAAGCGCATCCTTTCTACCCCTGCGCCATTGCAAAGCTGGCTCTGGTTTATTGCCATTGAAAAAGACAGTGGATTTTATACCACTTACAGATCAGTATTTGACGATAAAAAAAGGCTAAAGCTTTTCTATTTTGCCAAGCAGCATAACCTGGAGAGCGAGGTAAAAAATAAACCGGAGTTATATAAACTGATCCGGTTCTCGCAGGGTTATTATACTTTAGAAAAAAGAGTTGACACTTTAGTGCTAAATGACCTGAGGTTTGGGCAGGTAACCGGTTGGCAGCGGCCCACACATGGTTTCGCATTTTATTATTACCTGCAGCCCCCTGCAGATAATTTACTGGTGGTGCAAAGAGGAAGATTTGCCAATTGGAATGAATACACTTTCAACAGCTTGCTACGCCGCATACAAGGTGAATAATTAAAGTACAGGAGAAAAAAGCCTTGCCAGCTTTTCGGGAAACTGTTTATAAGAAGACCGGTTCAGCCACTCCTCTTTATCAATTTTTGTAGAATGCTCCAGGTCATCAAAAAACAATTCACGCAATTGGCCTGCTATCTTTTTGTCGTACACAACAGCATTTACTTCAAAGTTCAACTCAAAACTCCGGTAGTCCATATTGGCAGTACCTACCATACTAAGCTGGCCATCTGTTACAATTGTTTTTGCATGCACAAATCCTTTCTGGTACAGGTACACTTCCACACCTGCTTCAAGCAACTGGCTGTAATATGATTGCGAAGCAGCATTTACCAGCCTGGAATCGCACTTCCCCGGCACCAGCAATTTTACATCAAGGCCGCTGAGTGCAGCAATACACAGGGCTTCAATTACACTATCGCCGGGAATAAAATACGGCGTTGTAATAAAGATTTCTTTTTTTGCCAGGTAAATCGTTTGCAAAACCGCATATAAGATAGAAGGCTGAACAGAATCCGGCCCGCTGGCCGCAATTTGTGCAAATACTTTTTCCGGCACATTTACATGCCGGAAGAAACCTTCGTGAGGGTGTAATTTTTTGTCGCAACAAAAATTCCAATCGGCTAAAAAAATATATTGCAGGTAATAAACTGCGGGGCCTTCCAGCCGCAGGTGTGTATCTCTCCAAAACAATTTTACAGGAGGTATATTGGCATAGCGCTGGCTGATGTTAATACCTCCCACATAGCCAATACAGCCATCTATAACAACAATTTTCCGGTGATTGCGGTAGTTAATGCGATTGGCCAGCATATAGAATAGCACTTTATGAAAAGGATGCACTTCAATACCTGCAGCTTTCATGCGCCGCTCTGTTGCTTTCTTTATGGTAGGGCTGCCAAAATCATCATAGATGAACCTGACTTCTACGCCTTCAGTAGCTTTCTGTATCAATAGCTCAATAATTGCCGAACCTGTTTCATCACACTCAAAAATGTAATACTCCATATGAATATGGTAGCGGGCTTTTTGAATGGAGCGCATCAGGTCGGGGAATTTTTCTTCGCCATTTACCAATAACTGCACGCTGTTGTTTCCTGTAAGCGGGCTGCCAAGGTCCCTAATGAGCATATTGGTAAGTTCCCCGTTTTGCTCTACTGCATCATCGCCAGCTTTTAAGGATACTTTATTGTAGGATTGCACTTCTTTCTTCAGGCGCTCAATCATCTCGGCATCCATTTTCAGCTTTTTGTTATAGCGCTTACGATGCCAGTAATTGATACCGAACGTTAAGTAAAATGCCATGCCCACCACCGGGATAAAAATGCTGAAGAGCAGGTACGCCACTGTTTTATTTGTACTTTGGGTTTCGTATAATATACGAAGGCAAATTACGATGAGTACTGCCAGGTAAATAATTAAAGCAAGTATGGGCCAGTTCATTTAAAGGGTGTTTGAAGTTAATATACCCCCTTATTTGCAAATAACATGCAATGCAAATTAGCCTGGCTCTTTTTCTCGGTATATTTTTTCTCAATCCAGCATCTGCTGGGCATGCTTTTCTACAAAAAAACATGGCCTTAAATAGAAATTAATAAATGGCATACTTTTTAAGCCATAGTTTATAAAACACCATATTATGAACGACAATACTGAATCAATTATTGAAACATTGAACGACCTCGTAAAAATTAATTACGACAGGGTTAAAGGCTACGAAAAAGCCTCTGAAGAATTAAAGTCAACTGATGTAGACCTGCATGCGATGTTCCTGAAAATGGCGTCAGATAGCAAGGAACACATTACTGAACTTAACCAACGCATCGCTGCGCTTGGCGGTGAATCCGAAGATGACTCCTCTATCAGCGGCGACATACACCGCACCTGGATGGACATTAAAAATGTGTTTACCGGGCATGACAGAACATCTATACTGGAGTCCTGTGAATATGGAGAAGACGCCATCCTTAAAGCTTACAAGGAAGCACTGGATACGGACGATGACATGAATGCAGAAACAAGGCAAATGATCAGCAATCAGAAAGATTCGTTGAGGCAATCTCACGATACTGTAAAACGGTACCGTGACATGCATAAGGAAATTACCTCGTAAATTCCAAACATTGCAATATCACTGGCGGCAGCCAAAGCAATCCATAAACAAAACAACAGCAATACCGGGCAACTAAGAATCAATTGCAAATGTTTATGTGAATAACAAAGGCTATAAATGGTATCATGCAGCTTCAAACGACTACCGCCAGTGTTTTAAATATGTTTTTTTGGTTTTTTAAAAAAGGAAAAGAGGAAGTCTCATAATTAAAAGAACGTCCTGAGATTTGCTTAAACGCAGACTGTACTCCATCAGGTATCCGAATTAAAAAAGGCTGTATCTTACTTATGATACAGCCTCTTTTATTTTGTTCGTGTTCACGAGCAGGTCATGAAATCTTTTTCAATAATTTCATTAATACTTTTTCTTCGCTGGTTAAGCTGGCCACATCATCAGGCTCCTCAATTTTATCTAATTGTTTAAGGTAGGAATTAAGTTGTTGCTCCTCGTAAAGTTTTATGATTCCGGGATGCACATAATATTTACGGCAAACGGTTCTTGTGTTGCCTAACTTATTACTCACCTCATCAAGCAATTGATTTACGGTAGGTGCTTTCTCTTCTTCGTTAGCGTTTAAAGCCAAATGCTGAAACGCCAGCAGGAAATGCAAACAACCAGCCCAGGTGCGAAAATCTTTTGCTGTAAAATTCTCTCCAGTAATCGCCTGGATGTATTGATTGACCATGCCACTATCAATACGCTGCCTTTTGCCATCCTCATCATAATACTGGAACAATTCTTTTCCTGGGATGTCCCGGCATTGTTTAACAATGCGGGCCAGCTTGCGGTTGCTGAGGTCTATGCTATGGGAAATATTTTTTTTGCCTTTGAAGGAGAACGCAATACTGCTTCCGGTTATAGCCACGTGCTTGTCTTTTAAAGTAGTGAGGCCGTGTGAACCATTCAACTTCTCATAACTACTGTTCCCTATCCTTATGTAGGTGCGCTCCATAAGGCTGATAACGGTTGCCAACACTTTCTGTTCGCAAAGAGTTTTTAAGGCGATATCTTTTTCTACCTGCTTTCTCAAAGTGGGAAGTACTTTTCCAAAGCTTATCATTTTATGAAACTTGGTTTCATTTCTTAGTACATTCCAAAAAGGATGATAGCGGTATTGTTTGCGGCTCTTAACGTCTACCCCTGTTGCCTGTATGTGGCCATCATCAAGTGCGCAGATCCACACTTCTTCCCAGGCCGGAGGTATCACCAACGCATTAATTCTCGCTAAAGTTTTTTTATCCTTTACAAGTTTGTCGTTCAGCTTGTAACAAAAGCCCTTACCGGCTTTTTGGCGGCTAATGCCCGGTTCATCGCACGATATATATACGAGGTTGGCCAGCTTTGCGGCAGCCTCATAGTCTTTTACAACAGACAAGTGTTTGCGATGGCTTGCTTCTGGCAAAGAATGGTTGGCTGTAATCATTTTCGTGTTTGCGAGGCTTTACTTAATGGCTTGCGTTTATTTGTATAGTTTAATTGTGCTTCATCTATGGAATGAGATTCCAGGATATTCTTCTCATTTGCTGTAAGGGCAGCCAGCTTTACATAGTACTTCTTCAATGCCCTCAATTCATCTTCTGTTATATCCTCGATATCTACCAACCTGTTGCTGGCACCATCTGAAGCTGCTATCAATTCGTTTAATTTAAGTTGAATGGCCATGGTATCCTTGTTCTGAGAATGTTGAATAACAAATACCATGATGAAGGTGATGATGGTAGTACCAGTATTGATCACCAACTGCCAGGTATCAGAAAAGCCAAACAGCGGCCCGGTTACGCCCCAGATAATGATAACTGCCAGCGCCACCAACACTGCAGAAGGGCTGCCACTAATTCGTGTTATGGAGCCAGAAGCCTCCTCGAACCAGGCTATAAACCCCTTCTTCTTAGCTGCTTTTTTCATAACAACGTTGTTTAAAGGTTAAAAGACCGGGATCGCAAGACCCCGGTCATCTTTTTTTACTTTGTGACAACCCATTACTTTGAAGAAGTTTTTTTCTTGCCGTTAGCGGATGCACTAGCTGCAACAGGTTCGTTTCCGTTAGAAGCCGCCTTGCGGTTGATGCCTCCTTCGGCGAGCTTGGTTAATAGTTGATCGGCGGCTTTTTCTTCATCGAGCGTTTTGCCTAACAGGTTTTTTATTTCTTCGTTCCCAATCACTTTCGCCAACTGTGCAAGTCCGCCATAGGTGGCAATTTCATAATGTTCTACTTTTTGAGCCGCCATTACAAGGCCAACGTCCCGTATAGAAGTGCCTTTTTCCGTTTCTTCAATAATGCCATTGGCTTCTTCTACCAGGCCTGCCATGGCATCACATTTTTTTGCCTGGGCTTTTTCGCCCAGGATCTCGAATACTTTTTCCAGCCTTGATACATGCTCTTTGGTTTGCTCCAGGTGATCAGCAAAAGATTTGGCGAGCTCACCTGAAGTAGCGGCTTTTTGCATTTTAGGCAGTGCCTTAACAAGGTGCTTTTCTGCCCAATAAATATCCTTTACTTCATCAAGGAAAAAACCGGAAAATTCTTTGTCTACATTTTCTACGGGAGTTGTTGATTTAGCTGATTTCGTTGTTGTTGCCATTGTACAAAAGTTTAATGTGTTTGAATTAATTTAAAGTATCAATAAAAAAACTGTGCCCTTTTTTTCATTGTGGGATAGCATAGCAGGGTAGTGGCAGATTCCCATAATAAGGCAGGTTATGTACATTTTATTCCCCAGCTCATAACGCTTTTGCGATGAAATTTTTTTGGTACATAAATTTCTCTTTACCAAAGCAACAATTACTAAACTCACCGTCATGAATTCACAAAACCAGGCTACTTTTATTCACGAAAAGATAAAGCAGTTGGGAACAGCTATACTTTATTGCCATAGCAACAGTGTACTAAAATTTCCTTCTGCAATTGTGTATGCACAGCATATTGATGAGGCTGGTTGTGTTTGGGTAGCCATGGCCAAACCCATGCAGTATGTTCATGAGTTTGACAGGAGTTTCCACACCGCCCTCAATTTTTACCGCAAAGGAGCCCCCTTTTACCTGAATGCATTGGGCCTTGCCAGGGTTATTATTGATCCTGAGGAGATTAACCTGCTTCCTGAAGCACTGAGCGATGCACATAGCAAAGGCAAGTTGATCCTTTGTGTGAGAATTCTGGAAGCTAATTATTTTGAGCATCCAATAAAAAGCGAACAAGGTTTCTTTCAAAAATGCCGTAGCAGGCTCAGCAGCATTTTTACAGATGGCAATGAGTACTATTACTGCGATAAAGGAGTTCAGGAAAATTTTGCATAACTGATACCTTCCGCAAACCCACGTGAAAAGGAAGGCTGCCTGCATACGTAGGTATGCCTTCTTCCCAGGCTACTGTTTCAAAAATAAAAGCGGCGCCCCAGCAATTGCAGCATTTTATTGAAAAAATTATTTAATCATGAAAGCAATCTGGAAAGGCTCTATTGGATTCGGGTTGGTGAACATACCTGTTAAACTGTTCAGCGCTGTAGAAACCAACCGGCTGGATTTTGATATGCTGGATAAAAAAGACCAGTCGAACATACGTTACAAAAGAGTGAATGAAAAAACCGGCAAAGAAGTACCGTGGAAGCAAATAGTAAAAGGATACCTCTATAACGAAAAGTATGTGTTGGTAGAAGACCAGGACTTTGAGAAAGCGAGTCCCGAAAAATCGGACCATATCGAAATTATCCAGTTCGTTGAGGAAACAGAGATTGATAGTGTTTATTTTGAATCACCGTATTTTATTCAACCCGAAAAATCGGGTACCCGGGCTTATGGCCTATTGAAGGATGCGCTTAAAAAATCGGCGAAGGCGGGTGTGGGATCATTTGTAATGAGGGATCGGGAGCATATTTGTATCATTAAGCCCTACCAGGAAGTGTTGGTGCTAAACCGGCTGCGTTATGCTGCTGAGGTACGACCAACAGATGAAATAAAGACCGTTAGCAGCAAAAGTAAACCAGCCGAACTTAAAATGGCGGTGGATCTTATTGAGCAACTCACCAGTGACTTTAAGCCAGAAAAATTTAAAGACGATTATACCAATAAATTGCTCAGGATCATAAAAGCAAAAGCTAAAGGTAAAAAGCAAACCTACAAACCAATGAAGGTGGTTCACTCAAAAGCCAGCGACCTTATGGACCAGTTAAAGGCCAGCCTGGAAGGTTCTAAAAAGAAGGCGTCGTGATTGGATATTTTACTTTTGTGAAATGAAACTTCTATCAGCCCTGGGCAACCTGGTCATGATACCGGAGAGAATTGAGCAGCCTTAATTTTACAAAGGCACTCCTGATGCTGTTGTACTGGTACACCATCATATCTTTAAAATTCTGCAAGTTCAAAAACTCCTTTAATGCATCGGTATAAAGCTTAAGAAACAAATACTCACTCTTATCACAAATTGCTACCAGCTCATTTCTTTTGTCATGGTTGGGCAACATCTCGGCAGAAGTATCTTCTTCCAGGTAATCCCAGTATAATCTTAGCTCCGTATCAGCTGCGGATATGCCGGCATGCTCTGCCTGGCAAGTCAATTCATCTGCAAATTGTCTGTCTTCTATCGCAAAAGCCAGGAAGGCGTTTTTTAGGTTGGGATCCTCAATTTCGTCAGCAATCATTTCAAAATCTTTTGATACCTGTTGAAGGTAGGCTATCAAAAAGCTGATACGCTTCCTGCCATTTTCAGATACTTCAAGGGCGTTTGGAGCTCTAAGATGTCCGGAAGAGCGCATGCTGGCAAATCGCTGTGCAGCTTCGTAGATGCCTTGTAGCTGACTGTTAAGTAAAGCGTTCAATGCTGACGGCATTTGCAGTCCTGCCAATAAACTTTCGTAATAATTACTGGCTACATTCTCCCCCAGCACGCAGCAGGATTTTATCATTTCATGATCGCCGGTTTGAAGCCTTACCCGCATGTTTTTCCAGGTGCTGTGCAGCAGGCTCAGGAAATCGCCGGGCTCATACACATGCAGGTTCATTTCCTTAATGTGCTTTTTAACCTCACGGGCATATGATTTTCGCTCGTAGGAAAGCTGCTCAAAAATTTCGGCAAGATCGGTGTTTTCGCTATACCTGGCTGCAACAAGGTATCCCTCTGCGGCGTCTTCCAAAATGGCGGTAAGGTGGTAGAGCTTTTCAGCAAGCACAATGGCATTGGAATGTTGCATAAACGATTATTTCAATTTTTAATGGCAACTTATGTACCACTGTTATACAAATAACGTTACAGGAACACCGGCAACTGGGTTACCTGTATTACCTTATATCATTTGAAGCTAAAATTGGAAAAAAATATCAAGAAACGGTTACCCGGTAAGCGCAGTTAATAATTAATTATTGTGGAATGGACCCCACCCTGCCTTTAGCTGGTTTAACGGATGTAGAAAATAGTACTCAGGTTTCAGGATGTTTTGTTGGTTTCCTCATCTTCCTCATCCTCGTCTCCTTTTTCTGGCACATCATAAGGGGTAATAGCAAATGGGGGCACTTCCTTCTTTTCCTCTTTTAATATGTACACGGCATTGCTATGTGGCTGTATGCCGTGCCCTCGTTGCAAGGCGTATACTTTGGTGAATTCTGCGCCAAAGTACAATATCAAAGAAGTGTAATACACCCAGGAAAGCAGGATCACAAGAGATGCAGCGGTACCATACACAGCAGTCATTTGGCTGTTGCCAATATAGTAGCCAATTAAAAACTTACCTCCCAGGAATAGCACGGTGGTAAACATGGCTCCTTTAGCTGCATCTTTCCAGTGTATTTTAGCATCGGGAAGCACTTTATAAATAACAGTGAAGAAAAAACTGATGGTAATGAATATGATCCCAATATTAAGCGTGTACATCAAATAAAAAGTGCCTTCAGAAAAAATGGAAGTTAGCTGTTCGCCAAGGGCATCCATCAAGGCATTAATCACCAGCGATACTAACATTAAAAAACCAAGGCTGATAATAAGCGAAAAAGAAACCATCCGGTTGATAAGAAATTTAAGCCAGCCCTTTTTGGGTACCGCCTTTATACTCCATATGTAATTGATACTACTCTGAATTTCTGTGAACACGCCGGTGGCACCTATTAACAATACTGCAACACCTAAAATAGTTCCAAAAGTACTGTCATCTTTTAAATGAACATTGGCAATCATGTCCTGAATTTGCAAAGCAGCATTGCTGCCCACCAACTTTTGCAACTGGTTGTACAAGCGCCCCTGCACCGCCTCCGTACCATAAAATGCACCCAAAAAATTAATGATAAGGAAGAGCATGGGAGCCATTGAGAATACAGTAAAATAGGATAGTGAAGCGCTTAGTTTAAGAACATTATCATCAAGGAACTCGTTGAAGGTTAACTTTAACAAGCCTGCGTTTTTTTTAAAGTGCTTAAAAACTTTCATCAATCTTTCTTTTATTTATAAACTATTTTCTACCTGCGCTTTGCTCCTCTTTTTATTAAAACGGATAACCAATACCAATATTGAAGATCAGGTTAGATTTTCGCCAGGAGGCGTTGCCAAAATCAAATTCATCTATCACCCATTCCTGCCCTCTTGGTAACCAGGGTTTCCTCAATGGAATACCAATATCAAGGCGCAGAATTAATACCTGCACATCTACCCTTATACCGAAGCCTGCGTCTACAGCAAGATCATTTAAAAACTGCTTGGTTAACTTACCTTCCGTTCCATACAAGATGGCATTTTTCATCCAGATATTTCCTGCCTCGGTAAACAATGCTCCTTTAACAACCGATACGATGGGGAAACGCAGTTCCGTTTGCAACTCCAGTTTATAATCGCCGCCAATCTGCGGGTAAGTTACCTGTTGATCTGCTGTGGTGCGTGCCCTGCCAGGCCCTAACTGCCTTGGGCGAAAGCCCCGCAGGCTGCTGCTGCCGCCAATTATGAATTGCTTGGAGAAGGGCAGGTAAGCACTGTTGCCATACGGTAACCCCATGCCCACATTTATCCTGTTAGCCACGTAAACTTCGCTGGCAAGTTTGCGGGTAAACCTAAAGTCGAAGTCAAGCTTTGCATATTGGGCAAAAAAGGCACCTGCAATTTTTTTATCAAAAGCAGAATCTGCCTTTTTGAACAGGCCGGCAATATTGCCTGCAAAATCGAGGTTAGCATTAAAGTATCCGATATTTTTTGCCCGGGGATTTTTACTGTTATAAGTAAAATTATAGAAAGACCCCAATAATATCTCGGGCTGGTTGGCCAGTTGCAATACTGGAAACTGGTTTATTTTCTCAAGGAAAGTTTCTGAAAATGCTGTAGCATTGTTGTAAGTAATACTAACGGGTGCCAGTGTATGAGATTTATTACTTTCTTTTTTCCAGTTAAGCTCATACTGGAAGCGGAAAAAATTCTTTGTAAATAAAAGTTGGCGTCTTGCCCATTCGTAACCCAACAAAAACCTGGTATTTGGTGGAAAAAGGCTGTTTTCTTTTATTTTAAACGGTAACACCAAACGTGGTACTGTAAGCGAAACTTCTGTACCCAATCGCCAGTTATTATTTTTCCGCAAACTATCGTTTGCGGAGCTTTCTATTGCTCCATAAGTTTTTATATGAAGTTTTTCTGCGCCCTTCAAAAGGTTGCGGTTTTGCCAGTTCAGGTTTACCTGGGCACCGGTAAATGAATTTGATTTAGTGAAGGCTCCTAACTCTGCAGTTATGTTTTTCTTTTTGCGTGGTGTAAGGTAATAGTACACATTTAATAAGGATGGACGGGCTGAATCACTAGAGGGCTCGTACCTGGTTTTTACAAATTTGAATGCGCCCATGTTGATAAAGCGGTTCAACGATTCGTTGTGCTTTTGCAGATCATACAATGCACCTGGCCGGTAAGTAAGCGGGCGCACCAATGCTTTTGGCCTAAAAGCATGCACGGTATCCCTGATGTAAACCTGGTCGTAAACCAGCACCTTGCGCTTAGTTGTATCTGGCGGAGGATTCAACAACGTATAATTAGGAAACAGCATTATGCTGTTGATGGTTTGTGGCAACTTTGCCAGTGCTGGTGCATCCTTTCTTATACTTAAAAATAAGTTCGTTTTATGATCTCCGATAGTTGTGTCAACAAATGTTTTTATATAGTCTGGACTGAAATAATAATACCCATTTGTTTTTAAGTAGTTATCAGTTCTGATGGCTTCCGCCTTAATATTTGCAAGGTCAAACTGCTGTCCGGTTTTAATGTAGCTGTCTTTGCTGTTCATATTCAGAATATCGTTACTCACCATTGTAGAATCCAGGGCCCACTTTACTGAATCTATCATATAAGGACGGGTAAGCATCACCTGGTAACTTGCTTTCATCTTGTAGCCTTTCACCAGCGCTTTACCCGAAACTGTAGATTCGAAATGCCCTTTATTCTCCAGGTATGCTTTCATGTTTGCAGCGTTGGCGTCCAGGTCTACTTTACTGTCTAATACCGGCGGTTCACCAAGGGTATTACGTAACCAGTGTTTAAAACCCTTATTCTTTTTTGGTTCACCAATGGCATACCATAAACCTACTTTATAAGCGTGGCCAAGAATCATTTTATTTTTTTTGGGAAAGCTGATGTTTTCCAGGCTTTTGCGTACGCTTCTTGTTTTCATTTCATTGCCCGGCCCTTTGGTAACTTTTACCGTGGCACCATTGTATAAATGGGTACCCTCTGGCAAATGTTTACGAATAGAACAGGAACTTAATACCAGTACAGTAACCAAAAAATATATGTTGTATTTTCTAACCATTGTTTATTTATTCTTAGTGCCTTTAAACAACTCTCTGAATTTATTATAGTCCATTGTTAATGTAAAGGCTACGCCCGTTTCTATAAAATAGCCATCTAAAATAGCTTCGTATGCATTGCGACGGTAAGCTCTCAGCAGGTAACGACCGTCTTTAGAAAGCTTGTAACTGGTATTAATATCTGGCAGAAACTGCAGGCTGTTATTGCCGCCTGTATTTGCAGGATTTGTGCCATCTACTGTAAAATTTTTTCCGAAGCTGATGGTTAAGCGATCATTTAAAAAGGTTTTTCCCAGTGCCACATTAAGATCGGTGCGCTGGCTGGCCGGGTCATCATCAACTGATTTTAGGTTTATATCAATATCAACCCCTTTAATAAGATCTGCTGCAATCTGGTCAACTGCGGCATTTAGGAAACCGGTAACGCTGGAGTTAGAAAGCAAGTTGGCAGCTCCGCCATTGCCGCCAAAAAAGTTGCGGCTTTCATCTCCAATAAACCTGCTTAGTGCCAATAAAGCAAAAACCTGTTTGTTCATTTCTGATGGATCACTTCTTAATTGCGTTAGTTTATTTTCTATCGTATTGTTCATTACAGTACTAACACCTTCAGCATCTTCTTTTATAACAATATTGAAGCTTAACTCAGGCTTTGCAGCAGTGCCGTCAATACTAAGTACTACTTCAAACGGAACTTTTCTTTTAAAGGGTACCGCTTGAGGCGTAGTAGAGCCACCAATTTCATTGGCAATTAAATCTATGGGTGCTGTGCTAATGCTGTACACGGCCTTAATATTCACCCGGGAATTCATGGGGTCGCCAACCATTGTGATGGTACTGCCTTCCTGTAATGCAAAGCGTCTTGTTACCGGACCATAATTCAACTCATAGCTTCCTCCCTTTAGTTCATATGTTCCGGCAATTGATGTAGCCCCGTTTGGTAAAGAACCCACATTGAAATTTCCTTTACCATGCACCTGCAGTTCATCTCTGGTAGCAGGATCGAGGATTATGGTAAACTTTGCATTTTGCTCAACTTCCATATTAAGGTTGTAGTTTAAAAAGGCCGGACCGCTTTGGCTTTTCGTTTCAGCCAGAATTTCTTCCAATGTTTTTGTTTGAATCAGGTTGGTTACCGTATCCATATCTACAAACTCAATTAGCCTTGCTCTTTCCCTGGCAGATGCGGGTAAAGCCTCCTGCACATAGGTAACATTTGTTCCATCTTTTACAGTAAGCTGGCCGGTAAGTTCCGGGGTGGCAACAGGGCCGTCAATGGTAGCATCTATGCTTACTTTAGCGATACCATAAATAGTATTGTTATCGGCAGCCGTGCTGTTCATCGCTGTAAAATTGCTTGCGCTTACAGAAAGATCTGTCACAAAATCATTGTTGCTGTTTTGCACAATACTGCCATCAACCACCAGGTCATTTCCGGTACTGTCTTCTACTTTAAAATTATTGAACTTTAACTCGGGGTATTGCAACACAATTGTTTGCCCGTTCATTTTTACAAAAGTGCCAAACTGCGCAATGGTTGTTTGTGCATTATTAAAAGTAATCTGCCCGTTCCATTCCGGATTGGCAACTTTACCGGTGATGTTAACCGGTCCGCTAAGGTTGCCCTGGCTCCTAACGAGGTTTCCTGCAGAAAATGCCTGCACCGTAGTCATGGTAAGGGAGTCGAGATTGATCTTTATATTAAGGTTCTCGTTGTTGTAATTACCATCAATATTCACATTGTTACCAAACCCGGTAAGTTTACCGTCTACCTGCACCTGCTGGTTATTGGCAGATGCTTCTAAAGCAAGGTTGCCCACCTTAATCTGCTGGTAAAGAATGCTGTCAATGCTGAGCACGCCATTCATTTTGGGTATAGTTTGCTGCCAGTCGCTGACGGTAATATTGCTATTCAATAAGCCTTCTACCTCAACAGCTTCCTGGTCTAAAGCCGCAGTTATCGTACTTAATTTAAAGTTGGTGATATCAACCTGTAATGGCGCATTCATACCGGGCTGCGTACTGTTTACGGCCACCTTCTGTTCCCTGTTGCTGATATCGAAATCGGCGACATTAAAACCATCCTCGCCAACCGTAATAAGGTTGGAGGTATTTACACTCCACTTCTCATAGTCAAGCATCAGGGTATCTGATAACTGTACATTATAGGTTTTTTTATCTGGCGTTTGTGCTGCAGTTATGCCAATACCAAATTGTTGTTTTTTATTGGCGTCGTTGCTGCTTAAACCTGCAGAAATATTGTATTGCGAAAAGCCTGCTGTAACCAACGGATCAAACAAAAGAAAATTACCCGCTTTTATAGTGTCAGCTTTCAATACAAGCAACAACGAGTCGGCAGTGCCACTTATATTGCCTGTAATATTGTCCACCTTATTAGCACCCAGTTGCACTTCGTCTCCGGTAATATTAACCTTAACAGCACTATCCCTGCCTGTATTAGAAATGCTGGCATCTAGTTGCACATTTTTAAAGCTCAGGTCTTTCACAATTGCGTTATAGCTATTATTGGGTTTAAGTGCTACAGTTGCTATTATAGTTCCGGGAGGCGCCTTAGCTATCGGCGGTTTGTTCACATCCATAAAATAATAACCCATTACTTCTTCTAACAATGTAGGAATATGAATGTATGTAAGGTTAGTAGCGAGGTTGGCATCTGCTACCGGGCTAGCTAATGTAATGATGGTAGAATCATTGCGGGTAATGCCCTTTACGATGGCACTATCAAAAAACACCCGGTTACCGGTTAAATTGATGCTGGTGCTGTCAAGCTCAATTACGGCATCCAGGTTGGCAGGTGTGGCATTCCTGATATTTACATTTGCTTTCGAACTGATGATAAGGCTGTCTGTTGCATAGCCCAGGCTGTAGAGGTCGGCCCTTGCTATATTTATGTCTGCAAAAATGGAAGGATATTTTGCGGCTACATCTCCTTTTCCGTTCAAGCTCAACTGAATCAGTTCATCATTTATAGAACCTGCCAACTCTGCTACTCCCTTTGCCAGTACTGCATTGAGTTTTATATTGTTTAAAACATTTCGTTGCAAACGAAACGAACTTATATTAGCGGAGGCGCTAATATTGTCTTTTTGATAATTGAACCCCCGGCCTTTTAATGCAATGGTGCCGGTGAGTTTACCCGCCACCGAATCCTGCTTTACCCATTTACCTGTTTCCAGCTCGTTGGCAGTAATTACCATATCGTACTGCATTTTTTCCGGCGTTTGAAAATTGACCAATACTCCTTTGGCATTAGCCCTGCCAAACGCTGAGTTCATATTTAGGTTAGTGCGAACCCGGTTCATATCGCCGTTCATTAACCCGTTAACCGTAATAACCGGCGGTAGGGTTACCAGCTTTTCTTTATCATTTACAAATGGATCTATGAGCGCTCTGGAAGCTGTAATGTTTTTAATATTGAGGTTATAAGCCAGGCGCTTTTGATCGCCGAGGTTGGCCAGGGAGCCGGAAAGTTGCAGGCGCAGCGGTTGCCCACTGGCAGACTTTACATCCATTGATTTTATATTTAGCTGGCGGCTGTTACCCGTAGCATCAAGGTTAATAAGCAAATCGCCTAATGCCTTTAACTGCTTTTCGTATTCCTGCGCAAAGCTTTCTGATAAAAGGTCCAGGTCTTTTTTTGATACCAGGGTATTGCTTATCTGTATATTACTTTGAGGTAGCTCTCCACGGCCACGGGAAGGTTCCAGCAATGCTGTGGGATAAATCATCGCTTCGGCAAATACCCTGGACTGCGGCGTTTTTATTACCACATCCTTTAATGCAATGGCATTGCTATCTATACTAATGTATCCCCTTAAGGTATCCAGGCGAAAACCACTTTTATCAGCAAAAGAAAGTTGCTGAATGCTGGACTTAAAATTTCCATTGGCATAACTGGTACCCGTAGCTTTTAACTGCAGGTTGCTAATGTCGAGGTGATCATAATCAAGGTTATTAAGTTGTAAAGGGGTTGCGGTGTTGTTGTACACAATATTATTGTTACCGAGATCAATCTCATTCACCTCAAACGAGAGCATATCATTCACCACTATACTATCGGTGCCACTAGCCTGTTTTACCTGTACTGTTTTTTTGGGATCTATGGCCTGGTTAAATAATACCGAACTATTATAAAGCTGTAACTGGTCAACCGAAAATAATGTTGAATGCCCTACATTGCTGGCACCATTAAGGCTTAATAAGCCAATATTATTTTCCGATCTTATCTCATTTACCTCATCTACAAAAGACACAAAACTATTTTTAATCAGGATACTGTCTGCTCTTAAAATAGGAAGCGCAAAAGTGCTGGTATCAGACCTGGCGGTGGCAGCGGCGGCGGCTTTTGTATTTCGTATTTCCAGCTTCAATTCATCAGCATATATTTTATCCAGGTCAAAATTCATGGTATTAATGTCCAGGTTATTTATTTTGGCATTAAACTCCTTCACCCGGAACCGGGTGTAGCTACCTGTTTTATCATCCAGCATGTTGAAGCGAACCTGTTTTAGGGCCAGCTCATTTAGAGAAAGATCAATGGTACTGGTATCGGCATTTGTTGAAGCTGCAGATTTACTGGCAAAAGCATTAATTACAAACTGGTAATTAAATACACTGTCGGCCTTGCCCTTGGTGAGGTTTACAAAAATATTATCCAGCAATATTTTATTCACCCGGTACTTACCACTTAACAATGGCAGCATATCTACATTAGCCCTAATGGTACTACCAAAAAGCAGGGTATCGCTTTCCATATCCCGCATCAATACCCCGTTTAGCTCTACCCAGTTGGGTAAACTATAGTCTATAGAGCCAATTTTAAATTCGGTATGGGTTCTTTCAGAAACGTATGCCTGGAGTTTATTGCGTATGATATTTTTTGCCCACCTCGTTTGAAGCAGACCAAAAACGATTACCAACAGGACTAATATGCTTGCAAGAAAGTAAAGAAAGCGCCTGATCCATTTGTTCATATAACTGCTCTATATTAAATAATCGTACCACATTATTGCAGCATGCATCAATTAACCAAGAAGATACGCATAGCATTTATCAAATACGACCATATTGGCACGAATTTGTCATAATAAACAACAAATAAAAACATTATTGATGAATAAGAAACAAGAAACTGACCAAAGCCTGGTGAAAGATAAAAAGGCACATCGGGGCTATAACGAAGAGAACCCTGCTCAGCCAGAAGGACCCTTTAAGGCAGATTCTATGGAAAAAGATGACCAGGAAAAAGAGCCACCGGTGCCAAAAAAAGTTGTAAAAAAATAAGCCGTCTATGCAATTAAAAAGGGCCGCACCGATAGCAGCTATTATAGTAGTTGCAATAGTACTTTCAATATTCCTGTACTTAAGGTTTAGAAAAAGTACCGATTTTGAACCCCTGATAAAAGAGAAGCTGGTGACCCTGGTAAGCAAGGCTACCAACGGACTCTACATTTTATCCATTAGTAATATTGAAGTAGACGTACTCTCGTCTACCGTTACAGCATCGGGCATAAGCATGTTGCCAGATAGTGCAAGAATGGCGGAGCTTGATAGTGCCCGGTTGCTGCCAGATGATATTTTTAAACTGACCGTGGATGGACTTACTATAACCGGGCTTTCTCCAACAGATTTTATTGATAAGGATAACATTAGCGCAACACAATTATTGCTGAATGCGCCCAATGTGCACATCACTCATAAGAAACGCAATTACAACGAACCTGCAACAGATACAAGCAACCTGTACGAACGCATTGCCGGCAACAATAAATCTTATGCGTTGCAAAACCTGCTGCTAAAGGATGCCCATATTACCCACAGTAATCTTGATGGTAAAAAACAGGAAACTGTATTTGAACATGTGACGGTTTCTATGGATGATATTTTGGTGAGCGCTGCTGCAGCAGCAGATAGCAGCCGTTTTTTATTTGCAAAGGATGCTACTATTTCTTTAAAAAATTACAAGACGGTATCTCCAGACAAACGCTACAATATCTCAATAGATTCATTGCTGGTGAAACCTGGTAAACGATCCCTGCTGGCCAGTAATATCAAGTACAGTCCTCGCCTTTCTAAAGAACAGTTTGGAAAAGCTGCCGGTATGATGAAGGAACGTTATGATGTACATTTTAAACAAATAACTGCCACCAATATTGACTGGTGGACACTACTGGCAAATGATGGGATGCAGGCAGAGCAGGTGAGCATTGATGGTGGTTCTATACAGGTATATTTAGACAGGCGCCTGCCGCCACCCACCGAAACAAAGATGGGAAAGTATCCCCACCAGCTCGTTAAAAAAATTGACATGCCAGTGAACCTCAGGCAACTTAAGGTAACAGGCTTACTGGTAAAATACGAAGAGGTTAATCCCAAATCGGGACAGGCTGGAATAGTGTCGTTTCACAACTGCACGGGCCTTGTAAAAAATATAACCAACGATGCGGCTGCTATAGAAAAAGATCCCTTAATGAAGGCCCACGCCGAAGCTTCGTTTATGAACGAAGGAGCGCTTAAGGCGGATTTTACTTTTAACCTTGCCCGTGCGGCCACGGGCGATTTTAAAGTTACTGCCGAGTTGGGGCCAATGAACGGTACACAACTTAACCGGGCAACAGAAGCCCTGGCCATGGTGAAGATTGAAGAAATGCAACTGGACAAAATGGAAGCTACTGTAACTGGTAATGACAAGGTAGGTAACGGAAATATCAGGTTTACATACCACGATCTAAAAATTTCAGCGCTAAAAAAAGACGATGAAGGAGACCTTAAAAAGAAAGGTTTGCTTTCATTTATCGCCAACAGTTTCGTGGTTAAAAGGGATGGCGAAACGCCGGCAAAAACTTATGAAACGCAATATGAACGGGACCCTTACAGGTCTTTCTTCAATACCGTATGGCAGCCTGTTAGTATGGGCATCTTAAAAGCAGTTAAGGGTAAATAAGAATGCCGGCCATTTGAATTGGCCGGCATTCTTACAATTATCTCAACGTGAGCTATGGATTAGTTAACTGGTCTTCGTGTTTTACTTCAATTTTTTTAATAAAATCATCATAACCTTCTGGGTGGTTACTTTGCGGCCCAAAGGTATCTATGCTGTAACCGATTAACCCATCGTTGGCTTCAATCAGGTAAAGAATAGCGCTATCCGCCGGGTCCGACTCGCCTTCAAAACGATAGGTTCTTATGATGGTGAGTTCGTCCGGCTGGTAAGATTTACCGTTATCTGCAGCGAAGCACCCCTCGTTCATTCGAAATTCGTTATCCTGCCTTTTAGTACGGAGCGTTTCCAACACAGAGGTTAAAGTGGTCATTTCATTTTTCTGCGTATGCATATACAATTTTTAATGGTTAAAGAACGTGTGGTAATATACAATTCAAGAATAATGCCGATAGCTGGCACGAAATTTTTAGTCTTGAACATTAACAATAAACTTTTAAGTATGAACCTGATAGAATCTTTACAACTGCATTTTGGATATGAACCTTTACAAAAAATAGATCCTAACACCCAGACCGTAGCCGATGCAGACCCTGCAAACCCTTCTTCTCTTGGCCAGGCGGCCATTCCTGTAGTGTTGATTGGACTTAACCGTTATACTGCGTCTGATGAGGGTGCCACATTCGTATTAAATGCGCCTGAACCCGTAGACTGGATCAATGTGATTTATGCCAGCGATGCAGGTGAAGTTACAACCCGTGTGGCGGCTTATGCCAGCATGGAATTACCTGCCACTTACAAAAGAATGAATGAAATTGCCGCAAAAGCTGTTATGCTTGTACAGCACGAGGCAGGTACCGATAACCCGGAACTGAACGTTAAAAAAGTAATGGAATCGCAGGTGCATAACGTACTTACGTACCTACCGGCATCTTTGCATCTTGGTAATATTTTAGATGATACAACGCTGGACGATCGCACACATAAAATGGAAGGACCGATATCCAGCATCATGCAGGCTATTTCATCTGGCTTTAACAACGCCGATGAAGATGAACGAAAAAATAAAACCCAATAAAAAAAGGCCTCACGGCCTTTTTTTTATGAATTATTCTTTGCGGTGGCTTCTTCAAATGCCTTTATCTTATTGTACAATGTCTTCCGGTCGATGTTAAGTTTTTCGGCCGCCTTGCTCTTGTTGTACTTTACCTCTTTCAGCACATTCATAATGGTTTCATACTCTGCCTGCAGCGAAGCGTCTTTTAGCCCCAACGGTTCTCCGTTGGCAGATTGAATAGTTATGGGTGACGCCGAACTTGATTGATGTGGGACAGAACTCATAGGAGAGCTTTCTGCTCCACCTATAATCTCCCATGGCAACACGTTACTGGTTATTTTTCCGTGAGAAGTAAGCAGGCCTGCCCGCCTTACTACGTTACGAAATTCGCGGAGGTTACCCGGCCAGCTATATTGCATAAACATTTGTAATACTTCGTCATCGTAGCCTTCCAGCTCTTTATCTAATTCTGCAGATGTTTTATTGAGGAAAAAATCTGCAAACAATACGATGTCTTCTTTTCTTTCTCTTAAAGGCGGAATAGAAATAGAGAATTCGTTGAAACGGTGGTAGAGGTCTTCCCTGAATTTTCCTTTGCGGTATGCATCCTGCAAATTTTCGTTCGATGCCACCAGCACCCGAACATCGGTATCAAGGTCTTTATTGCCTCCTACTCTTTTAAACTTTCTTTCCTGTATCACCCTTAGCAAAGTGGCCTGCACATCCAGGGGAAGGTTGGCTACTTCATCAAGAAAGAGTGTACCGCCGTTGGCTATTTCAAAAATACCTTCCTTGTCTGCAAGTGCGCCGGTAAAAGATCCTTTCATGTGACCAAACAATTCGCTGCCGGCAAGCTCACGGGAAATTGTTCCGCAATCCACAGCCACAAAGGGCTTATCTGCCCGGTTACTTTGCTGGTGAATGGTTTTGGCCATCACCTCTTTACCGGTTCCACTTTCGCCGTAAAGTATTACACTATAATTAGTGGGCGCCACCAGGCTTATTTGCTGGTAAAGGCTAACCGTTTTTGGAGATTTCCCCACCATAAACTCACCAGATTCCCATGTTTTGGTTTTCTTGTTCGCTGTACCGCCTCCCGCACCGCTGCTGGCCCCGCCCGATTTGGAGGTAGGCGCTTCCTGTTCTTCTTCCAGCCCACGATTTATCACATTCACCACTTCCTCTGGTATAAGGGGCTTGGTGATATAATCAAATGCGCCCTGACGCATTACGTCTACTGCCATTTTAATGTCAGAATAGCCGGTAATGATGATCACCACCACCGAGGGGTCATGCTTTTTTAACTCAGCCAACACTTCCCTGCCATCCATATCTCCCAGGCGAAAATCGCAGAGCACTACATCAAATTTTTGTTCCTTAAACTTTGCCAGGCCTTTACCGCCGGTAAAGGCAGTTTCTGTTTCAAACCCTTTGCGCTTCAGAAAACGGCTAAGTAAGTTACACATGTCCATATCATCGTCAATAATCAGAATGTGTTTAATCATGTAAATTGGTTTGAGTTAAGAATTAAATTGTCTTTTAGATTATGTCAACAGGCGCTTCCCCAAATTAAGGAACTGTTTATACAATCTGGTGTATTGTTGCCGATTCCTTTGCAAATAAAATGCCTTTTAAGCCGTTCAAAGAATTTATCTGTGTTTAGTTAGGTGTTGGCTGAATCTTTGATTCCTTGTGTTGTGATAATTTTAATTCATTAGGACTTAAATGGTTAGTTTGACAACGGATTCTATTTTTGACATGGAAAAAATATTGGTGGTAGATGACGAGGTAGACATTTGCTATTTTTTAGTGCGAAATTTACAAAAACAGCATTTTGAGGCATCCTACGTTAATAGCATTGGCGAAGCAAAAGCCAAAATGAAATCAAACGAGCCTTCTATTCTGCTACTGGACAATCATTTACCAGATGGGTTTGGGATTGATTTTGCCCATGAAATAAAAGAGCAGTATCCCGAATTGAAGATAGTAATGATGACTGCGCATGATACCCAGCCAGATAGGTCAAGCGCTGAAAGAAATGGTATAGATTATTTTTTACCGAAGCCTTTTGTGATCACCCAGGTTTTTCATGCTATTGATATTGTAAAAAAGCAAGCATCCTAAAGTTGGGGAATTTTAAATTCCACGTAGACATTTTTCTACAGTAAGGGGCATCTGCTATACGGAAGACAATGAAATGAAAAAACTTGTTCCCCTATCTACTTCACTTTTAACATCAATGTCGCCCTTATGATTGAGGATAATGTTTTGCGTATTGGTTAACCCAAGTCCGTTTCCCTTAGGCTTACTCGTAAAATAGGGTTCGAATAAGCGGTTCATAGCCTCTTCATCCATACCCGTTCCATTATCAGCTATTTCAATTTCACAATAGTCCCCCTTGTTACGGGTAACCAAAGTTAGTGTAGCATCCTGCTTAGACTCCATTGCCTCAATTGCATTGATGATAAGATTCAGGAAAGCAATCCTTATTTTTTCTTTGTCAATGGAAATATCACAGATATCATTCGCATAATCTTTCTTTACTTCTACATGATTCAGCAGAATTCTGTCTTTGGCTTGAGAAAGGGCCTCGTCCAGCAGATCGTTTACTGAAACTTTTTCAAAATTTAGTTCGGTGAATTTGGTAGAACTCAACAGGTCAGTAATAAGCTGGTTGATCCTGCTACTGTTTCTGTTGATCATTTCAAAAAGAAAAGAAGTGTTTTCATCGTCTTCCGTCATCTCTGTACTCAACTGTTCGGCAGCAAGGTTGATATTAGTAAGCGGGTTTCTAATTTCGTGAGCAATTGTCCGGGCGATACGGCCGGTTGCGGCCAGTTTTTCCTGGCTGCGCATCTTTATCAGTTGCTCGTTTGCAGTGGCCAGTTCTTCAATTCGGTTATTTAATTCATCCTGATAATTTTTTATTTTCTCTTCGGCCACCACCCTTTCTTTATTTTCTTTTAAGTGAGCATAATAGCCAAACACTACCAGGAAAAAGGCAATAATAATAGATGCAATTACAATACTTATGAGCAGGTCGCTAGTGGTCTTCAGGTTTCGATCCCGTTGTATCAGCAACGTTTTTTCTTCATACTGCATTACTGCCACCTGGGTGCGTATGGTATCCATCATCAGTTTGGCGTCGTTCATGCTGGCCATTCCCTCGGTACTCAGCTCACCATTATTTGCAATAATGCTTTTCAGGGTTATTTCAATAAAATTATACTTCTTATCTACATTTTGCTTTACTTGCTCCAGCCGTTTAAGCTGCACCGGGTTGTTCTTTAATACCTCCCTGGTTTTCCGGTACATGGAATCTGTAGCTTTTCGGGATCCAAAATAGGGCTGCAGGTAAAAATCTTTACCAGTTACCATGAATCCCCTGGCACCTATTTCTGCATCTTTTACATGAGAAAGCATTAATACAAGCCGGCTGATTACGTCGTTGGTATTATTAACGAGTTTGGCATTGTCAATCAGGCGCCTGTTTGCATAAAAAGTTAGCAGGAATGATACCAGCAGCAAAAAGAAAGCTGAAATATAACCAGCCCTGATCTTTCCTTCATTCCGTATGTTTTGTATGATCGATTTCAAGTAAATTGATTTTATAATACCTAAGATATTCACATTCCTGCAAAGGAAAAAATCACTTGAGCATTCTTCTGATTGAAAAAAAACTTATAACGGCCCGTAACCCACAAAACAGCGCACCATGAGTGCGCTGTAATTTTATTTGTAACGGGTGGCACCTTGTAGTGTGTATTTTGATTAACATACTAATTAAGGTTACCGGTTTTTAAATTTATTGTAATACTGCTTAGAAAATTCAGGTTGTAAAATACCTTCTCAATGTCCACGCCATTGTTTCATGACCTTGTATGATGGCCGTTAAAAAGTCGGCAGTAGACTTATCCTTATAAGTGTCTTCTGCTTTATCAATATCTTTTCTCAATTGCTTAATAATGGCTTCGTGGTCTGCCAGCAATTCTTTTATCATGTCTTCCTGAGATGGGTACTTGCCCGGTGCCTCTTTCAGGCGGGCCAAATCCAGGAACTCCTTCATGGTGCCAGGTGTTTTAGAGCCAAGCTTACTAATGCGCTCTGCTATTTCATCTATTGCCTCTGCCAGTTCTTCGTAGTGTGTTTCAAACAACTTATGAAGTTCCATAAAGCTGTTACCCGATACGTTCCAGTGAAATTTCCTGGTTTTTGTATACAACAGTATTGCATCTGCAAGTGCCCCTGACAATATCTCTGTAAGACCCTTTAAATTTTTTCCCGCTAATCCGATATCTACTTTCATTTTTAAAGTTTAAACTACTCCTTTAGCAACCAAAATTTGTTCCACTAATACGGAAGTTGTAAACGAAAGAAAATCACACAAATCTTCCCCACGTGGTGATTTTAATCCACAAATAACTCACACTCAACCCCATTTAAAACCCAGATAATTTACGGCATAGCATTTTCATAAGGTTGGTTGTAAGCAAATAATTATTAAAACTTAAAATCTATTACTATGTTACGCTGGACTATAACATTTTTAATTGTAGCTATTGTAGCTGCAATATTTGGTTTTGGTGGTATTGCTGCCGGGGCGGCAAGTATAGCCAAGATCCTGTTCTTTATTTTTATTGTATTATTTGTGCTTTCGCTGGTATTCGGAAAGTCGTTTAACCGGCCATAACAAACAGCTTTTAAAATTTAGTTAACCAATGAAAAAGATGTATCTTATAGTTAGTATGCTACAGTTGGTGGTTTGGCCGGTGGGTTATTTTATCTGTTATGCTTCGATACCGGTGCATGTATTTCTTTAACTGTCGTTGTTGTTATTGCTACAGTCTGTTATAACCGCTGGCATACCAAAAACAAACAGCCTGGCTACCTTTAATAGATGATGCCGGGTAACTGGTACCTTTTTTAAAATTTTTTCACCATTAAAATATCAAACAATGAGTAACAAAAAAACAATGATGGCAATTCTGGCCGGAGCTGCGGCTGGTGCTATCGCAGGCATTTTACTGGCACCGGATAAAGGTTCTGAAACAAGAAAGAAAATCAGCTCAGGGGCTGGAGATTTTACAGATACTGTAAAAAATTCTTTCGGGGAATTTATAGATAACCTGAGGAATGTTTATGCTTCGGCACTTAACAAAACAGAAGATGTGGAAGATACTGCCAAAGCAAAAATGAATACCATGAAGGGCGAAGTAAGAACGAAAGTAGAAAATTCGCTCTCCTGATTACATTTTAATTTAAACGGCTATCATATAAATTAACCTTTATGCCTTCTACTTTTGATGAAATGAATGCGCTTTTAGAAAAAGCCAAAGACTTAGCAGAAACAAAAGCAGAGATTTTTAAACTAAAAATTGCCAGAAAAGTTACATTGACTTTATCTGGCATTTTAGTGATGCTCTTTGTGGCAGTAGCTGCCATGCTGGCTTTAATAATAATTAGTATTGGGGTGGCGCTGTGGCTGGGCAACAAACTTGGCGAACCCAGTTATGGGTTTTTCATAGTGGGTTTATTTTATATGATAGCTGGTTTAATTTGTTATGTGTTACGTAAAACAGTGCTGAAAGATCCTATCAGCAACTATATCATCGATAAAATTGTAGACTAATGCCAAACCTGGTAAAAAATATAGACGACCTGGATGCAAGGCTCCTGGCACTAAAACTACAGGAAGCAAACCAGCAGGATGAAATTCAGGTGCTGGTGCATAACATTAAAGAAAGTGTGTCTCCAGCAAACCTTTTGAAAAAAGCTGCCCATTTATTTTCTCCCGGCGACCTTGGCAGCAGTTCCATTATGAACGTAGCTGCTGGTGTTGCAGCTGGGTTTGTGGCAAAAAAAATATACAAAGGCAAGTCTGCCGGTTTAATTAAAAAATTAACTGCCCCTATTCTTCAATATATTATAACCGTAGTTGTTAAAAACACGATAGCCAAAAAGCGGGAAGCGGCCCAATGGCAGGAATAAGTGAACCCTTCTGTTCCCACACTTAATCAACAAGATAAACTTCCTTTAAAATGGATAATTTTAATGAGCGGCTGAAGCAGGTTTTCTTACTTGTATTGCTCATACTCCTGAGTTACCTGTGTATTATAGAGCTCACCTTATTCTTACCCGGTTTGCTGGGCGCCATCACCTTGTACATCTTAAGCAGGGAAAGCTACTTCAGGCTGGCATATATCCGCAAATGGAAGAAAGGGTGGACGGCATTTCTTTACATTATTTATTACCTGCTCATTTTAGGTATACCTATTTACCTGGCAGTAATACTTATTAGCCCCAAAATAAATAGTGTTCTTAATGACCCCGCAGCGGTAAAGCTAAAAGTAAATATTGCGGTAATGGCCATCCAGGATAAGATTGGCTTTACACTGGTTTCTGACTCCGGTATTAAAAACCTGGTAGCTAAAATTACGGCTTACATCCCTACTGTACTAAACAGCACAGCTACCGTCATTTCTAACCTGGCCATCATGCTGTTTATTTTATATTATATGTTGTATAACGGAAAAGAGATGGAACGTTATATAAATCGCAAGATTCCACTCGACCAGGCCAACATTAATCTGCTGGCATCAGAAACCAAAAGAACCATTAAAGCCAATGCGCTGGGCATTCCACTTATATCCATCATACAAGGGCTGGTTGCCACTTTGGGCTATTTTATTTTTGGTGTAGAAGAGTGGGGTTTATGGGGTTTTATGACGGGCATTTTTGCCTTCTTCCCGGTAGTGGGCACCATGATAGTGTGGGTGCCATTGGTGTTGTTCATGTATGCATCCGGAGATAGCTGGCAAGCCACATGGATACTGGCGTACAGCGTAATTGTAACCGGAAATATAGATTACATAGCACGCATTACCCTGTTGAAACGTATGGGAGATGTACACCCCGTGATAACCATCCTGGGTGTGATAATTGGCCTCGGCTTGTTTGGATTTGTGGGGCTGGTGTTTGGGCCGCTGTTGTTAAACTACATTATTGTACTTTTCGAAATTTACGATAATGAATTTATTCGTAAAGCGGGCGAGCGGCCACCTGTGGAGGGAAGCAGTTAGCACCCCTTATTTTAATAGCAACTTTGCAAACTTTTTTAATTCGTCTTTTTCCTGAGGGCCTAAAGATTGCCTTTGCTCTATCTTCATTTTAAATAACAGTACCCTTTTATGCCCCGGATATTTTTGGAGGATGCGGGCCACTAGCGGCGGACTTTCACGGTCTGGTTCGTCTTCTGGCAAACTTACCGGAGCCAACGATTTTTGTTTGCTGTGTTTTTTAAGGATGATTGCTTGCAGCGTAGCAAGTTTCGCTTCGGGAGCCTTACTAAATTTAGTTGCCTTGCCCAACAAACCTTCCAGTTGTTTCTTACTCAATCCACCACGTTCATTGTATTGATGTTGTAAGCTTCGGCAAAAAATATCGCCGGGCCGCTCGGCCAATACAGCTCGTAAAAGGTCTGCAATAATATCAATATTGGGATCTGTATAGCCCATTTATTTACCGGTTTGTGCTTTAAAACGAGCAATAGTGTTTTGCGCCTCAATCAGCTTCAGTTTTAATTCATGAACTTCAGGAAGCCCAGCTTTTAACAACTGCTCCGTTTCTTCATTACTTTTTTGTAGCAGCAGGATATCTTCATCCATTCTTTTGTTTAAATCAATTGCTTCCTGCAATTTTTTAATGAGGTCCATTTCGTTTGCCTGCCTTAGTTGATGCAGGGTGTTGTTCTCTTTTTTAAAATTTTCTTTCATCAGCCGCTCACTTTCCAGGTAACCCTGCGCACTTTTCAATTCTTTTTTTACACCTGCAAGTCTTACTGCCTGTATAATAAATGCAATTAAAAATCCGGCTACAAAGCAGCCTGCTCCTATAATGTATATTTGTTCCAATGAATGTTTTACTTTGTTGTAAGCCTGCAAATTATTTCATTTAAAAACAAAACCTGACCCAATTTTTGCTTTTATACAAATAACCGCCTTTACGGCTAATTAAAAATTTTCTCAGCTGCAGGAGTTCTCTATCGCTTCCACGCCAAACCTCAACCAATATTGTCCGATGCATCGTGCTTTTCACCAGCATCGCAACCATTTTAAAAATAGCTGATTTTTTCTGCTGTTCAGCAAAGTCTTCTGTAAGGGACCTTGCGTCATTAGCATTTTGATGTTGACAATATTCATTGTTCTCTCTATAACATTTCTCTTTTTGCTTTGTGGGTGCACCAGGACGTTTGCGTTTAGTGTAATAAACCCATTTTCTTCATGTAGAAAAAGCGCAACGAAATATTTTGAATAAATTATTTGTAAGTTAATAATACGCAACCTTCTCTGCGAGAGAGGTTGCTGGAAAGTGGGTGGGTTTTTCCTATTTTTTGTGCCACTAACATTGCTGGGAAGTAGGAAGAAAAGACTAGCAACGATAGAAAAGCGCCGCTTCTCAGCGGCGCTTTTCTATATTTTTTTTAATCTTTTATTACGACGTAATACTATTTTATTATTATCTGGGTTGAGCCTCGATATTTACCTTTTGTTACTCTAAGTATATATTGGCCCGGATTAATACCCTGGATATTTAATACCCTACTATTTTTTGTATTGTCAAAATTCCACTGTTTTATCTGGGTAGAATTGCCAAAACTATACAATTGGTATCGCACATTTTCCGCTTGACTCAATGCCATTACTGCTGGTTTTTCTTTAGTCGTTTTTACGGTAATTTGATTGTTTGCAGGATTGGGAGATGCTTCCAAAATGAAATTTTCGCCACCTCCGTTATTAATACAATCCACGTATTCAATTTCTGTTTCATACCAGTCCGATAGTCCGCATTCATTAGAAGTTCTTACCTGAAAAACATACCAGCCTGTTGGCACATAACCGAAAGGATCTGTACCTGAAACAGCATAGTTATTTGTTTTAACTAAAGTCATAGCAGGCCAACTGAGCAAACGGGCTTCGTAAAAACCTTGTAGCTCGGGTTGAACTGTAAAGATATTATTATAGTGTGTGGAACACCAATAACCTTCTCCAGACACATCATTGGTAAAAGAAACAAACTCTATTAAAGGAGTACCCACATTTATCTCTTTTTGTATTTCGACGCTCCCGGTGGTACAGGCATTTGTTATGCTGGCAGTTAAAATTACCTTTCCGCTGTATGTTTTGGTTAGTGTGGGACTAACACAAGTGGAGCAGCTTAAAGCAGCAATGTAGCTGGGAGAAATACTCCAGGTAACTGATGAAGAAGTGCCCGCTGGTAAATTAGACAAACTATAAGTTTCTGAAATGCATAACAGCGACGGACCTTCCATTGATATTGGCCCACAAATATTATTACAATCCAATGAGTGTGTGATGTTTTCCATTTCTTCAAAAATCCAGCGGCTGTTTTTTGCATCAAAATCTGTGTGAAAGGCATTGTATCTTCCATCAGCAAGTTGTTGCTGGGTTTTAAACTTATTAGCTCTTGATCCATTTAAACCAAACGCATCAAAATTAAATGGCTGGTTGAATGTTGTAGCCGTAACATTAGCGACATCTAAAGCGCTGGTAATAGGAACAAAGGTGAAAAACCGCTGACTAAAGGGAAACGAAATATCTGTGTGCACATTGAGAATATAAGTGAAAACACCTAACCTCCAGAAATTGCCGAAAAGAGTATTGCTTTTTCCAATTTCGGGGGTATAACCTGTCTGTGATATAGACCCATCAGCTTCTGCATCCCTTGTACCGCCTGGCACACCGTCCCAGGGAATAAAATTGGCCGGTGAAGTTCGTGAGGCGGCATCATTAGTTGTGTGCCAGCCAGAACCTACAAGACCTGCCAGAATACGAACATTTCTTTCCATTTTTACTAAACAAACCTGGCTCGTGGTTCCATACGCAGGTAGTGCATTTATCTGGACTGCTAAACGATAATTGTTTTTAAATAGATAGAAATAATAGTGTGAACTGGCTACATTTCCACTTCTTTGTAAAAGCAATGTACCCGGTGCCATTACAGGAACGGCACACTGCGAGCCATTAGAAACGGCCAAAAATTCATAAGGAGCTGTATAATCCACCATTGACCTGTAAGTGCCGCCGGGTGCAAGAAAACTGTTATTTACCCTGCCTCCATTACCATCTGTTACTCTTATGATTAATTGTTGCTGGGTAGCCGGCAAGTCATTTAACTTGTAAAAATCTGACAATTCATCTGAGACATTTTTTAGTTTCTTCACTATTTTACACTCACCAAGATCGTAAAGAAAATGCTGGAATCCCAAGGGAACATTGGCTCCCTGGTGGGGGCTGTCCATTGTAAATAATTGTCTTGTTTCAGTGCTATTGGTGCCTGTTTGCTTGGTTCGTTTGGCAAGCGCATATCGGCTTACCAGGCCACCCATACTAATACCCATTACCACATTTTGCTCCCTTACGTTTAAAGCATTATTAACTTTTACGCTATTAATCCAGTCTATGGCCTGTAGTAAATAATCGGCATTTTCTGTAATACTGCGCATGGTATAATAATCTATAAAAATTAAGTCATAACCCGCAGTGTCATCGAGCTTCAAATTCATGTCATAACCGGCTGGACCTTCTTTTAAAGACTCCCATTCGTCTATCAAACTGTTTATGTTATAATTTTTTGGCTTCAAGATTTTAGACGCATCAGTAATATCATACCCTTCCACAACTATGAATGGCTTTACAATATGACTATCTAATGCAGTGCCAGCTCTTTTAGCACTATACCTTATATATATTTTCATATCCTGGTTAAAACGCTGCAGAGTGGATAAGTAACTCGAGGGTGGAAAAGAAGCAGGGACAACCGGATTTTGATTTAAATAGCTTGCAGGGGGAATAAAATGTACCGGGGAGGAAAGCTCAGCATTTGTTAGAGCAGCATAACGATTCTGGGAATTGGAATTGATAACTTCAACATATTGTTGCGTATAACATTCATATAAATGACCGGAACCAAAATCAATTTTTACCACGAATTTTTTATACCCGGTGCTATCGCTGTACGTTTTGGTTAAAATATAAGCCTGTCCATTATTATATAGATATTGATAACCATTGCCATCCAAAAAATTTATCTGCACATTTTGCAATTGCCCGGTTGTGAAATTAGAGTAGATCAACCCACTAAAGCCAAGCCTTATCTCATTTTCAAATGGTGATGTTGGTAAAGTTGGTGCCGCTACAAAAACTTTGTTTGATAAATATGGACTTTCAGTTCTGTTGATCACATCGTATAACTGGTTATTATACACTGTAAACAAATTTTGAGAAACTGAATTTTCCTTAATTGAGGCATAACTACCAATAAAGTATGCCAGATTTGATACTGTATCATACCTTGAAATGTCGGTATATAGTTTGGCGCTGTCCAACGGATACATAGCCGGAGTAGCCGTATAGAGGCGACTGTTTTCTATATCATTATACAGAAAATTAAACACTTCAATATCCGTCACCAGGTTACTGTCATTTAATGTTCCGGTCAGCCATTTCTTCTCCACCACTTCGGGCCCATATTCATTTAAATATCCAGTAGGTATTTGGGATTTATCAATGTTCTGAAATATAAAGTCTTGTTCTACCCGGACTGTGTCTATCTGGGCAGAGCAATACATAAACAAAAAAAGTGACCATAGAAGGATTATAATTTTTTTCATAAAGTTTTTTTAGCGTTGGTTAAAATTGGATATCGAAGCGTCCGTCAGAAATTTTCAAAGTATCACATTGATTTTCTTTCAACTTGAAATAGAAAGATCCTGCAATTATTCTTAGCACAGGATCGTAACGAGTAATGTTAACTTGCCCATTAGCAAATGTTGTTGTTTGATCTGCACTATAAATGTTTCGGCAGTCTCTATTAATATAATCTCGAAAAGAGTAAGTTGTGTGCAGTGGTCCTGAATAGTTGTGAATTAACTTGTAATCTGCTGAATCAAAAGAAATAATAATTCGTTCATCTATATTGTCGGCTCTTTGTTGAATAGCTGTGATATTAATAGTTCCACCAAAGTCGTAGTATATCTTGACTTTAATTTTCGGGTCACATAAATATTTACAATCCGTGCCTGCCACCCAGGCCTTTCCATTAACCAAACAACCAAAAGTATAGGCACCGGTTTGTGTGGCAGGTGGTAATTTTTCCAGTTCTGTTAATTGCTTTTCTTTTTTGCATTGTGCAAAAGCAAACATTAGTATTATGGCGGCAAGATGCGGCCATGTTCTATTTGTTCTCATTCGATAAATTTTTAAGTAAAGAAATAAATTACAAGCCTATTAATTCCTTTCAGGCGGCAAGGCAGTAATGCTAAAGATAGTATTGCGAATGCTGTGGCTGATGTCCGCATCAGTTCGGTTTCCTTTTGTTTGTCGGGGCTTTCTCATGTTGGGGTGTTGAATTATTCTGTAGAGTTACAACTAAAAGGTATTCAAAAATCACAATGGCAGGCATTTATTTTTGTATAATATTTGAATGCTTGTTAACCATGTCTTCTCAATATTTTATTTGATGAAATCAAAAGGCAGATTATTGATTCAGGCACAGATAAACACTTCAATATCCGTTACCAGGTTACTGTCATTTAATATTCCGGTCAGCCATTTCTTCTCCACTACTTCGGGCCCATATTCATTTAAATAACCAGTAGGTATTTGGGATTTATCAATGTTCTGAAATATAAAGTCCTGTTCTACCCGGACGGTATCTACCTGGGCAGAGCTATACATAAACAAAAAAAGTGACAATAAAAGGCTTATAATTTTTTTCATAAAGTATTTTTTAGAGTTGATTAGAATTGAATATCAAAGCGTCCATCCTTTACGATGAGGGAATCACATTGCTGCTTTTTTAACCAAAATTCAAATGTTCCAGAAATTATTCTATTCGTTAGATCTTGTCTGGTAATACTGACACTGCCATTAGCCGCCGTTGTGCCTGACTCAATGCTAAGCAGTTCTCTGCATGGCCTATTTGCGTAATCAAAAAAACCGTATTTGGTATGGATTGTATCTTGGTAGGGATGATAAGTTTTAAAGAGGGCCGAATCAAAAGAAATAACAATTGACTGATCAAGATCTGTCGCATTATTTTCACTTTTGGCATGTATACTTACACCTCCCCCCACTTGGCTTGAATATGTAATAGTTACTTTCGGGTTACATAAAAATTTACAATCAGTTTGTGCCACCCATGCCTTTCCATTAACCAAACAACCAAGTGTGTTGGCACCAGTTTGTGTGGCAGGTGGTAATTTTTCCAGTTCTGTTAATTGCTTTTCTTTTTTGCATTGTGCAAATGCAAACATTAGTATTATGGCGGCAAGAAGCGGCCATGTTCTATTTGTTCTCATTTAATAAATTTTTAAGTGAAGAAATAATTACGCTAAGCGGTAATATTTTTCAGGCGGTAGTGCAGTAATGCTAAAGATGGTATTGCGAATGCTGTGGCTGATGTCAGCGTCTGTGCGGTTTCCTTTTGTTTGTTTTGGCTTTCTCATGTTGGGGGGCAAATTATTCTAAAGAGTTACAACTAAAAGGGTATATAAAATCACAATTACAGAAATTTATTTTTGTATAATATTTAATTAACTTAATAACCATGGTTTTCATTGATTTGTAAAATAGCAGAATTTGAATTGCCATTTATATTAAAGAAACTGAGTTCGTTTGTGTGTAGCTTTTCTATATCTAACTTGTCTATTCCACACTTTTTGCAATATGTCAAAATAATTACAAATAGTGTTGAAACTAACAATTAAAAATTGGGTAAATTCGCCTACACGTAAATCAATTGTAATTATGAAGAAATTATTATTAATGCTTGTGCTTGTAGCAAGCCTGTTTAAAGCTAAGGCCGATGAAGGCATGTGGTTGCCTATGTTACTTGGGCAGCAAGTTTATAATGATATGGTTAAAAAAGGCCTTAAACTTAGTAAAGAACAGTTGTACTCCATAAACAAAGCTTCTATAAAAGATGCTATCATCATTTTTGG
>JBBSKH010000018.1:0-43335 GCA_038256495.1 Chitinophagales bacterium
AATGAAAAAAGCTATCCTGAATATTGGCCGCAGTTTTCAAGTGCCACCAACCGGGGCAGCGGATGCAAATGTCTCTTAATATTGTAGGCTTGATCTTTTATCTTTTAACGGGTCTTAGTTCTCACAAAAAAATGCAGGGAATGTTATCTTTACAATATGCAGTTTAACGAGATTATAAATGCTAAGGTAAAGAACGAATTGGACAGGCCACTTATGAAAAGTCTGGATGGGCACACCTACAGCGGAGAAAGCACCTTGTACGCACGTTCATGATATGTTGCCTTGTAGCGATACAGGGCGGCTGGTAGCTTTTATAAATAATGGCATAAGAGCAGCAACGTTACAGATGCCTACAAAATGAAATAATATGAGCAACTTTAACCTGACGGGATTTTGGCAAATATTAAAAGACGCTGCGAAAGGATTTTCGAAACACCATGTGCTGAAACTAAGCGCTTCACTTGCATACTATACAATTTTTGGCATAGGACCCATGTTGCTTGTGGTAATTTTCTTTGCAAATTTATTTTGGGAACGTGACGCAATTAGTGGAACGCTGTTTCAACAACTCAAAGGGCTCATTGGCGAACAGGCAGCATCGCAAATTCAGGAGATTATAAAAAATGCGTCTGTAAGCGGGCAAAATTTTGCAGCAATTTTCGGCTTCATTATGCTGATCATCGCAGCTACGAGCGTGTTTGGCGAAATGCAAAGTTCTCTCAATTTAATATGGAATTTAAAAGTAAAGAAAGGGAAAGGCTGGCTGCGGCTGTTAAAGAACCGGCTCCTCTCTTTCTCAATAACTGCAAGCCTTGGCTTTTTATTATTGGTATCTCTTTTTATTAGTAGCCTCCTCGATGGCCTTATGGGCAAGCTCCAGGATGTATTTCCAAATATCGGCTTCGTAATTATTTATATTGTAAATATACTTGTAACCTTATTTGTGGTAACATTACTCTTTGCTATTATTTACAAGGTGCTGCCCGATGCAGTTATTAGCTGGAAGGATGTAGCTGCCGGTGCACTATTTACAGCGGTTCTTTTTATGATTGGCAAATTCGGCATTACCGTTTACATAGGCCAAAGCAGTATGGGCAGTTCTTACGGCTCTGCGGGATCGTTAGTAATACTATTGATTTGGATTTACTATTCTTCTATCGTTCTATATTTTGGTGCAGAGTTTACAAAAGCATATGCTTTAAAATACGGCTCCGTAATAAAGCCTGATACATATGCTGTAACTGTACGCCGAACAGAAGTAGAAAGCAACGAAAATAGTGTGCAGGAAAATGAGGAACACTCAGGCGCTGCGGAGCAAGAAGTAAAAAAGCAACATGCGGATAAAAGTAAAAACTGATACCCGCATTTAGCAACGATGCCTTCCTGTTAAGAACGGCCCCGGGTGTTTTCAAACGCTTTACGCTTATAAAAATCGCCTGCATTTTCATTGGATACATTATCGGTAGCGCCAGGGACGTAGTTGTTTAAAACTATTAATTCATAGTCCCGGTCAAGATCGGTGCCTTTGCTAAAGCGGCTGGTTTTGGCAAATGTTTCATAATTGATTTGACTGGCATGCACAACTTCATTTTCTTCATCAAGCTCCACCATTCCTATTGGAACAATCAGGTGACTTTCCCCATCTTCATTTGAAAATTCATGCACGCCGTCAGAGGCTTTTGCAGCATACGTTTCATGCCCCGCTTCTATTATTGCTTCATCTACTTCTACATCCAGGTACACCACTCTCTCAGCATCTTTATTAACCAATAATCCATCTACTTTTCCCACGGTGCGGTTGTCTGCATCTTTTACTTCCCAATCTCTTACATCAGGATAATCATCTGCCACTTTATAATCTGATAATTCATGTAAGTAAAAAAGGTTTCTATTTTTATTGTCTGTCATAATATATTTTTAATAAGGTTAATTATTTCATTTTTTTAAGCAAATCAGCGGCTTCGTTGAAAAATGTTTTGACTGTTTGCTTTTGATCCAAAGTCAGGTCAGCATTACTTATATCATTAGCGGCACCTTTCACTTTCTGGCTCTCTGCATTTAGCTGCGGGTATTTTGCTTGTTGCATATTTTGCAACGCCGTACTCAATTTTCTTGCGGCATCTTTAATGTAACCTGCATGGGTTGTAGCCGTCGGATCATTGGTTATTTTATCCGCATCTTCCCTCGCTTTATCCAGCTCAGCTTGCAAATTAAAGCTTTGCCTATCTGCCGTTGCCTGGGTTGCATCAATTAATTTTATTAATGCATTGTGAGCGTAAACATGGTCGAGACCCATAGTCGCAGTATCAGCATTGACATAGGTTACAAAGGCGTCAACGGCGTTATTGTTTTCATTAGTATTCACAGGATTTGTACTGTCCTCAACACGTGTTGTTGTGGCAGCAGCATCTGCTACTTTATCTTCGTTGTCATTTCTAAAATATAAAAAATAGAGGATGACCGCAAGCACAAGCAGGCCAACTATAATCCAGGGCCATATTGTTTTTTTCTTTTCAATTTTAATTTCTGCCATAAGATTTTTTTTAAAGGTTAAATATTGATTTATACCGAAGGAATGAACCTTTATTTCACCCCTTAAAGATAACGGATCTCATTAAGTGGATATAATTGCTATATAAGTGGAAAACTGAGTTTTCAACTTTTAATTATTTGGTCCTTAATACTACCTGGCTACCAGGATATGTAATGGTTTCATCATCTTCGGCTGTTATAAAAAAACCGGTGGGCTTATAGGGAGTAACTGTTTTTAATGAGCTTTTAAGTTTACCAGACAAAAATCCACTTGAGGTATTTATGCTGCCAATATTTTTTGTTCCGTTACCCGCCGTTTCCATCCATACTACATAAGTCTTTCTTGGAGGAGTAAGATCTTCTGGCTTTGCAAGGCGCTCTACACTCAAATCAATAGATGTGTTGTTATTTTTGTCAGATTTTAATTTCACCGAACCTTGAGCTGCAGGTACTACAGATGAGGTGCCAAATGTCATTTTTTTTGCACAAGAGCTTAGCGAGAAAGCCGCAAAAACAATTATTGCAAATAATAAAATTTTACCTGTTTCATTTTTAATATTCATATTTTTTATTTTTAATGATTTTTAATTTGAATCTTTAAATTTTAAGGTTAGTAAACAATTTAGTCTGTTTACCTATTTTACTAAGAACGATATTTTAAAAAGGGAAAGAGATTAAAATTGTCGGAAAGCAATTATTTTATTGCAAGGAATGTATTCTAAGTTCTTAGTTGTTTACGCACAAGTATAATTAAAATATCATGCCGAAAAAGCATGTTCAAAGGATTTACTCATTAAAAAATTGAAGTAATTATAGGGGCCTGTTTTAATATAATTTTTTTGGGAATATATTTACTCACATTAGGTAACACATTCACGTGATGGTGCATATACATGCACACAAGAATAATCATGATTGAGTAATTGATTCCACCTAAAACGGCTTGATAGTTGATAACTATTTTGAGCAACACGGAGAACAGTATTGAGGGTGGATGCTGTAAAGAAAGTAGAAAATAATATAAAACTTCTGTCAATCTATTATCACCATATAACCCGGTGTAATGGGTGATGTAGCAGCCGAAGTGATAGTGCTGCGTGGAGATATTGATCGTGACAATCTCCAATATTTGATAGGAGAGTTCAGCGCTCTTCATCCTGAAAAAGTAGACAATCAACTTGTGGTAAAATAAAAGGGATACTTTTTGCAGCAAGAATTTTAGATTATAATCATCATCAAAAAAAATAATTTATGGAAAACAATGAGAAGCAAAATAAACAGGAAGTTCCACCGCTTATAGATCAAACGAAGGCAAAAAAGGACAATGAAAGATATTTTAACCTGGTGGTAGATAATGTTCCCTACCGGGTAGAATTTGAACCTTTCTTTTTCAATGAACAGGTGCGGTATTATGTTAGTATAAATGCCGGGCCTAAAGACGTATTTGTTTGGGACTCAACCATACTGAAGTTTAGAGCTATCAACGATAACGCCGGCGTTTTGCCGGTGGCATTGGAACAAGCAATAAGTGCAAAACTTGAGTATCAAAATCTGGATTAACTTTTATATTTTTTTTGGAGAATTTGGTTTCGATTTCTTATAAACATCTTGCTGGACTGGCCCGTGGGCACACGAATCAGGGGAACGGGGTTTGTGTGCCGCCGACCAGGGCCATCGTGTACTACTAACCTTGACGGCGGATGCAAATGCTTCGCAATTTTAGCCCTGATCTTTTTCAACGAGCCTTACTTCTCACATAAACAATACAGGGTACGTTATCTTTACAGTATGCAGTTTAACGAAATCATCAATGCCAAGGTAAAAAATGAAACGGACAGGCCACTAATGAAGAAGGACCTGTTCCCCGTAACAGACCGCCTGCAGAAATACCTGCACCAATATGGTCGTGATATACAGCTACCGATTGTTTACAAAGACCTGCTGAATTACAGACATACCACAGCCCTGAGAAACAAAGCCGGTAAACTTACCCATTGGGAAACGGCCATTTACGACCTTAAAGAAATGGAGTATTTAAAAGAAGGCCTTATTAAAACATACGCTGCCATAAAGACCGAGGGTAACCTTAGTTATATAAAACACCTTGATGTGGAACGAATTGATTTTTGCGAATTTGGTAACAGCATGCCTTTTCGCATTCGCATCATTAACCGCATTAATGATAATTACGACCACTACTATATTAAAGCATCAGATGCTTCCCGCATTTACGGGCTGGAACTAGAGCACCTGCTAAGCCCGAACAGGATAACTTATATCTACCATAAAAATACTTTGGTAGAGGAACATATACCCGGTATACCGGGTGATGTGTTCCTGGAGGATTATTTAAACCAGCCGGAAACCAATAAAACACGCATAGCAAAAGAGTTTGTAAAATTCAATGAAAGGTGTTTCGCCAGGTTATTGGGTGATATGCGCAGTTACAATTTTGTTATTGACATTACGCCTGACATTGAGGATTACCAGTACCGTATGCGGGCCATTGACTTTGACCAGCAAAGTTATGAAGGGCGTAAAAACCTTTACCTGCCGCAGTTTTACCGGGAGAACTTCGATTATGTAAACCTTGTGTTGAAGGTACTTAGTCCGGAAGTAATTGAACAGTACCAGGTAGAAGAGCAAACGGCTATGGCATACCGTGCCATTGCCAGCCGGCGTCAACTGATGGAACTATTAAGCATCATGATAAAAGATGAATTATCTGAATACCATAAAATAAAAATGCTGCGGGAAGAACTGAACGAACATTTTAAAACAACTTACTACTCCAAGTGCAGCACTATGGGCACCATTGTAAAACGCCAGTTAAAACTGGTGCTACGCAAGCACCTGCAACAGATTGTTCCCAGCTAATCGGTTAAAAAGAAACCCCTCTCATAAAAAGAGAGGGGCAACATACAAACTGTAATTACAAACACAACAGTTGGCCGCCATGTGGCAGCCATAATATATTTAATCAGGTTTTTTTCCGTCTAAGAAAGTGTTGATCGTACTGATCTCGGTTTTATTATTATCGTCGGTTTTTACAGTATAGTTGCTGTAAAAACTCTCTACATCTGCAATCTGGTTGTGCATCTCCATATTGCGGCGAAGGTAAGCCGGCACCGTTTCAAACTCATTATTAGGATCGGCTGCGTTAATATTGAATGACAAATTACGCAGTTTTGCAATTCGTTCCGTTGCCCGGCGCCTGAGTTCTTCTGTTTCGTCCTGCAGCGCAGGGTCCTCAACATTCGACATCATGATGGGCTGAGTTGGTTGTACAATTGGCTCTTCCTCCGCCGCTTTCTGGGATTCTTTAACTACCAGATGCATCTCACTTGCAGGTTCGTCTTCCTGCGCTGGAATATGCTTAGGTAGTGGTTCATCTATTGAATTGGATTTTGCATTCGTTGGCTGTTCCTGCACATAAATTTGTGCAGGCTTCGCCAGGAATCCCCCCGACGAAAGAGGTTTTCCCGTATTGCTAGCGTCTTTATTTTCTAATGCTTCGGTGTTAACTGGTGTTTGCTTGCTGGCAGGTTTCGGAGGAACGGGATTTAAGTTTTGGCTAAGATCGAACTCTATTACAGGGCTGCGATCTGCGGCTGAAGTTATTTCAAAATACTCAGGTTCATCAGACGATTTTTCCACAGTATTTTTACTAAGTACTTCTTCTATTTTTGCAGGTTCCACCAGCATTTCATTCATTACAGGCGCCATAGCATCTTCGGCAACAGGAGGCTCTTCGGTAACAGGCGTTTGTTGTAGAGTACCCGTAGCCGGCACCACCTTTTCATCATCAAATTGCAGCGTTGGTTGCTGCAAAATTGTTTGCGATGGTTTGGGCATTTCCAGCTCCATTACAATCTTATCAGATTTGGCTTCATTACCGGGCGTTTCCATCTTCTTCTTTGGAAAAGGATCTTTATGTTCGAAACCTGTTGCAATTAATGTGATGCTTATTTCACTACCAAGACTGTTATCATAACCCAAGCCAAGAATCACATCTGTATCTTCTCCTGCCTGGCTTAGCAGGTAGTTCTGTATGATCTCCACTTCGTCCATGGTAAATTCATGATCGCCTTCGGCAGAATTAATGTTGATGAGAATCCACCTTGCGCCACGAATATCATTATCGTTTAGCAGCGGAGAGTTCAATGCATTTTCAATTGCTTCCTGTGCTCTTTCTTCGCCTTGTGCAGAAGCACTGCCTAAAATGGCGACACCGCCATTGCTCATCACAGTGCATACGTCAGCAAAATCGACGTTAATCTGGCCGGTGCTGTTAATTACATCGGTGATACATTTTGCAGCAGTTGCCAATACGTTATCGGCTTTGGCAAATGCTTCTTTCATTTTCAGGTTTCCAAACTGGTGCCTTAGTTTATCGTTGCTGATGACCAACAGGGTATCAACATGGTTCTTCAAACTCATGATGCCTTCTTCTGCCTGCGCAATACGTTTTTTTCCTTCGTAAGCAAATGGCGTGGTAACAATACCAACGGTTAAGATGCCCAGGTCCTTACAGATCTTGGCAAGGATGGGTGCGCCACCTGTTCCGGTTCCGCCACCCATGCCGGCAGTAATGAACGCCATCTTGGTATTTACTTCCAGGATGCGCCTGATTTCGTCAAGGCTTTCCTCGGTGGCCTGCCTGCCAATAGCAGGGTTGGCACCGGCGCCAAGCCCTTGCGTAAGGTGCGGACCCAGTTGTATCTTATTGGGAACTTTGCTCAGTGCAATTGCCTGCGCATCAGTATTACATATTATAAAGTCTACGCCTTCTATATTTTGCGAAAACATATGGTTAACGGCATTGCTACCGCCACCACCTACTCCAATCACCTTGATGATGGAGGACTGGTCTTTTGGCAAATCAAATTGAATCATGTGTGTGTAGTTTGTGTGTGTTAGTAAGTAGTTTCATGTTATTTTAAATGATGAATTTTAAATTTTAAATGGAAACCATGCTGTATTCAGTAAAAGACTCCCATCATTCAACATTTAAAATTTCGTATCCTCTTCTTCTTTAAATAACTCTATCAGGTTTGTCTTAAACCTGTCCATAAAACTTTGCAAAGTTTTACGGGGCTTTATTTTAACGTTAGGCACTTCTGATGTCATTTCAACTTCATCGGCAACTACTTCTTCGGCTTCTGCTTTACCGGCAGTTAACCTGGCGAAGTTGGGTGCCATTTGTTTGTTCTTATTCTCATAATCATTGTAGCCTTTTAGAATAAGACCTATACAGGTGCTGTACATTGGCTTGGCCAGCTCGTCTATATGCCCGCCGCTAAGGTGTTCGTTAGGGAACCCGATGCGTGCATTCAAACCAGTAACATATTCCGTCAACTGAATCAGGTGCTTTAACTGGGATCCGCCGCCGGTTAATATCACGCCGCCATTCAGCATCCTGTTATCAAGGCCAACCTGTTTTAAATGATAGGTTACAAAATCCATGATCTCGCTCATGCGAGCTTGTATGATATTGGCCAGGTTCTTTACAGAAATTTCTTTGGGGGCCATGCCACGCAGTCCGGGAATAGTTATAAATGCATTGGCTTTTGCTTCGTCGCTCAAGGCACTGCCAAATTGTATTTTCATTTGCTCGGCCTGTGTTTTTAAAACACCCAAACCGGTCTTAATATCGTTGGTAATATTTTCTCCACCGAAAGGGATAACAGCGGTATGTTTCAGGATGCCTTCGTAAAACACGGCCAGGTCGGTTGTTCCACCACCAATATCTACAATGGCAACACCGGCTTCCAGGTCCTGATCGCACATAACCGCCGCGGCAGATGCCAGCGGTTGCAACACCAGGTCTTTAGTAATCAATCCTGATTTTTCCACGCTTCGGTTGATGTTACGGATGGCATTTTTATCGCCGGTGATGATGTGGAAATTGGCACCCACCTTTACCCCGCTGTAGCCAATGGGATTGGGGATGTTCTGAAAATTATCTACCGTAAATTCCTGCGGAATAACATCAATGATCTTATCTCCTGCGGGAATATAAGTGCGATACTGATCGGCAATTAACCGGTCAATTTCTTCCTGGGCTATTTCGTTATCCAGGTTCTGACGAACGATATCGCCACGGGTTTGCAAGCTTTTAATGTGGTGACCTGCAATGCCAACGTACACTTCGTTAATAACGAGGTTTGGGTTAGAGGCATAGCAGTTTTCCAAAGCAGTCTGGATAGCTTTAATCGTTTGATCGATGTTCAGCACCATGCCGTGCTGCACACCGTTACTGTTTGCCCGGCCAAAGCCCAGAATTTCCAGCTTACCAAATTCGTTCTTACGGCCTGCAATAGCCGCAATCTTTGTGGTACCAATATCCAATCCTACAATAATGGGTTGTTCCTGATTCATAGATGTAAGTTTTTTGTGTTTGTTTGTGTTTGTATGTTTATTAATGTTTGTCTCTTTTTATTTACCCTGCCAGGCGAGGCTTTTCATTTTTTAATTTCCACCCATTACTGCCTTTGGCACCCGCTTTTCTGTTGATGCCGGTTTAGCAGCAGGTTTGCCCGCAGGCTTTGCATTTACCGGCTTAGGTGCAGGCTTTACCGGATTTACCTTTGCAGGTATTTTGTCGGGCGCTGCTGTTGCCGGTATGATTATCACCGGTTTTTCTGCAGGCAATGTTGAAGGCAGCTCAGGCTCATCTCTCTGTACCGATTGTTGAATCATACTGCTATCGGACATCAGCTTTTCATTTGCCTTTATTAACTGCACCTGCATAGAATCTGCCGCCAACCTTGCTGCTCTTTCTACTATCGCCTGCATGATCTGCAATGCACGAAGAGAGTCAGACGCCCTGTCGGCCATATCCTTCAGCTTTGCTACTACCTGGTTTTTGTAGGTTAAAGTAATTACGCTGTATTTACTCCAGCCTGCTTTGGGCATTATATTCCGGTAGAACATTTTAAGCTTTGCAAATTTTTCTGCCAGGTCACTGGCATCTCCAAGATCAATTTGCTGCTGCCCCATTTTTGGCTGCATCATAAAGCCACGCTGTTCTGTAATATTCACCTGGTCTATCATGGCAAAAAGGAACTCATCCTCCACAATAGCCATACTTACGTTTCTTATATGGCGTAGCAATACTGTATCTGCTTTAGATAAACTACCCGGCTGCGCCGGAAAATCAGTAAATACCGGTAACATGGCCGAAAATTTGTCGCTGAGTGGCAAAACTTTCAGGCTGCTGTCAATGTAAAAACTATTTCCGTTACTGGTGAATACCCTTGCCACCGGCTCCCGCTCATCAATGTATACCCTAAGCATTTCATTGTTGTCAAAATACAGTTCTGCATTTTTTACCCATACCTGTGTTTCCAGGTTTCGCTCAATATCTTTCAGGTTGAAACGGTTGATCGTTCTTCCTGCAGGATCGCCACCTACAAAATCACTCAGCACTTTCAGCACATCAGACCGGTTAATAAAAAAATTATTACTAACACCGCTGATCTCAATTTCAACCCCTTTGCAGGTCTTTACATTCTTACTTTTTACAGCAGCAACCAGCAATACAATACCAGCCACAGCCGTGGCGCACCACAATAGTGTGAAAACAATTTTCCTGATATTGATCTTTGTCTTACTCATAATTTATTGCTATTGCAATATTTCTTTTATAGGTGCTACCAACGTATCTATATCGCCGGCCCCTGCGCTGATCAACAGCGATACTTTACGTTCGCCCAACCAACTAAGCAAATCTTCTTTTTCCTTTATCCATTTATGTTTTCCGTTCATCTTATCTAAAATCAACTGGCTGCTTACGCCTGCCATTGGCAGTTCCCTTGCGGGATAAATGGGCAACAACACCGCTTCGTCTGCAAGATCAAGCACTGCAGCAAATGCTGTTGCCAGGTCTTTTGTGCGGCTGAAAAGATGCGGCTGAAAAACAATGCTGCACTTCCTGCCGGGAAACAATTCCTTGGCGCTGTTTATTAATGTCCTTAACTCTTCCGGGTGATGGGCATAATCATCGATGAACACCGCAGCATCCGTACCGGCTGCCGGTTTAAGAATATATTCAAAACGTCTTTTTACGCCGGCAAAACCAGCTACGGCTGCTTTTATATCGTCATCAGCAATACCTAATTGTACTGCCACCGTTATGGCCGCAACAGCATTTTCAATATTATGCATGCCGCCCATGTTTAATACGATATCCTGCAACCTGTGCCCATTGGTTACAAGATCAAACACATAACTCCCTTCGTGGATGCGTATGTTATTGGCGTGCGCCTTAGCTTTTATATCTGCGCCGGCATAAAGGATCTTTTTATCTGCCTGCATCTCTCCGATGCGAGACAGGTTATTTTTGCAAATCAACAACCCGCCGCTTTTAATGCGCCTGGTAAAATCAATAAACGCATCCTGCATATTTTTTTCCGTTCCATAAATATCCAGGTGATCGGCATCCATTGAAGTTATGATGGCGATATCCGGACTTAACTGGAGAAAACTGCGATCATATTCATCTGCTTCCACCACACAAACTTCCTGCTTTGAATTACCTCTTTCCGTCCAGAAGTTGGTGCCGTAATTACTGGCTATGCCGCCAAGAAATGCGGTGCAACCAAAACCACTATCTCTTAAAATATGAGCAATCATAGCACTGGCAGTTGTTTTGCCATGTGTTCCTGCCACACACACATTAAATGTATTGGCGGTAATGAGGCCCAACACCTGGCTGCGTTTAAGCAAGCGTGCGTTATTGTCTTTATAATAATTAAGTTCGGTATGATCTATTGGTACTGCCGGGGTATACACCACAATATCTGCTTCCTTATCTATCATTGCCACATTGTCTTCATAGTGAATATGCATACCCTCTTTTTCCAGTTGCCTTGTTAATACTGTAGCCGTTTTATCGTAGCCACTTACCTTAACGCCTATACTCAAAAAATACCGGGCAATAGCACTCATACCAATACCTCCAATACCCAGGAAGTAAACAGCACTGATATTTTCCAGCCTTTCCCGGCTGGTATCATTATTGTTTGATATGTTGTTTGCGTCTGACATTATTTCTTTTCTTCTAATACTTTTTTTATAGCTAGCTCAGCATGACGATGCTGTTCTAATGTTGCAAGAATATTCTTTGCTATTACCTCGTCGGCATTAACAGTACCTAATTTTTGAATATTGCTCTTAAACAATTCCTGCAAAGCATTATCACGGCTAAGCTCCATTACTGCAGGTACCAGTTCATTTAAAGCATCTTCATTTTTTATCATTTTTGCGGCCTGGTGACTAACAAGGGTTTTAGCATTTACTGTTTGATGATCTTCTGCCGCAAAAGGATAAGGCACGAAAACTACCGGCTTATTCACAACGCTTAGTTCTGATATCGCCATTGCACCACTCCTGCTGATCACCACATCTGCAGCAGCATATGCGTATTCCATTTTGCTGATAAAGTCTGTAACAAAAACATGCTGCATGCCCTTCACCCTTTCGGTTGCCTTTTCGAAAAATGGCTTGCCTGTTTGCCAGATCAACTGCAGGTCGTTCTGGCTAAACATCTCTATATCTTTATCAATGGCTTCATTGATGCTTTTGGCACCGAGGCTGCCGCCAATACTTAGTACCACTTTTTTTTCTGCATTGAGGCCGAAGAACGCACAGGCTTCCTGTTTTGAAACTACGGAGTTAATGATGTTCTGCCGCACCGGATTGCCGGTAACAGTAATCTTTGCCGCCGGGAAAAATTTTTCCATTCCTTGCGAAGCGGTAAATATCGTGTTGGCTTTTTTGCCAAGCAGTATATTTGATTTGCCTGCAAAAGAGTTACTCTCGTGAATAAAAGTTGGTATGCCCTTACCTTGTGCGTAACGCAGCACCGGAAAACTGCTATAACCACCCACGCCAATTACCGCATCGGGCTTAAAGCGTTTGATGATGGATGCCACCTGCCAAAAACTCTTAACAAGTTTGTAGGGCAGCGTTATGTTTTTAATCAAAGAACTCCTGTTAAAACCTGCAATGTCTATCCCTTCAATATTATAACCTGCCTGCGGCACTTTCTCCATTTCCATTTTACCCTTTGCTCCTACAAAAAGAAAACTTGCCTGGGGCACCTGCTTCCTGATGGCATTGGCAATGGCGATGGCAGGAAAAATATGACCACCCGTGCCGCCACCTGCAATTATCAGCTTCAACTGTTGCGCTTGTGGTTGCCTGGTGTCGCCAGTAATATTTCTTGTTGTTTCGCTCATTTATAAATCAAAAAATCTTTTTCTTTATTTGTTTAATTATGCTGCAACCACAGCTTCGGATAGCTTTGGCGGTTCCTGCTGTTCTACATTTCGTGCTACACTTAATATGATCCCGATAGATAAACAGGTAAAAAGGAAACTGCTGCCACCCATACTTACCAGGGGAAGTGTTACCCCGGTATTAGGAAACAGGTTTACGTTTACACCCATATTTGCAATAGCCTGTATCACCAGCATAAAACTTAAAGCCAGCGCAAGGAAGGCACCAAATGCATAAGGACATTTCCTGTAAATTCTAATGCATCGCAGCAGGAACAGGAGATAGATGAACACCATGGCTGCCCCACCAACTAATCCGTATTCCTCCAATATGATGGCATAAATAAAGTCGCTGTAACTGTGCGGCAAAAAATTTCTTGCCTGGCTGTTACCAGGTCCTCTGCCAAACAATCCCCCGTTGGCTATGGCTATTTTAGCCTGGTTAACCTGGTACAACTTATCATTATCATCTTCTTTTTTGCTGTAAATAAAAGTCTGTATCCTGCTTACCCATGTTGGAATACGACCAGATGCAAGAATTGCAGGTAGCTTTTTACTTTCGCCCGCCTCTTTATCGTAATTGGCCATAGCCACCGAAACCAGGATGATTACCGGTATTGACACGATACCAATCGTTAAAAGGATATGCTTTGTACTTACCCTGCCAATAAACATGAGCATGAGACTGGTGCCGCCAATAAGCACAGCCGTTGACAAATTCGCCGGCGCTATTAACAAACAAATAATACCTACAGGAATGATGATGGGAAGAAACCCTTTCTTAAAATCCTTGATAACAGCTTGTTTGCGACTTAACATCCTGCTCATATACATGAACAAAGCCAGCTTTGCCAGGTCGGATGTTTGAAAGGTCATATTAATAACAGGCAACTTTATCCAACGGCTACCCGCATTTAATTGCACGCCAAAAAACAGCGTGTAAAGTAATAGCGGAATAGAAATGAGAAACAAGATAGTTGCCACCTTTGAGTAAATAGTATAGTTGATACGGTGTGCCCAATAAATGATCAGCAAACCGAGGATGATAAAAGCGAACTGCTTGAACAAATAACTCTCTGTGCTTTTACTCATGCGGTATGCCAGCGAACCGGTACTGCTGTAAACCAATAACAAACTTGCCAGTGTAAGTAAAATAACGATAGCCCATATCACCCTGTCACCTTTGGTTCTTTGCACAAGCGTGTCAACCCGGCCCATACCTTTAAATGGAGCGGTGGCCGTTTCCACGTTTGCCTGCGCCGTACCTACCAGGTTATTCAATATGTTTTTAAATTCTGACATTTCTTAATGTGCTTCCTTTTAAATTTTTCTATAGAAAAATTTTACAGGTCTTTGATTGCTTTCTTAAACTGGTTGCCCCGGTCTTCGTAATTTTTAAATAAGTCGAAGCTGGCACAGGCAGGGCTTAATAACACTACATCTCCCTTGTTTGCAAAATGAAATGCAGATTGTACTGCATCTTGTGCATTATCTGTGCTTACCATCAATGGAGCGATATCACCAAATGCTTCATGAATTTTCCGGTTATCGGTTCCCATACACACAATTGCTTTTACTTTTTCCTGCACCAGTTCTTTCAACAAACCGTAGTCGTTCCCTTTATCTACTCCACCCAGGATCAGTATTACCGGGTTGCTCATATTTTCCAGTGCATACCATGTGCTGTTTACGTTGGTTGCTTTACTATCGTTAATGAAGCTTACGCCCCTAACTACGCCTGCAGGCTCCATACGATGTTCAAGACTTTCAAAAGTTTGAAGTGACTCACGAATTTTTTCTTTCCTGATATCCATTGCTGTTGCAGCCATACTTGCAGCCATACTGTTATATTGGTTATGTTTTCCTTTTAAGGTAAAGTCGTCTATGCTCATCTGCATTTCTTCATTCTTCCATTTCAGGTGCATTTTGGCATTAGCCAGGTAAACGCCTTGGGGTAATTCTTTGCTCATAGTAATGGGGGCTAGTAATGATTTGATTGAATAGTTTTTAATATTTTCTGTTGTGGTCTTATCATCCAGGTTAAAAATGAACACATCATTTGCCTGTTGATTTTTTGTGATACTAAATTTGCTGTTAATGTAGTTCTGAACTTTGTAGTCATACCTGTCGAGATGATCTTCCGTAATATTTGTCAGTACCGCTACATCGGGGCGGAATGCGTCAATATCATCCAACTGGAATGAACTGATCTCCACCACGTACAGTTCCTTGGGCGCTACAGCTACCTGCCTTGCAAACGAAAAACCGATATTACCCACCAGCGCACAATCCTTACCGGCATTCTGGCAAATGTGATAGATAAGGGAGGTAGTCGTGGTTTTTCCATTGCTACCTGTAACCGCAATAATGCTGCTGTTGCCTTTGTACCTGTAAGCCAGTTCCACTTCGCTTATGACAGGCAGTTTTTTCTCCCTGATCTTCTTCATTAGTGGCGTGGTATCTGCAATACCCGGGCTCTTCATCACTTCGGTACTTTGCAGGATGCGCTGCTCACTGTGGCCTCCTTCTTCAAAAGGAATGTTGTTATCCACCAACTCCATCTTAAAATTCTCTTTGATGATGCCAGCATCACTTACAAAAACATCATAACCCCGCTGCTGTGCCAGCAGCGCTGCACCCACACCGCTTTCTGCGGCTCCGAGTATGGTTATACTTTTTTTCATCTTACTAAAAACTAAAAATGGTCTTTCAACAGCATAGAATTTAACAGGTAATTATTTCACCTACCAGGTCATGCTTAAAAAATGGTTCTTCATCAGCATTGAGATAACAGGACAACTTTCCACTTGTTGCTCAACAATAAAATTGGTTCTTCATCAGCATTGAGATAACAGGACAACTTTTCACTTTTTGCTTAATAATAACATTGGTTCTTCATCAGTATTAAGATAACAGGACTAGTTTACCCTGTGGCTCAAAAAAAATAAAAAGGTTCTTCAACAGCATGGCATTTCTTAATCGAATCCGTTTCATAGTTACAAATTCATCCAAATTGAAAACCGGTTAGATAAGCTTAATCGGTCTGCGGTTTTTCAACAATAATTTTTAGCGCAGTTTTAGTGTAACCATTGCCATTGCCACACTTAAAATGGTCACGATCCAAAAACGTACTGCTATTTTACTTTCATGATACCCCAGTTTCTGATAGTGGTGGTGCAGGGGGCTCATCAGGAACACCCGGCGACCTTCACCATATTTTCGCCTGGTATATTTAAAGTAGCTTACCTGTATCATCACGCTCAGGTTCTCTACTAAAAACACAAAACAAAATATCGGTATCAACAATTCTTTTCTTACAATAATGGCAAGGGCTGCAATGATGCCACCCAATGCCAGGCTACCCGTATCGCCCATAAAAACCTGCGCCGGGTAAGAGTTATACCAGAGGAAGCCGATGCAGGCTCCCACGAATGCAGCTATAAAAATGCTGAGCTCTCCCAGGTTGGGGATGTACATAATGTTGAGGTACTCTGCAAATTTTATATTGCCACTTACATAGGCAAATATGCCAAGGCACAATCCAATGATGGCACTTACACCAGTGGCCAAGCCATCTAATCCATCCGTTATATTAGCACCATTTGACACCGCCGTTACAATTAAAATCACAATGAGGATGTACAATATGTAGGTATACTGGTGCAATGATGCAGGCAATAATCTGGTATAATTAAACTCGTGTGTTTTTACAAATGGTATGGTGGTAATAGGTGTCTTCACTTTTACGAACAGGTGTGTTTTACCATCAATTTTTACTACATTAAAACTGTCGCTCAGCAGTTCTTCGCCGGGTTGCAATTTCACCTGCGAGAAATTAGGGTTGTACACTTCCCGCTGCACCACCACGTTCTGGTTAAAATAAAGCGTGGCACCTACTATAACACCCAGCATTACCTGCCCGAATATTTTAAACCTGCCAGCCAATCCATCCGCATCACTCTTCTTATAATCCACGCCCTCTGCTTTGGCCAGTTTTCTTGCCTTGATCTTCAGGTAATCATCAATGAACCCAATGGCACCCAGCCACACAGTACATAGCAACATCAGGCGGATATACACTTTATCAAGGTTAGCCAGCAACAGCGTTGGAATGAGGATCGCCAGAATTAGAATGATTCCTCCCATGCTGGGTATTCCTTTTTTTTGCTGTTCTCCTGCAAGGCCAAGATCCCTAACGGTTTCGCCCATTTGCTTTCTTTGCAGGTAGCCTATCAACTTTTTACCATATACTGTTGTAATAATCAATGATAAGATCAATGCAAGCAGTACCCGGAAGCTGATGAACTGGAACAGCCCACTACCCGGGAACCGGAAATTTTCTCTTGCAAGCCAATCAAATAAGTGATACAACATATTCCTAATTATTTACCGCTTCAGCGCATGCTTTGCCGGTTAATGATCATTGTTATTTTTCCAATAACTCAAACATTTCTTTTAAAACTTTCTTGTCATCAAACTCAGATTTTACTCCCTTGATGTCCTGGTACTTCTCATGCCCTTTTCCCGCAATGAGAATGATATCTTCGTCGTTACTTAGGCTCACGGCGGTTTTAATAGCTTCTCTCCTGTCGGCGATGCTGATTACCTTTTTCCTTGCCACTACGTTCACGCCTGCTTCCATATCCTTAATAATTTCAAGCGGATCTTCATTGCGGGGGTTATCAGAAGTAAAAATTACTTTATCACTATACTCGCAGGCAACCTCTGCCATAATGGGCCGTTTGGTTTTATCCCTATTGCCACCGCAACCCACCACCGTTATTATTTTTTCCGGACCCTGCCGAAGGTTCTTAATGGTGGCCAATACATTTATCAAAGCATCAGGTGTATGGGCATAATCAACGATGCCTACTACCTTGTGCAGTTTGCTAACGCTATAGTCGAAACGCCCTTCGGCACCATCCATATTGCTCAAGGTTTGCAACACTTCCAGTTTATCCTGTCCGAGACAAATAGCAGCACCAAAAACAGCAAGCAGGTTGTAAGCGTTAAAAGTGCCTATCAATTTAAAGTGCACTTCTGTTTCGTTTACGATCATGTGCAGTCCTGACAAACCATTCTCCAGTATCCTGCCTTTAAAATCGGTCAGCGTTTTCAGGCTGTACAAAAGTTTTTTCGCCTGGGTATTCTGCAACATCACCAATCCTCTTTTATCATCAGCATTACTGATGGCAAAACAGTTTTTGGTCAACCCGTCGAACCATGATTTTTTAACCCTGATGTATTCATCAAATGTTTTATGATAATCCAGGTGATCGTGGGTAATGTTACTGAACAAGGCGCCTTTAAACACTAACCCTGCAATACGGTGCTGGTCTATAGCATGGCTGCTGCATTCCATAAAAACATATTCACAGCCTGCATCTTTCATTTGGTTCAGCAATGCATTTAATGCTATTGCATCCGGCGTTGTAAGTGTTGATGGGATAATATTATCACCCACCTGGTTCTGCACCGTACTTACCAGCCCACATGTATATCCTAATGAAGTAAAGAGCTTGAACAAGAGTGTAGCAATGGTTGTTTTTCCATTGGTACCGGTTACGCCTACCAGTTTTATTGCAGCGGTAGGTTCGCCAAAAAAACGATGGGCCATATATCCTGCAGCTACTGCACTATTCTCTACCTGTACATACACTATACCTTCCTGAATAGTTGCGGGCATTTGTTCACAAACCACCGCAACTGCTCCATCTTTAATTGCATCTTCAATGAACTGGTGACCATCTGTTGCAGAACCTTTAACAGCGATGAAACAACCGCCGCTTTGTACCGTACGGGAGTCTATATGCAAGGAAGCAATACTGATATTTGTATTGCCTTTTACAGACCTGATAGGAATTGTATATAGTAGTTCCTGCAACATAGTTTGGCTCAATTGAGCATCAATGAAATTTTTTGTCCTTTTTTAAAAGCTGCTCCTGCAGCCATGCTTTGATCGTATACTTTACCCCTGCCTTTTACTTCTACCACCAGGCCCTTGTTCTCCAGTAAGTACACGGCGTCTTTCAACCCAAGGCCTGTTACATCAGGCGTGATAGCACTTACCGCATTAATCCTTACGGGCATGGATAACGCTGCTGCATTATTCTTTACCGCTACCTTGCGCCAGAGGCCTTCTTTTCCAGCATCGGCATAGCCGATATTCATGTAATTGAAAATAGACTGGTAATCTTTGCGCAGGCCGTAAGTGTTGTATTCCAACGTATCAGGCTTTGATGCCGCATAGTTGGTAACATTGGCTAAGAACCTGCTGTATATCCTGTCGCTGATAACCTTAAAAACAGTTCCGGACACATCGGCACCATATATCTTCTTCGATTCCCTGCTATTCTGAATTACTACCGCCATCGTGTACTTTGGTTTATCTGATGGGAAATAACCAATAAAGGAAGCCTGGTAAATTTTATTGCCTTTATTATATCCACGATTATCAAGGGCGGTAACTGCTGTACCTGTTTTACCAGAAATTGAATACGCAGAATCAAACACGACACGATGAGCGGTGCCATGCACGCTGTCTACCACAGCCCTCAAACATTCCTTTGCCTGCCTTAGTGTTTCATCGCTGCATATCTTTTCTACCAATACTTCTGGTTCAATGATTCTTACGTTTACTCCGTAATCCCGTATAGCATTTACCAGGAAGGGTTTCATCATCTTACCATCATTTGCAACAGCATTGTACAACATCAGCATATGCAGCGGCGTTACCAGTTCCTCGTAACCATGCGCCATGTAAGGAATAGTGGTTTTTGACCAGCTTCTGTTATCAGGTGTTTTAATGGTCGGCTTTCCGGAGCTGGCCACGATATCAATACCAGTCATTTTGTTCAAACGAAAATGTGCCAGGTGATCTGTAAACTTTCTCGGCTGGTCGTGGTAGTATTGATCTGCCAGTTTAGCAAAGGCAACGTTGCTGCTTTGCAGGAAAGCATTTTTAACTGTTATGCGCCCATTGCCAAGATGCGAGTCTTTAATGCGCAGACCATGGAATGATTTTACGCCGCCTTCGCAGTCAACGATCGAGTTATTGGTAACGTATTTATCTTCCAGCAACGCCAATAAAGTAGCCAGTTTAAAAACTGACCCCGGCTCTGTAGCCTTACCTATTCCGTAATTGAGGTCTTCTATGTAAGAGCCGTCTTCCTGTTTGCCCAGGTTGGCAATGGCTTTAATTTCGCCGGTGGCGGTTTCCATTAATATCACCGTACCGTGCAAAGAGTTGTTGCTTACCATCATATCCATCAGGGCATTTTGTGCCACATCCTGCATATAGGTATCAAGCGTTGTAATTATGTCCTTACCATTTATAGGATCCAGCTCGCTGCCCATAACCGGCATATAAGAGCCGGCGGCATAACGCATCAGGCGTTGACCACTTACACCTCTTAACAAACTGTCGTAAGTAAGTTCTAACCCTACATTCATTTTAGGATTTGCTCTTGACAAACCCACGGTGCGGTTGGCCATCAGCACATAAGGATTAATGCGCTTATCACGGGTATCAATAATAAATCCACTCTTATTTCTACCTTGCCTCACCAGCGGAAAATTGCGTAAAGCACGGTATTCGTCAAACGATATTTTTTTCTTAAGGGGATAGTAACGCTCCTTGTTCCTGTAGGCCAGTTGTAACTGCTTTTTGTAAGCTTCAGCCGTTTTATCTTTAAAGAGATTGGCTAAAGAGATACTGAGTGAATCAATATTTTCTTTGAAGCGCTTTCCTTGTTTCTCACGCAATGCATCTGCCGCAAGGTCTACATAAATATCAAATACAGGAATGGAAGTGCTGAGCATATTACCATCTTCGCTGTAGATACTTCCCCTTTCTGCTTCAATGGGCAAATATTTTAATTGCAGCTCCTGGCCTAACCCCACCCAGTAATCGCCTTCTACCTGCTGTATGTACGCTGCACGCCCAAGTACACATACGCCCAGCAACACGATACCAATGAAGCAAAGGTAAACCCGCCATAATATGTCATTTTTTATTTCCATTGTGCCGGTTTCCCTGGCGGGAAACGGATTCTTTTTTTGGTTGTTTAATTCTATTCAGGATTTAGTACCACCGGTGGCTGCTTGGTTTCCTTTAACCCCAACGGCTCTACAGCTTTTACCAGTTCGCTTGCCTTACTTCTGTAAATCACTTCTGATTTGATGGACTTGTATTCATATTCCAGCTCCTTAATATTTTTTTCGCTGGCTGATATTTTTCTTACCAGCTTATCTGCCATATGTCCGTTGTAGATATACAGCACTGCCATCCCCGATAAGAACAGGAAAAAAGGAATATTCTTCACGATCCAAACGTGGCTGAATACCTTCTTCCACTTATGAACAGTGCCGGGTTCCATATTTTTAACCTTCTCACTCATTTTATTTTTTTTCTGCTACCCTAAGTTTTGCACTACGGGATCTTGTATTCATTTTCATCTCTTGTGCCGATGCGGTTATTGGTTTCTTCGAGATTATTTTCAGCGGACTTGAAGGCCGGCCACCAAACACATTATCGGCTTCCCGTTCTTGCCCTGCGCCGTATTTAATATAATTTTTCACTATCCTGTCTTCCAGCGAGTGAAAGCTAATTACCGCCAGCCGTCCTCCGGGTTTCAAAACTTCTATAGCCTGCTGCAACATTTCTTCCAGCACGCCCATTTCGTTGTTCACTTCTATCCTCAGCGCCTGAAATACCTGCGCAAAGTATTTATGCGGGTTTCCTTTTACGATGCTGTGCAGAGCCTGCTTAAAATTGTTGATCATCGAAAAAGGCGCAATATTCCTTTGTGCTACAATTGTTCGGGCCAGTGTTTTGGCATTGGTTACTTCGCCATATTTTTCAAAGAGTTTATGCAACTCATTTTCCGGGTAATTGTTCAACACATCTGCTGCCGTTAATGTCTGCCGGTTATCCATGCGCATATCCAGCATGGCATCAAACCTGGTAGAAAATCCCCGGTCTGCTTCATCAAACTGGTGGCTTGATACACCGAGGTCTGCCAGTATCCCATCCACAGGGCCGGCCTTATGCAACCGCAGGAATTTTTGCAGGTGCCTGAAATTCTGGGCTACAAATACCACCCGGTCATCATCGGACAGGTTTTGCCTGGCTGCTTCGTCCTGGTCAAATACAAAGAGCTTTCCCCCTGTACCTAACTGCTTCAATATTTCCCGGCTATGGCCACCACCACCAAAAGTGCAGTCTACATACAGCCCATCTTTTTTAATATTCAGGGCATCTACTGCTTCTTTCAACATTACGGGAACATGGTAGTTGCTTTGTTGATCTGGCTGGTCTTCGCTCTCTATTTTATCTGCTTTTGCCATAAGTATTCAACTTTTCAACCCATCAATCCATCTCCCGCCGGCTTATTCATTACTTCGTTGGCCAGGTCACTAAAGGTTTCTGCTGTAAATGAATCAAAGAACTCGTTGTATTGTGTTTTATCCCAAATCTCAATCTTGTTTACTGCCGATACCAGCACGATGTCTTTCTGCAGACTGGCGTGGCCTATCAGGTTTTTTGGTAATAGCAGCCTGCCGGCACTATCTAATTCAACTTCTGTTGCACCATTCAAAAAATAGCGGCGAAACTCTCTAACTTTGGGATCGAAATCGTTGAGCTGGCTTATTTTGGAGAAGATTGGCTCCCAGCTTTGTAAAGGATAAAGGGTGAGACATTTTTCGAAGCCCCGGTTTATTACAAATTGGGCAGCAGCGTCCTGCGGCAGTTGCTTTTTAAAGCCTGCCGGCAAAAGGAACCTTCCTTTTGCGTCGATGGTCGCTTCGTACTCTCCCAAAAAGCCTGTCATGCGGGGATTTGATTGGTTATTTAGTATTAATTCACACAAATTAACACTTTTTCCCACTTTCCTACACTTTTTTAAAAAAAGATTTTTATCCACATGGGGACAAACTGCGCCCCCATGGACTATGAGTCCATATTATGGGAATAAACATGTGAATAGCATGTGGAAAGTTGTGAATTGTTGGGGACAACCTGCAATCAGGTCTTTATATGGGGTAGTAAAATGGTAAAACAACTGCCCTTACCAAGGGTGCTTTCTGCTTTGATAATACCGCGGTGGGCGTTTACCATCGTTTTTACATAACTGAGGCCGAGGCCAAATCCTTTTACATTATGAATGTTTCCGGTATGAGCCCGGTAAAATTTCTCAAAGATGCGGTTGAGGGTTTCTTTGTTCATGCCGATGCCATTATCCTCTATCTTAATCTTAAACTGGGTACCGGTATTGGAAGTAGTTAGTTTTATCTGCGGCTGACCAGTAGAGTATTTTACAGCATTATCCAGCAGGTTATTTACAAAATTGATGAAGTGCACTTCATCTGCCATAATCATATCATTCTTAGCATCGAGGCTAATACCCAACTGACCATTTTTTTCTTCTATGGGCAACTTCATGTTGTTAACGGCAATCTGAATAAGTGCATGAGCGGAATGTCTCTTAAGGTTTAGCTGCACTTCCTGTTTATCCAGCAAAGCAGCCTGCAGTATTGCTTCTACCTGTTTGTTCATCCGTTTGTTTTCCTCTTTAATAACGCCGGTAAAATATTGTGTTTTTTCTTTATCGTTTACCACCTTTTCGTTCTTTAACGCATCCACCGCTAAGGATATCGTTGCCAGCGGCGTTTTAAATTCATGTGTCATGTTATTAATGAAATCAGATTTAATTTCACTAAGCTTTTTTTGCTTTAGCAGGCTCCTGATGGTAATGTAAAAAGCGGCCGTAATGATGATGGTAAAAATAATAGACCAGATGATGAACCAGAATATTTCCTTCAACACGATCCTGTTTTCGTTGGGCACGATCACTACCAACACTTCTTCCATTGATAAATTCTCTAACGTGCCGCCGCTGGAAGGAAGCAGGGGATAATACCGCATCAGGTTATTGACGGTGTCTACTGCATATTTTGCAAAATTATCAGTCTGCAGTTCTTCTCCTACAATATTATTCTGCGCAATAGCAAATTCAAAAGGCACATCCTCTGTCAGGAATTTCTTCAGCGAACCTTTCAGGATCTGACCTATCTCATCTTTTGTGAAACGTTGCAAAACGGAGTGGCGGTAAAAGTCTAATCCTTTTTTTTCAGCCGGGAATAACAGATCATTATGGTTTTTTCTAATTCCGGGTAGCAAATCTTTTTCTACCATCAGCTTTTCGGCAGCATCAGCAGTGGCCAGGGTAATATTATCCTTTAATTGCTGCTGCTTATAATCTTTGGCGCTTTGGATCCACTTATATTGAAAAAAAATAAGCCCGAGTAAACTAAGCAAAATAAGTATGGTGATGATAGGGAAAATTTTCTTCATAAATGGCCCGCTGAATTTTGCATAAATATAAACTTTTCAAAGCTAAGGCATCCGGCTTCTTAAACAGGCTATAAGTTGAAAAAATCGTAATATTAACGAAGGTTTACAAGCTCAAATTTCGGGTTAATATGTGTTGTTTCTGATAAAAAATCTTACTTTAGAAATATGAAAGCACCTGCGAGTGGCATACTATTAATTGCAGAACCTTTTTTAAAGGATCCTAACTTTAAGCGCACTGTTGTACTAATGTGCCGGCATGAAGAAGAAGAAGGCAGCTTTGGTTTTGTACTGAACAAACTCTTTCATCAAACACTTAATGAACTGATACCTGAATTGGCAACTTTTGAATTACCAGTGTACACCGGCGGACCCGTGCAAATGGATACGCTGCACTACATTCACCAATACCCTGACCTGTTGCCAGATAGCCAGCAAATTGCAGAAGACGTTTATTGGGGCGGCAATTTTGAGACTTTGAAAATACTGATGCAAAGCGGGCAGGTACAACCAGAAAAGATCCGTTTTTTCCTGGGATATAGTGGCTGGGATTCTGGCCAGTTAACTAATGAAATGACTGAGAACAGCTGGCTAACCGCCAGTGCTACCAAAACAATTGTTTTTGATACCCCCGAAGCGGAAGTATGGAAAGCCAGCCTGAAATTGCTGGGAGGCAAATACGAGATGATGATACATTTTCCCACCGACCCACAGTTGAATTAATTGTAGCTGCCCGGCAATCATTTCCTATGTGCAGGATCATAGCAAACCAACCTTATTACTTATTTTCATTAAAAACTACTACTTGTTATACAACCTGCTTAAGATACCGGCAGCCATTGCCTTTTGGCTTTACTGCCGCAAACTGAAAGTGAATGGTGCATCATACTTTAATGAAACGGGGCCGTTGCTGATAGCATGTAACCATCCCAATTCCTTTCTTGATGCCATCATTATTTCCTCTGTTTTCCGGCGGCCGGTATATTCCCTGGCAAGAGGTGATGTATTTAAAAATTCATTTGCTGCAGGCATTTTACGATCGCTAAAAATGTTGCCGGTTTACCGAACTACTGAAGGTGTAGAAAATATGGAGCACAATTACAGTACTTTCAATGCCTGCAAAGAAATATTTAAGGAAAATGGCATCGTACTCATATTTAGCGAAGGGCGATGCATTAACGAGTGGCTCCTGCGCCCTTTAATGAAAGGTACCGCAAGGCTGGCGTTGAGTAGCTGGCAGGAAGGCATTCCGCTGCGTGTATTGCCAACCGGCATCAACTACCAAAGCTTCACCAGTTTTGGGAAAAATATCCACCTGAATTTTGGCAATATCATCAGCAACCAATCTGTGCTGCCATCAGATAGTTTTGGGCAGGCCGTACTAAGATTTAATGAAGCATTAAAAGCTGAGCTAGCGCCACTAGTATACGAAATAGCAAAAAATGATCTTGCAAAACGACAAGAATTAATGGCGGTGCCGGTTGCTGTTTTTACCAAAATCATGCTGGCCTTGCCTGCATTTTTAGGGCTGCTGCTGCATTGGCCGCTTTGTTATCCCGCTAAAGTGGCGGCAAAAAAATATGGCGGCCATAACGATCATTATGATTCTATTTTGGTTTGCATTTTGTTTATCGGCTACCCGCTTTACCTGCTGCTGATAGCAGTATTGCTCCATCCTTTTGTTGGCAACAGTAGTTGGGCGATTGCTTTTTTGCTGTTGCCCCTCCTCGGGTGGTGCTACCTGCAAATAAAAAAACAGTTTTAATACTTCCGCACGCATAACCGCATTAAAAAAGCCCGTGCAAATGCACAGGCTTTTTTCAATATTATCAAAGTTATTTTTCTTCTGCAGCTTCTACCAACACGGTGGTTTTGTTATTCAGTATCTCTGCAAACCCACCCTGAATATTATAAATAACTGAGTTGTTTTTATCTTTTAAGATCTTGAGTTTACCACTCTTCAACGCACTTACCATGGGAGCATGCTTGTCTAATACTTCAAACAAACCTGCTATACCGGGTAACTGTACGCCGAATACATCGCCGCTGAAGATCTTTTTTTCTGGTGTTAATATTTCTAGTGTCATGCCCCTGTCCCCTAAAGGGGAACTTGGTTTGTTAGTTTATAATTAAATTCAAATTTTTCTTCTAATCGCAAAAATAAAAGCCGCACAAAGTAGGAAAAGTACAAGAGTGCGACGCAACGATGCTAAATAGAATTACAAAAGCTGGTCGTCAAAAAAAAAGAACTGAACCTGAAAAAGCATGCCGTTCGCATTAAGATCTTCCCTTTATGTTCCCCTTTAGGGGTCAGGGGCCTGCTTTTAGGCTTGTGCCGCCGCCATCAGTTTCTTACCTTTTTCAACTGCGTCTTCCAAAGTGCCCACCAGGTTGAAAGCAGCTTCAGGATAACCATCCACTTCACCATCCATAATAGAATTGAAACCACGGATGGTATCTTCTATTGGAACCAACACACCCTTTAAACCGGTAAATTGCTCTGCCACAAAGAACGGCTGGCTAAGGAAACGCTGCACTTTACGTGCACGGCTTACTACCAGTTTATCTTCGTCACTCAATTCATCCAAACCAAGAATGGCAATGATATCCTGTAATTCTTTATAGCGCTGCAAAATTAATTTTACACGGTTTGCTGTGTTGTAATGCTCTTCACCTACGATCAACGGAGTCAAGATTCTTGAAGTACTATCTAAAGGATCAACCGCAGGGTAGATACCAAGATCGGCAATCTTACGACTCAATACCGTGGTAGCATCAAGGTGGGCAAATGTTGTAGCCGGTGCCGGATCGGTCAAATCATCCGCAGGTACATAAACGGCCTGAACGGAAGTAATGGAACCGTTTTTAGTAGAGGTGATACGCTCTTGCATCAATCCCATCTCTGTAGCCAATGTTGGCTGGTAACCCACCGCAGATGGCATACGACCAAGAAGTGCTGATACTTCAGAACCTGCCTGTGTAAAACGGAAGATGTTATCAACGAAGAAAAGGATATCCTTTCCTTGTCCTTCACCTTCACCATCACGGAAATATTCTGCTAATGTAAGTCCACTTAATGCTACACGAGCCCTTGCTCCCGGTGGTTCGTTCATTTGGCCAAACACGAATGTTGCTTTAGATTCTTTCAGGTCTTCCATGTTCACAGCGCTCAGATCCCATCCACCTTCTTCCATACTGTGCTTGAACTTTTCGCCGTAATTCATGATGCCTGCTTCAATCATCTCACGCATCAGGTCATTTCCTTCACGGGTACGCTCACCCACACCTGCAAACACCGATACACCACTATATGCTTTTGCAATATTGTTGATCAATTCCTGGATCAATACGGTTTTACCAACACCCGCACCACCAAACAAACCGATTTTACCACCTTTTGCATATGGCTCAATAAGGTCGATAACTTTGATACCTGTAAACAGGATTTCGTTAGCAGTACTAAGATTTTCGAATAAGGGCGGCTTGGCATGAATAGGACGACTGTTCTCTTTGCTTACCTGTGGCAAACCGTCAATAGCATCACCAGTTACGTTAAACAAACGACCTTTTATAGCTTCGCCGACAGGCATTGCAATTGGCTTACCGGTATCAATAACCCTGGTACCACGCACCAGGCCTTCAGTTCCATCCATCGCAATAGTACGCACGCTATCTTCACCCAGGTGCTGCTGCACTTCCAGTACCAGCTTGTCACCGTTATCACGGGTAAGTTCCAGGGCGTTTAATATTTCGGGTAATTTAGAATCGTTGTCAAACTGAACGTCTACAACAGCGCCGATGATGGATTTTACTTTACCGGTATTGGCCATAACAAATATTTAAAATATATGAGATATAAATTTGAGCCGCAAAGGTAAGGGCTGCCGTTTGGATATAAAAATTAGATAGGGATTATTTTTGGACAAAGATTTGCCTTGATATAGCATAAGTAAAACCATTATAATTAACGCCACGGGGCCGATGATCTTTCCTGAAATTCTTTTAAATAACCATAGTTTTGCAACCAACTCAAATTAGAGCATTATGAAATATATTACCCTTGTGCTGATGCTGGCCTTTGCTTGTTCATGTACTGCCCCTGCTAAGATGGATTTTGAAAAGGATAAGGCCGCATTTGAGACCAGCCCGGTAACCAAAAGTTTTAAATCGGTGGCAGATATGAATGATGCCTATTTTGAATTGAAGGAAAATAATTATTTCGAATTCTACCGGCAGTTGTTCGACAGTATAAAAAATACCCGGTACCCCGGAAAATACGAAATGAAGGGCGATACTTTCTACCTGCGTTTTTACGACCCTGCTGGTGATTCTGTACTAGGCACAAAAGCTGTAATAAAAGGAGCTGATGAACAAATTGTTTTTTTTAAATAATCAGGCATTATCATCTTCTTCTGGTATGGCAGCACCACCGGCTGCTACTAATTGAGCAGGCTGCACCAGTTTCTTGCGGCGGTTGGCAACCCACACTCCTAATAAAATAATGCCCATACTTCCAACCTGGAGCAGACCAACATGCTCGCCATAAATAATTCCCCAGAAAATGGCCACTACCGGAATACCGTAGGTTACCATTGATGCAAACACGGCCCCTGCCCTTTTCAGTAACACATAAAAAAATACTGATGCCAGGGCGGTGCCAAAAACACCTAATATTGAAGATAGCCCGGTAGATATTAATGGGCCCGTAGCTAAATTAGCGCTGGTGAAATAGCCGGTGAAATACAACACGATCAATGCGGGAATAGCATTAAGGCTAAGCGCTACTGCGGCAATTTTTAATGAGCCAATATTGCCCAGGTGCTGGTGCACCATGTTTACATTAAAGCCATAGAAGGCCGTTGCTAACACAACAAACAAAATATAAGCGGTGTTGCTGTTCTCACTAAAATTGGGCTGACTAAAAAACAATAATACACTTCCGGCAAATGCCAGCATGATACCGGCGGTTTTTGCAGGCGTTGTTTTAGTTTTAAAGAAAACGGCGCCGAGTAATATTACAAATATGGGTGTAAGCGAATTTAAGGTGCCGGCAAGGGCACTATCTATGCCCTGTTCGGCCAGGCAAAACAAATAGGCCGGCAAGAGGCTGCCCAAGAAACCCGACATAAATATTACCACTATTTTATTTGCGGGTATCTTACGGATACTTACAATTGCCACAGGCAATAATACCAGGCCGGATGAAATAATCCTGATGGATGCCACCTGGTAGGCAGACAGATGTTGGAGCCCACCCTTTATTAATATGAAACTACTACCCCATATAAAAGACAGTAAAATAAAAAGTGCCCAGTTTAAAAATTTGTGATCCATGATTTTTAATATCGGTGCAAAGTTGGCGTAATTGACCCTAAAACAAAATATTTTATTATATTACCCGGAATGTCCATTTTCAAATAAACCAAAAAGAATCAATTATGGGATTTATTAAAGAATTCAAGGATTTTGCCATGAAGGGCAATCTCGTTGATATTGCGGTAGCGTTTGTAATGGGTGCTGCCTTTGCTAAAGTGGTATCTACTTTTACAGAGGGCGTTGTATCTCCACTTATTGGTATGATAGGTGGAACTGATCTCAGCCATAAAAAATTTATTTTAAAAGGTGCCATGATCGATGCCTCTGGAAAAATAACAACACCTGCCGTGGCTATTGAATATGGTGTTTTTCTTACGGCGATCATCAACTTTATTATCGTTGCTTTTGTTATGTTTTTGGTTATTAAAGCCATTAATAATTTAAAGAAGAAGGAAGAAGCTACACCTGCAGAAACTTCCAGTACCGATAAGCTGCTGATGGAGATTAGGGATGAACTGAAAAAATGATCCTTCAATTAATTAATAATTTTGCAACGGCTGCCCCAAAAGGCGGTCGTTGTTTTAACCAAAAATTTGTACCAATGAAGAAATGGTTCTTTTCAACTTTCGCTATTATATTTATCTCCTTTGTGTGTGCACAGGATGGTACTGTAAAAGACCTGAAAAAAGATGCGATGAAATCAATAAAAAAGGATGACAAAGATACCACCCAGCGCACATGGAAAACGGGTGGCCGTTTTAACCTGAACGTAAACCAGGGTTCATTGAGCAACTGGAGTGCAGGTGGCGATAAGTTCACTTTTTCATTAAATACTTACCTAAACCTGTTTGCTCATTATGAAAAAGAAAAACATTCCTGGGATAACAGCCTTGACCTTGCCTATGGTATTGTAAACACCACCAGCCTTGGCAGTCGCAAAAGCAGCGACCGGATTGATCTTGTATCGAAATACGGGTATGCATTAAACAAGCATCTTAACCTGGCGCTCCTTGCAAATATGCGTACACAGTTTGCAAATGGATTCAATTTCCTGAAATCATCTACCGGTAGTGATTCAGCCATGCTAACTTCCAAAGGCTTCACGCCCACCTACCTGCTAATTTCACCAGGCCTTGATTATAAGCCTTCAGACAATTTTTCATTCTTCCTTTCCCCCGCTACTGCCCGTTGGGTAATAGTGGGAGATGATTTCCTGAAACAAATGTATGGAGTGCCGCTTGATAAGAGCAGCCGGCAGGAGTTTGGCGCATTTGCTTCGGCCAATTACCAGCAAAAGATTACAGAGAACATCAATTTCAAATCGAAACTCGACCTGTTCTCTAATTACAAGAGCAACCCACAAAACGTAGATGTGTTCTGGAGCAATGTTTTTTCGGCCAAAGTGGCAAAATACATCAACGTTAACCTGAACATTGATTTGATATACGATGATGATACTGAAAACGTTAACCCGGCAAAAGGGCCTGCACCGCAAATTCTGCAGTTGATGGGTATTGGTTTCGCTTATAATTTTAAAAACAAAAAACCATAATTTTACCGCCTGCCGGCGATTAGGGCACATTATTCAGTTTTAAACATTTCAAAATTTTGACACCATTTTCATACCAGATAAAGCTGGACCAGTTTGAAGGACCTTTTGACCTGCTGCTCTTTTTTATAGAAAGAGATGAACTGGATATTTACAATATTCCCATTACTAAAATCACCAACGATTTCCTGGACCATATTCATTCTTCGGAAAAACTGAATATTGAATTGAGCAGCGAATTCATTTTGTTTATCAGCACCCTGATGCGCATAAAGGCAAAGATGTTATTGCCCCGTAAAGAACTGGATGCATCGGGTAATGAAATTGACCCAAGGCAGGAATTGATAGATAAAATACTGGAGTACAAAAAATTCAAAGAAGCATCGACAAAGATGGCCGAGATGGAAGCAGAACGCCTGCTGATGCTAAAGCGAGGCAACCTGCAGAAAGAATTATCATCTATTGGAGAAGAAGCTGGCGAAGGAACCGAAATACAAACGGTAACCCTGTTCAAGCTCATGAAGGCTTTTGAAAAAGTGGTGCTGAGGATACAGGAGAAAAATAATAAGCCGGTACACACCGTGATACAATACGATTATACCATGGAAGGCATTAGGGATTATATGCTTACCACCACCAAGCAGGAAAAAACAATAAGTTTCGAAAAACTGTTTGAAGTGTGTGAAAACCGCATTCACGCCATCTTTATATTTTTGAATATGCTGGAGTTGGTGCAGCAAAAATTTATGACTCTTATGGTGGGCGAAGGCCGCAACAACTTCATTATTGAATACAACGAACATAGAGAAGAAGACCAGAGCACAACGCTTACTGCCGAAGACTGGACACAATGGAATTAAGCGTAGGTTACTTATTTTGATACATCACCGAACCAAAGTATCTATTCATATATCTCTAATAACACCGGCTTACCTGATTTGCTGATATAATTACTTAGTGTGGTAAGGAATTCCGGCGCTACTGTTGGGCAGCCCAGGCTGGGACAAATACTGCCGGGATAGATATCATCTTCAGGTACACAACTATGGCTATGCAGTACAACATAGCGTTCAAAAGCTTTGCTATTGGTTTTGTTGAGTCCATGTAATTTATAAGCGAGGCCGAATCGGCCGTTGTAACTGTTCCCGATTTTATACCTGCCAAGCGATGTACAACCACTACCAGGCACATTAGAAAATAATAATTTTTCGCTCCCTGTTTCCGAACCTGCCCCATTAGTAACCAATCCTTCACACTCCACCGAGCTTTTTTTAAGGTTATAAACAAAAAATCTTTTTTTACCGGAGTGTATGCTCATATCTACCATGAAACAATATTGAGTGCTGTAATTATTGTCCCTGCAGAATTTTTTGAGTGCAGGAACACGGGTATCTAACTTATGCCGGTAATTATAAACAGGTTTTTTTTCCTCAACTTTCAGTAATGCAACTAAGCTCTTATTTGAAGTTCCTGGCTCGTTGCTAAAACAGGTGAACAAAGTAGCCAGCAACGCCAGTAAACATAAAATTGTTATGAAAATATTTCGGTGCAGCATCAACCATAGATGCATGGCTTGTAAATTTCCATAATGCAAAACTCCGGGCACGAAAAAAACCTGTGCAATTGCACAGGCTAAGCCACGGTATATCCCCACCTTTTTACCCACCAGATTGCAAAAAACGAATTTGTAACTACCTCCTTTAGGTATTGCATTCAGGCATTTTAGTTTGTAACTTTCCAATTCTCCCTAATTAGCCAGCAACAATTTCAATGACTTGTAATTATTCATTCTCTTTTTTGAAACGTGTAAAAACAGCAGAAAATAGTATAACCTCCTTACTTAACAACCTTCCTCATTATGGCAGATATTTTTATCAGTTATTCCAGCGAAGATAAAACCATAGTAAAAAATATTGCCCACCTGCTGGAAGACAAAGGATGGACAGTTTGGTGGGACCGGCAAATACCCATCGGTCAGAAATATGATACGGTTATAGAAACTGAACTGCAAAATGCAGCTTGTGTTTTAGTGGTATGGACACAGCGTTCCGTTACATCGGAATGGGTAAAAAATGAAGCGAGTGAAGCAGCACAAAAAAATATACTTGTACCAGTCGTATTGGACCAGGTAAATATTCCGCTTGCTTTTAGAAGAATTGAATCTGCCATGCTCATAGGCTGGGATGGAGAAGATGATCATCCTGAACTGGAAATACTTTATCATTCCATCGCAAAGATTATTAACAACAAAAATGAACCAGCCAATGATAGCAACAACAATACTGCCGCAGGCACAGCTAAGAGGCGCCAGAAACTTATCAGGCCTGTATTAATGGCCACAGCGGGACTTGTGGCGTTGCTCCTATTGGTTTATTATTATGTATTTTATTTTAAAGACAGCGGGAACGGTGCACCCAACCGGCAGCTATTTTATTTACTGCTATTCTGTTCGGGCATTTCCGTAGGCATATTGGTTTTAGGCTTAATGAAGGTTTATGCCGTTATTGGAGGAGAAAGGATACCATCCAGGTTTAAGTTTGCAAGTCCGGCAGTGGGCTTGCTGCTGGTAATTTTTGGTGGATTGTATTTACCATCAGGAGCCACGGAGGCAACCATTACTGTACGCATTTTCGATTGGAAGAAAAATCCTATTACCCAAGGCGATGTAAAAATTTACCTCCCGGAATATATCCGCACCCAATCTATAGACAAGATGGGACAGGCATTGTTTACGGGCATACCAGCAAGCGTAGCTAAAACTAATATGAAGATCGAAGTTTCAAGCCCGGGTTTTGCAACACGCAGTTTTGATACGTTACTAGTATCATCAAAACTCCTGGAACTCACGCTTCCGTTTACTACAGTTGTAACCATTTCGGGCCAGGTTAAAACTGCTGCTGAGATGCCGATTAAAGGAGTTGAAATTGACGTAGAGGGAACAAGGTATTATGCTATGACAATAACAGATGGCAGCTATACGCTCCGGCTGGAAGAATACACATTAGGAGACGAGATTAAACTTACAACATCACATAAAAATTTTGAAGATAAAACGATAAAGTTCACAATAAACTCACCTGACATTCAAAAAAAAGATATTTTTTTAAATCCCATCACCAAATAAAAACAAACTCATGAAAAAATTTTTTGTACTTGTTCTGGCATTATTTTTTCTGGTGGTTGCAAATGCTCAAACACTAATAATAAAGGGAAAAATAAAATGCCTTAATGAAAGTGCGCACGCTACTAAGGGTGCCGAAAACATTGTAGTGGTGCCGGCATTTATGCCGTCTAAAGCAACTATTACAACATCGAGACCTACCGGGTATTTTGAATTTAATACAGGTATGCCCATTTCTAAACTGCAGGATAAATTTATATCCGTTTATGTTGTTTCAAGATGCAGCAGTTGTAAAGAATCGGCAAAGCGGATTTTTATTTCTGAAGACCAGGACAGGCAAAACCGTAATGATGAAAAAAGATATGTTACCGTGAAAGAATGGATGCTGCAAACAAATTGTAATAAAGCCGAACTGGTTCCCCTGGCAGCAGATAGCATTTTAAATTTGGTCGTACAGCAGCCAGGGCAAAATTTAGACAAGGTTTCTGCATTATCCGCCCTGACCGGAGCACCAGCATTTTTAAATTTTCTAACCACGCTTACTACTGCTGTGGGTACGATCGCCGTACCGCAGGATTCATTTTTTATTCAAACCATTCTGCCCGGTAAAATTAATTATGGAAAATTTCTATTGTCTTCGCCACTTTCCCAGTCGGCCAATACTGGTTTCAATTTTGCTCCATCAAGAGATATGTCTGAAGCCGTTTTCTGGAATCCGTCTGCAACATCTTTCAGCCGGAAATCCGCCAATATCAGCCTGCTCACCAATGTGAAGAATAATGTAAAACTCGCAGGCTTTTACCATATTAATAAAAAATTTACGTTGGGTGCCGGTGCTATTTATACGATGCAGGATGAATTTAGAAAAACAATTTATTTTCAGGCTCCAATCTCCCAAAGGCCGGAAGATTCTGTAAGTTTTAAATTAAAAGAATACGCTGCCTTTATAAGCCCGGCGTATAAAATAAATAACAAACTAAGTGTTGGCCTAACTTTAAAGTCTATTTGGCAGGATTTCAATATACCAGATGTAGTTTTTGTTGAAAATTCGAGCAAAGGAACTTTTTATGACAGCACCATAAAAGACCAATATTTTGATGTAGACGTTTCTGCAACTTACAAAATTAGCAATGCAGTGCAGGTAGGCATAAACCTGATGAACCTTGCCGGCACTGAATTATATGCCGATGCATTTATTTCCGGGCAAGCTGCTATCCCCATACAAAAACAACGCTCACTTGGCCTGGGCATAAACTATAAATGTCAGCGGTTTAATATAGGTGCCGATTTATTATTTACGGAAGATGATTTTTACGATGCTGCATTGGGCGTTAATTACGTTCCTTTTAATAATGCTTTGATTTCGGCAGGTATAGCCGTAAAACAATTGAGTTATTCGGTTGCATTTAGAATAAAACATTTTAGGCTGGCATATATAGACGACAACAATTTTTTGGTGAATGAAAAAAGAAAAGGTAAGTCTTCCATATTACAAGGCAGAATTCATGGTGGTTTTATTTTTGATTTTTGAAGGCAGCAAAGACGATCAAACAAGAACGAATTTAAACAAAAAAATACGTTGGTTATAAAACCCAAAAACGGCGAGAGCAATTTGACCTCGCCGTTATAATGAGTATAAAAATTATTTGAGCTATTTCACCAACACCTTCACATTTGCCATAGCTCTTAATACATCCGCTATAGATTCTGCATCCAACCCTACTTCTTTATAAAGTTCTTTTGGTGTTCCGTGCTCCACCAGTCTATCCGGAATACCCATGATCTTCACATCAGCTTTGTACCCATGCTCATTCATAAATTCCAGGATGGCTGAACCGAAACCACCAACAATAGTTCCATCTTCTATGGTGATTACTTTATTGTAATTGGTAAACACTTCGTGCAGCAAGGCTTCATCCAATGGCTTTACAAAACGCATATCGTAATGTGCAGGATTAATGCCTTCTACTCTTACATCCCTGATGGCTTTTGCAGCAAAATTGCCCGGATGGCCAAAAGATAGTATGGCAATTTCTTCGCCGTCTTTTAGTTTTCTTCCCTTGCCTATTTCTATTGCTTCAAAAGGCGTTCTCCACTCCGGCATCATACCTTCTCCCCTTGGATACCTGATCACAAAAGGAAGTGTGGTAGATTCTAACTGAGCGGTGTACATCAGGTTGCGCAATTCTTTTTCATTCATCGGCGCACTTACGATCATATTTGGGATGCAGCGCATGTAAGCAATATCATAGCAACCATGATGGGTGGGTCCGTCTTCTCCTACAAGCCCTGCCCTGTCTAAACAAAACACCACCGGCAGTTTTTGAATGGCTACATCGTGTATCACCATATCGTATGCACGCTGCATAAACGAAGAGTAGATGTTACAGAAAACCCGCATGCCCTGCGTAGCAAGGCCGGCGCTTAAGGTAACGGCGTGTTGCTCGCAAATGCCCACATCAAAAGCACGATCAGGCATTTTTTCCATCATGTATTTTAAGGACGAACCACTCGGCATGGCCGGCGTAATGCCCATTATCTTATCATTTTTTTCGGCCAGTTCTATAATACTGTGGCCAAATACATCCTGGTATTTTGGTGGTTGTGGCAGTTCGAAAACTTTCTTCCTGATCTCCCCTGTTACCTTATCAAATAATCCCGGGGCATGCCACTTAGTTTGGTCTTTTTCTGCCAGGTCGTAACCCTTACCTTTTACAGTTTTAATATGCAAAATTTTGGGACCAGCAATATCTTTCAAGTCAGACAAGGTATCTACCAGCTTATTAACATTATGCCCGTCGATGGGGCCAAAATAACGCAGGTTCAGCGCTTCAAACAAGTTACTACTTTTGCTCACCATACCTTTCAGGCTGGCTTCCAGCTTGCTGGCCATATCCCTGGAAAAATTCTTTCCCACGGGTAGTTTGCCCAAGGCCTTCCATACATTATCCCTGAGGTCGTTGTAAGTATGTGAGGTAGTAATGTCTGTAAGGTATTCTTTCAACGCACCTACGTTAGGGTCAATGCTCATGCAATTGTCATTCAGGATGATGATGACATTGCTTTTTTCAATACCTGCATGATTCATGGCTTCAAAAGCCAGCCCGGCGGTCATGGCGCCATCGCCAATAACCGCAATATGTTGTTTGTCTTTTTCGCCTTTGTAATGAGAAGCCATTGCCATACCAAGCGCTGCAGAAATAGAGGTGGAGGAATGCCCAACGCCAAATGTGTCGTACTCACTCTCGCTTCTTTTGGGGAAGCCGCTTAAGCCATGGTATTTCCTGTTAGAAGGAAAAATATCCCGGCGGCCCGTTAAAATTTTATGACCATAAGCCTGGTGCCCAACATCCCATACCAACTGGTCAGATGGGGTATTAAACACATAATGAAGCGCAACACTCAGTTCTACCACACCAAGGCTGGCACCAAAATGCCCGCCGTGCACACTCACCACATCAATAATGTATTGCCTGAGTTGATTGCAAACCTGCTGCAAATCATCCTTGCTGACCTTCTTCAGATCATCGGGACTATTAATTTGCTGTAAAAGCTTACCTGCTTGAATTTCCATGTAGTTTATTTTCTGCCTTTTATGGCTGTAAAAGTACCCTTTTTTCAGTTTATCAATCTATAAACGATATTTTTTGGGCTATGGTATGGCTTTATTAACAAATACCGGGAGTGAAAGTTCCCTGACGATACAAATCAGGAAACTTTTAATTGCCCAACAATTCTGCTATTAACTTTTGCGCTACATTTATGGTGTCATCTATACCTGAATTATGAGAATCAACATAACTAAAAATATAGCATTGGGTTCGATCGGCAGTTTTATTTGCCTTTTTTTCCTCTATAGCTGCGAAGACTGCTCTAAAAAAATCCCGTGCCCTGGCTACGAAGATGCGCTTTTGGACGCCTGGTTTCCCTACAAAAATGGACAGCAATTGATTTTTAAAACGTCGGGCAACAAAACTGATACTTTTCGTTTACAATTGTCTGATTCCACCGTAGCATACGACTCCCGGGAGGCAAACGGATGTAATGCCTTTAAATCTTTTAGAGCAATAGAAACCGATTCATTCTTTAGAACAAAATTATACATAACAATGGGAGTGAGTCAACCGGCTTATTCAACAGATATGGTGAGGGGTGCGTCAATAAATTTATTCTCGGGGCATTTTAATGGCACGCAACTAACGCAGGATGGGTTTGAAAGCTTTTCTGGTGAAAGTGGTACAAACCTGGTGACTAATAACCTTCGCAATTTTTCATTAAACGGGATAACCTACCCTGTTGTTCAATCTGTGCAAAAAGACACCATCAATAATAAGCAGGTTATAGTTTATAAAATTTACCTGGCAAAAAATTTTGGTATCATTGCTTTTGAGAAAAATCCTGGCGCCGAATTATGGATAAAAGAGTAAAAGCTTAATCTTTCCTTATGCAATTCCCGGTTGTAATTCATATTGGTAACGCTGATATTACGCTCCATTTGATAATGGAAACGCTTGGCTTTTTTATTGGGTTCAGGTATTTCCTGTATCTCCGCAAAAAGCAGGGAGACCAGATTGAAACATCACACAGGATTTGGATTTTACTGGCAGCTATTTTTGGAGCCTTGATTGGCAGCAGGTTGATCGGATCGTTGGAGCGACCATACGAATTGTTTATTACCAAAGAAACTTGGCAATACATCATTAATAATAAGACGGTGCTCGGCGGCTTTTTGGGCGGATTGTGGGCCGTTGAAGCAGTAAAAAAGATATTGAAAGAAAAGCATAGTAGTGGCGACCTGTTTACCTTTCCTATAATTCTGGCACTCTGTATTGGTCGCATTGGTTGCTTTAGCATGGGCGTGCATGAAGAAACTTACGGCGTTGCTACCAACTTGTTTATGGGAATGGAACTGGGTGATGGGATCAAAAGACATCCCGTAGCAATCTATGAAATAGTTTTTTTGTTGGCATTATGGGCAGGCATTGTATTTTTTGAAAAAAAACACCAGCTTGCAGAAGGTGGCCGTTTTAAAATATTTATGATCGCCTATTTACTCTTCCGTTTTATGCTGGATTTTATTAAACCGTCTTATACAATAATAGCAGGTCTTTCCACCATCCAACTAACAGCGTTGGCTGGTTTAATTTATTATTTACCCACCCTTGTTCAACCTAAAAAATTAAAAGCAGCTTATGCCTGAACGTCCATATACCTACTATGATTTTACCCTTAGTATTTGCAGCACCTGCCTTAGGCGGGTAGATGCAAAAATTGTTTTTGAAAACAGTAATGTTTACATGTTAAAAAACTGCCCTCACCATGGGTTTGAAAAGGTTTTGATAGCAACAGATATTGAGTACTACAAAAGCCTGCGCAATTACAATAAGCCATCTGAAACGCCGCTGCATTTTAATACTAAAACGCATTATGGTTGCCCGTACGATTGCGGTCTTTGCCAGGATCACGAGCAGCATAGTTGCCTCACCGTTATTGAAATAACAGACCGCTGCAACCTGGCTTGCCCTACCTGCTATGCTATGAGCAGCCCGCATTATGGCCGACACCGTACTATTGAAGAAGTAGAAAAAATGTTGGATATCATTGTGGCCAATGAAGGCACGCCTGATGTGGTGCAGATTAGTGGTGGAGAGCCGACCGTGCATCCCGATTTTTTTGCCATCATGGATATTGCCAAAAGCAAACCCATAAGGCACCTGATGCTGAACACCAATGGCATCAGGATAGCTAAAGATGCGGAGTTTGCAAAAAAGCTGGCTGGCTATGCACCTGATTTTGAAATTTACCTGCAGTTTGATTCTTTCAAAGCTTCGGCGCTGGAGCAATTGCGTGGCAAGGACTTAACGGAGACAAGGATGAAAGCATTGGAACATCTGAATGAACTTAATCTTTCAACAACACTTGTGGTAACCTTGCAACAGGGAGTGAACGATGACGAAATAGGACAGATCATAGAATTTGCTTTGAAGCAAAAATGCGTGCGGGGAGTTACTTTTCAGCCAACGCAGGTTGCCGGGCGAACAGAAAATTTTGACCCGGCTACAGACCGTATCACCATGACGGATGTAAGGCAAAAAATATTAGATCAAACAAATATTTTTAAAGCAAATGATCTTATACCCGTGCCCTGCAACCCCGATGCACTTGTAATGGGTTATGCCCTAAAACTTGCAGGGCAAACTTTTCCATTAACCCGTTACATTGATCCTGCCCACCTGCTGGATAACAGCCGCAACACTATCATCTACGAGCAGGATGATGCATTGAAAGAAAAAATGATCGATATCTTTAGCACCGGCATTTCTGTGGACAGGGTAGAAGAAAATATGAAGCAGTTACTGTGTTGCCTGCCACAGATTGAGGCGCCGGGCCTGGGCTACGACAACCTGTTCCGGATCATAATTATGCGGTTTATTGACGCTTATGATTTTGATGTAAGAGCCATCAAGAAAAGTTGTGTACACATCGTGCACAAAGATGGCCGCATCATTCCTTTTGAAACTATGAATCTTTTTTACAGGGATGAAAAAGAAACATACTTAAAGCAACTACAGGCAGAAAGAGCGGCTGCAATTTCATCATGATAAATTTTTTAGATAATGACCAACTTAAAAATAGCTGTTTTAGTATGCCTTGGCATATTCCTGTTATTTGTTTTGGGATTATTGACCACAAACGATTCTGATAAAATTGCGATGATGGGGCTTACAGGTATTTTACTGGCGGCAGCATACCTCATCATAGGCATCATTGCCTGTATCTTTCCAATCAGCAGGGAAGCCGGCAAAGGAATATTATTATCTGCAGGCATTTTACTCATCATTGGCACTAGTGTTTGTTCAATTACAATTAACATGTAACAACCAAATCGGGCTAATGTCTTAACCCAAACCCAGTAACAATGAAGGATTAGGGCATACCCCAAGAAAATGTACTGCTTCGCTGGGCTTACACACGCCCGGGAAATCGCCTTTATAATGTGCCATATCCAATATCAATTGAAAATGCAGGTGTGGCGGCCAATGACCGTTTTCTTCCGGCGGCCCGAAATGTGCAAATGCCTGCCCACGGCTGATGTACTGGCCTTCTGCCAAACCGACAAGATCCCGGGTGGCAAGGTGACCGTATAAAGTGTAAAAATTGATGGTTTCCAGTTGGTGCTGTAAGATGATGGTTGCACCATAATCACCATAATTATCATTGTTGGCAAAACTATGTACCATACCACCGAGCGGCGCAAAAACAGGTACGCCCGCAGGTCCCCACACATCAATGCCCAGGTGCAGGCTACGGGGTTCTTCGGCTGTTGCATTTTGATGTTGTAGATTTTTGTCGAAGAGCGAACTCCTGCGGTACATATCCCTAAGCTCCCGGTAACCACCTATTAGGTAAGTGACATTGGCCGCAGCCATATGGTCGTCAATAAAGGCCTGCAGGGTTTCGGTACTTTCATATACTTTTTCTGAAAAGGCCGGATTGGCTTTTGAAAGGTCCAGCGGAGCTACAATGTCTTTGCCCGGCTGAACGTGCACTACAGGGTGAAAATCGGCGGCATATTTTTCCAGGATCTCCCGGAACGATAACTGAGTAATCATGATAAGCAAATGTAATAAATGAATCGTGTAAAGGCTATTTGATAACAATATTGATCATCTTACCTTTTACAAAAATTATTTTGTCAGGTGCTTTGCCTTCCAGCCATTTCTGCACCACTTCGTTCTGCAATACCAGCGCATCCACTTCGGGCTGGGCTGCATCAAGTGAAATATTGATGGTAGTACGCATTTTCCCGTTAATTGATACCGGGTATTCCTTGTTACTTTCTACCAAAAGTGCCGAATCAAAAGCCGGGAAGCTGGCATCCAGCACGCTGGTTTCGTTGCCAAGTTGTTTCCACAACTCTGCTGCAATATGCGGCGCATAAGGCGTGAGTAATATCAGCACTTGCTCCAGTATTTCTTTTTTATGACACTTCAGTTCTGCCAGTTCATTTACACAAACCATGAAAGCACTTACTGCCGTATTAAAAGCAAAACTCTCGGTATCCTGTTCTATTTTTTTGATGGTCTTGTGCAACACTTTTAATTCAGCAGGAGAAGCGGCCTCTCCCCCCGCCCTCTCCGGTGGAGAGGGAGCCTGCGAAGTCCAAATCGGGCCTTTTACATCATCAAAAAACAAGCGCCATAATTTTCTTAAAAAACGATGTACACCTTCTATGCCCTTGGTATCCCAAGGTTTGCTGGCTTCTACCGGGCCAAGGAACATTTCGTACATGCGGAAAGTGTCGGCGCCGTATTGATCGATAATATCATCTGGATTCACAACATTACCATATCTCTTACTCATTTTTTCTGGTACCTGAGTTGTCTTAAACTGTAATGGGGAAATTATCTTTTTATCATAATCGAACCATTGATTCATTTTTGAATCATAATATCCTTCCTTACAAAGAAAGATTTCGAATCGCTTTTTACCACCAGTTTTTTCTTCAAAATAACTTCTAATATCCAAGACACCGTTTTTTACATTTCTTAATCCAATTCTGATCAACGATGTATTATAACTTTCAGTTTCTAGATCACTAGAGATATTAAATAAATAAAAATCTTGACACTCATTTTGATCCGGCGATAACATTAATGGTAGATTGTCTTTCATCACCCATTTAATAATTTGGCCAGTTGATGATGCACCAGAAAAAGAATTATCGTCGGAAAAAGAATTTTGTTCATCAACTTGATTGCTGCCAATTCTATAAAACTTCTCTGAAATTCCGCCGATCATACCTTGATTAATTAACTTTTTAAACGGTTCATCAAAACCAATCAATCCCAAATCATATAACACTTTCGTCCACATACGGCTGTATAGAAGGTGACCAACAGCATGTTCCGTTCCGCCTATGTACACATCTACCTGGTTCCAGTAATCGCTGGCTTTGCGGTTGCAAAAAGCATCGTTGTTGTGCGGATCCATATAACGGAGGAAGTACCAACTGCTGCCGGCATAACCGGGCATGGTAGAGGTTTCCCTTTTGACCTCACCCCCAGCCCCTCTCCATGGGAGAGGGGAGCCACTCTCCGTGTAAGTTTCGTTCGTTTTAATTGCTGCAAGCTTTTCCTTCAGCTTATTTAGTACTGCTGGCAAATCTCTTTGTACTGCC
>JBBSKH010000019.1:0-41440 GCA_038256495.1 Chitinophagales bacterium
ACTGATACACCGATCTCGTATTTTGCCTTCTTATAATTTAGGGCTACATCCAACAGGAAGTACCCTTTTGCAATAATACTGTTGTCTTCATTTGCCGGGCGGTTTTTAATATAGCGGTAGCTGAGTCCACCGTTAAAACCACTGCTGGCTTTATAAAACAGCCCACCGGTACTGGTTAGATCTGGCGCCAGCGGAATATAATTTTCTCCCTTTGCTTCACCCACCGCACGGGCATGGGTGTAATTCAGGTTTACATTGGCAAATAATTTTTTATTGAACTGGTAACGTAGCAAGAGGTCCAGCCCCTGCCTGCGGGTGGCACCGGATGGTTCTACAATGCCCGCATCGCCTACGTAAACAAACTCTTGTTCTAAGTGCAGGTACCAGGCTGCAATGTTAATGTAAAGATGATTGCCTGGTTTTAATACAATGCCAATATCACTTCCAACAGCGGCAGGCAAAATTTCCTTACCATCATTGGCAACCACAACACGGCTGTCGTTGCTGTGAAAACCTTTACCGGTTTTTACATAGAGTTGCAGGAATTTACTGGCAGTATACTGAATGTTTAATTTCGGGCTCACAATGGCTGCATCCCTTGAAGGCAACTGCTCGGCCGATAATTTGTCATTATATGCCGCATTGAAATAGTCTACCCTGATAGCTGCATCAAAAGCCCACCGGTTGTTGTTTATTTGTTTTTGTATAAATGCGAAAGCATTGGTTTCATTAATATCCCCCTTTTTAATATTTGATAAAAATTGCCGCTTCACCTGAGCATTCAGCTCAGAATTATTAGTGGCATCGTACCGTACTCCGGCAGAAAAAGTAGATTTTATTTTCCAAGCTCCTGCAAAAGATTTCTTAACCAGGGCTGAACGAAACCCCAGAAGATTGCGTTTTTCTTCCTGTTGAATACCATCGCCATTAACGGGATCATTGGCAAAAAAAGTAAAATTAGAATAGAGGTTAAACAAATAACGACTATAGTATAATTGATTTTCCCATTGCCACTTATTATTTAATTGTGTATTGATAACTGCATTGAGGTTGTAGCGTTCTGTGTTACCTCCTTCTGTAGGATCAAGGGAACCGAACATGGTGATTAACCCTTGCTCCACGGCTCTTTCAGGAACCTGGCCAGAGGCATCCCATGAACTTTTAAATGCCGAAACCGATGCCGAAAACTGTGAACGATCATTAATGGCGAGATTGTATTTACCAAAAATATTGAAGCGTTTAAAATGTTGTGGGTTCTCAGTTGGCCCATCGGAATAGTTGTAATCAGCAGCCAGGTAAGCGCTTTGTTTTGCTTTGTTTTTCTTCAACAGATCGAGCATGACCAATGTACGGTAAGAGTTAAAGCGACCGGCTTCTACCTGTATCCTGCTCTTGTCAATATTATCAAAAGTAGCCATGTTAATATATCCGGCTGTGGTAAAATTGCCGTAGTTGGCGTAGTAGGGTCCGGCTCCAAAATCAATATTACTAACGGTTTCCGCAATAATAAAATGTGCATCGGCATAACCCTGTCCATGTGCATGGCTCACCATGTTCACCGGCATGCCATCTACATTTACCGAAACGTCGGTACCGTGGTCTACATCAAAACCACGCAGAAAAATTTGTTCGGCTTTGCCGCCACCTGCATGTTGAGCCACAAATAAACCCGGTGCCAGTCTTAGCAGTTCCTGCGAAGACCTTACCGGACGCAGGCTGAGATCGATCTTACTCAGCGTGCTGAACCGGGAAGCACTTGTGGCAGCCGTCAACGTTATTTCCTTCAGGCTGGCGGTGCTTGGCGTTAATGTTATGATGTTCATTTTTCCAGGTAATAGCTGCACCGTTTTGGTTGTAAAACCAACAGATGATACCAGCACCGTAACGGAACTGTCTGTTGATAAAATTTGAAAACGTCCATAGGCATCGGTGTTGGTAGCGGTGGCATTGTTGCTGTTAAAGATCGTTGCATCTTCCACCAGTTGTTTACTGTCAGCGTTCATAATTTTTCCCCTGATGATCTGCTGGGCCAAAATGGTTACGGATAAAAACGGGCAGATAAGCGACAGTAGTATTAGCTTATAATATTGTTTCATGTTTTAAAAATTGAGCTATAATCTGAAAATGTTGTTGGCCAGGCAACCAATGGGCATACGGTCTCTTTTACGCAAAGGGTGTTGCATATGAAAAGAGGACACCAGGTAGGCTGATTCGTTCAATTAAATTATACTCAAGCATCGGGGAGGGGTAAAATGCTGTCCTGTAAATGCGGCAGGATTGGCCGGCAAACGGTATTCCTGGAATGCCGTTTCTTTTATTTTAAAATGATTAAGCCATGGGGTGAAACTAATGATATGATCCCAGTTGCTTTCTTTTTTTACGGTTGTTGTTTTTGATGCATCATTGGTTTCCTTAGCTGCATCTATAGCTTCATTGTGAACATGAAAACGGCCATTTTCAAAATGAACGGTGCTCATATGGTCGTTATAGAACAATGTGTGGCTAATGGCATCTGCAACATAGGGCAGCAGGGGCTTAGCCACCATGGATGCGTAAGTAAATAGCAGTATGTAAAGGATGCCTTTTTTCATTTTTTCGGAAAGTGAAAAACTTTGTGTGCGTTTTGTTAATCTTGCTTGTTTTTATTTACGGAATTAACAGCAGCAGGGTTTTAAAACCCAATAATAAAGCAAAAAGGATACCCCGGCATGCGCTTGTTGCAATGGCCGATCATGAAACCTGTTGTGGGTTTGAAGGAATATTATCTGTAAAGTTTGATGCTATTTATACCGCTTTGGCCGATCAGAAACTGAAGAATGCGAATGGATACTGGCACCACCCATATTATGTACACCTACCTCAGTTGCCTGATGCAGTTGATGCTGTAATAAAAAATAAACAGCTGCCACTTCAAACAATTCCTATTGCAGATGTTTTGGCCAGTAGCTGGCAGTAAATTTTATTCTCCGGCCAGTTCCATTATAATCTTCCATTCTTCTTCTTTTACCGTTTGAACAGATAAACGCCCAAGCCTTACTAAATCCATATTTGCCAAACGCACATCGTTTTTTATAATGCTTAATGGAACCGCTTTTTTAAGTTTTTTTACCGGTTTCAGATCCACCACTACCCATGCATCCAACTCTGTAGTAGGATCCTGGTAAAATTCTTTGGCCACTTTTGCTATTCCTACCACTTCTACACCTTCATTACTGTGATAAAATAAAACGAGATCGCCTTTTTTCATCGCTTTAAGATTGTTGCGGGCTCCGTAATTCCTTACACCATCCCAAAAGGTTAATTTATCCTTTACAAACTGATCCCAGCTATATTTAAAGGGTTCAGATTTTACCAGCCAGTATGCCATGCAAAATTAATTTTTGATTTATAAATCTAAAATGTACATAAAAACGTAAATTAAGTGTTTGTAACAATAAAGTAAAATTGTGCTACAATCAATATTTTTTTAAACTATAAATAAATTGTATGATTTACAACCTTCCATCCGCAACATTGCTGTTTTCCATGCCAGGAGGATCAGAATGGATTTTAATTATCTTAATCGTTTTATTAATGTTTGGAGGTAAAAAAATTCCAGAATTGATGAGAGGTATTGGAAAAGGAATGAGAGAATTTAAAGATGCAAAAGATAATGTTACCAGCGAAATTGAAAAGGGAATGAAAGAAGGTCCCTTGGTAAAAGAAGAAATAGCTATACCAGCTAAAGCTTAATAACATGATGTTGTTAACTAAACCTGGCAAATGGCCGGTTTTTTTTTCGTCCCTAATTATACCTTCCAAAAATTAAAAAGGGTGCAATTTAATATTGCACCCTTTTATTATTAATTATTTTTAGATACCCACACCAGCATTTTTGCAGATGCCTTAATAAATGTACCTGGCAGCTTTATGAAAGTTCATTAACTGCTCTTTGCCGCTCTACTTTAAGAGAAAGCCTAATACTTATTTCATATAATAAAACTAGTGGAATGGTTACTATTACCTGGCTTACCCAGTCTGGAGATGGGGTTATAATAGCAGCCAGGGTAAGGATCACCACAAAAGCATACTTGCGGTATTTTTTTAATAATGATGCACTCACTACACCAACTTTTGCCAGCACATATACTATAACCGGCAGTTCAAAAGCAATGGCACAGCCCAATACTATGCTGGTAAGTGTACCAATATAATCATCTAGTGTGGGCAGATAAATATATGCTCCCAATGTGCCAAGATTGTAATTGGCTAAAAAATTAAAAGTAAAAGGAGCCAGCAAAAAATATCCAAAAGCCGATCCTGTAAAAAAACAAAGCGAAACCCAACCAATACTGGATGTTATACTTTTAGTTTCCTTATTGCTTAACCCTGGCTTTATAAATTTCCATAACTCCCAAAAAAGGTATGGAAAAGATAAAATAATACCCCCGGTAAAAGCTATGGTAATGGCAGACATAAAAGGCCCGCTAACAGTATTTCCTACCAGTTTGATATCTATTGGCGGCATACAAAGAGAATTACCCAAATGAAGCTTTTGACCAAGGCTACATAAAGCAGTATAAGAAATAAATTCTTTTCGGGCAGGGGCAAGAACAATGTTGTCAAAAATCCAATCAATAAAAACAAACATGCCAATGGTAGCTCCAAAAATTACAGCCGTTGATCTTACCAAATGCCACCGCAACACTTCCAGATGATCCATAAGGGACATTTCCTTTTCTGCTTCTACAGGCCTTTTGCTCCTGAACATTGATCTCTTATTGCCTAAAAATGTTTGCATGTCAGTTTCATATTAAGGTAAAAAAAAATGGCTATGCAAATTTTACATAGCCATTACAAAAAAAAATATAATTAAATAATAAACGGATCAACAATGGCTAATACCTCAGCCTTCGTCAATGGTTCATCAAAAGATTCAGAAGCTGTTTCAGCACTAAAAGTTTGACCACCTACAGTCAGGATGTTTACGCCTGCCTGCATGGTTAGTTCTTCTCCATTATAACTTGCTTGCACAGCTGCAGATCCAATGTTAGAGTTATTTAAAGTAATCCATGGCTTTATATTTCCTACATACAATGCATTGCCTGGATTGGCTGTCTGCCTTGCTTTTCTCATATAACGAATGTGGGCAGCGTGCCTTCCCTCCACAGAGTGGATGTTCAAAGCGGCTGTTAATACATCGTTGTTAGACATTAAGTTTCCAGCCTGGCCTTTGTAAGCTCTAACGCCGGTATCTTCAAATGTTTGGGCGACAGCAAGAAATAAATCATAGTTTGTGAACACACCCGCAAATGGGCCGGTTTGAGAACCATTACCACCTGTAAAATCGAAATTAGCGGCCGTAAAGCTAACAGGAGTACCTCCCGAGGCTGTAATAGCTGTTCTTAAGAATGCAACGTGTTTGTTCTCATCATCCCTGATTTTTGTAAGAGCAGCTACGGCTGGAGTTCCTGCAGGAATTAACCCAGGGGCAGCTACACCAAGTTTGTAAAACTCTGACTCCAGGTATTCCAGCGTTAGTGCAAAGTTTAAAACGCCAACAATATCAGCTGGAGTTTGTCCGTAAGCTTTTTTAAACATAGAGCCAAAAGCAAATGGAATAGAAGCAAGGGCAACTTTGCCGGCAAAGCTGGTAAAGTTTTTCATTACCTTTCTTCTGTCACTGAGTCTATCAAAAACTTCAGGATCTTTTTGTTCTATTTCAGATAATATATTTTGCAAATTCATAATAATAAAATTTAAGAGGTTGGTAAATTACTTGCATTCAATTTTGTTACTACGTATGTATCGGCAATAGCCAGTACCTCCGCAGGTGTTCTTGCCATATCCAGGCCGTTAGCATCAGTAGTATTTGCAAAAGTGCCGTTGCTTATTAAATCTGCTATCAAAGCCGCATGACGGGCTTCTACAGAAACAATTTTACCTGCAATAACCAGGTAAGCAGGATTGGTAATTAATTTACCAGCACCATTGTAGGCAGTTACACCCAAATCTTCAAATGCTTTTGCTGTAGCTAAAACACTTGTTCTGCTACCAAAATCCACAGTACTGAAATCTACTTGCAAATCCTGCAATGGGGTAGCACCTGCTGCAGAAATAGCCGCTTTAAAGAAGTTCCTGTGCGCTACTTCATGATCCCTGATATCGGTAAGTAATGCCTGTTCTGCAGGTGTAATACCACTGTAAAGAGACATGATTACTTTAGTGTAAAAAGCTGCTTCCAGTTGTTCCAGTGCGTAAGCATAGTTCAAGATACCTACATCTCCACTGCCAAGATTTACACCGCTATTTGATGAATTGTTATTTTTGCCGCAAGCGGCAAGAACAGATGCAGTAGCAAGGGCTGCAGAGCCTGCACCTACGACACCTAGAAATTTTCTACGGGAGAACGAATTGTCAGGTCTTTCATTTAACTCTAGCCCGTTTTCGGTTAAGTTTTTTGTTGACATAATGATTAATTTTTATTTATATGATTAGTAAGAGAATACAGATACTTATATGAGGTACGAATGTTTATTAACAACGGTTTTGCGTTTTGCATTCTTTTTATAATATCTATTTCCATGCCACATGGCCTCTCCGATGCATTTTTAAATTCAAGCAAATATTTTATTCGTAAAAAAATGCACTACATGTACGTTTTCAACCTTTAACTGTAGATATTAATGCCGATTACCACAGGTACCTTTACTCACCAGGGCCGGCATCAGTACCGAGAGTGGTCTACGAACCTTCAGAGATGATGATGGATTATGGAACGCCTATAATGTAACTGATGTTGCCACGCCAGGAGCTTTTATGAGATTTCCGGCACTGGTACTGGATTTTTGTAACCAGCGCCCGACAGATGTTGTGGCTGCAATACCTAATGCACAAAAAGAATTGAAGATAAGGACATCGCAACAAACCTATAGCTGGTACGATTCTGCTTTATTCGAGAACAATGAACCAGCGGCAGCCAATAAAATTTACATCTTGGGTAAATCTTTGGAAGGATTAGAATTGTACTATATGTGATGATGGAAGGAATGACCAAGCGCTATAATGCGGCAAGTATTTTTAAGCGGCTTATAAGAACCGCTACGACCTTCGTCCCGACAAGACCGCATAACATTGAAACAAAACTTGATTAAGTAAAAAATATGCGCTGTATCGTCCAGAAACCTGCAATCAACGCAATTAATGCAGACAATGGAATCACCACAAATTTGCGGTAGGTTACCTGGCTCTTAAACCATCGTGCCATCAGAAACCATGCTGCTAAAATAACAGTAACCTGCCCGGCCTCCACGCCCACGTTAAACATCAGCAGGGAACTCAGGTAGGTACTTTCCGGCAAGCCGAGATCTTGCAATACCCCTGCAAAGCCCATCCCATGCACAAGGCCAAATAAGAACACCACGATAATGCGGGAAGCTTTCAGATTAGGAGAAAAAATATTTTCCAGTGCTACATACATGATAGAAAGGGCAATCAATGGTTCTACAATTTCAGGAGAGGGTTTTATAACGCCATACATGGCAAGGCCAAGCGTAACCGAATGTGCCAGGGTAAATGCAAGTGATTGAGCAAGAATTGGCTTCAGTTTCGGACTGAGTAAAAACAAACTCAGCACAAATAAAATATGATCCAGTCCTAAAGGAAGAATGTGCTCGAAACCTAGTTTAAAATACAACCACAAGGCATCGGGACCCGACATACTTTCTGCATCAATTACTTTATCATGCGCTAATAAAGGGCTGGCTGCCACCAGGAAAACAAGCACGAAAAATATTCTTTTAATGTAGGTATGATAAGACTGCATTGGGTTATTTTCGGTAAAATACGAAATAACGACAAAAAACTATTTCATTTCATCTAACAAGTAAAATCGGTTACAAAATTTTTGCAATCGGCAATAAGCATCTGTTATGTAAACATACTGTTATGAGAGATTTGCAGCCAATTGCACCAAAGTTCAACCCCAATTTGAAGCATACTTTGTTAAAAGCATACCTTTGGTTTAAAAAGGAGAAAAGCACATTTTTCTCAACCTGGTTTTTTACAATGCTGGTTCATTTATGGTAAATGTTTGCGCATCAATTACAACTGACACTTAATTTAATTCACTAACACCTGCATTGCCACCAGCGGTCTGTAAGCATTTGTTTGGCAAAGGTTCATCGTTAGAAACGTGGTAATTCCTGCATTCTAAAATCCCTGTTCTTCCATTGTTATCATTTATAATGAGCAATTATTTGGGTCGCAATCTCTACCAGGTCCTTTCCGGTATATGTTGGTTTGTGCGACAAAGGATAAAGTGCTTGACCTTCACGTTCAATAAAAGCGGCCTGCATGCCAGCTTGTAAAGCACCAGCAATATCCCAACCATGTGCAGCAACCAGCATTGCATCAGTAATATTTACCGATAATTGTTCGGTTGCCCATGTATATGTTTCTAATGCGGGTTTATATTTTCTAATCGTATCTATACTAAGTGTTGCTTCAAAATATTCGGTTAGTTTTGCATGTTGCAATTGTGCAGTAAGCGTAGCTGAAGGAGAATTAGTAAGCGTAGCAAGGCGAAATCCATTCTCCTTTAAAAGCTGCAAGCCTTTTGGCACATCCGGATAGGCTTGTAATTCCTTGATAGTTGCCAGCGCATCCTCTTTTTCCTTTTCATCCACATCAGTTTTCAATGCTTTTGCTGTCATATCTAAAGTTGCATTAGCTATAGATACAAAGTCATGATATGCACCGGTGCAGTTATCAACAAGAGAATATTGCAGGAGCATTCCGAACCAAATGCGGAAACCTTTGCTGCTGCCTAAAAGACTATCTATTTTGTTCTTCAGAACAGACATATCCAAAAGTGTTTCATTAACATCAAAAACAATCAGGGGAAGATTATTATTGTTCATATCTGATTCTTTAATTGTACAATGAATTTTATGCTGCTGTTGCTTTTGCTTAAATTTTTCTGCTAGTGGAATAAAAGCCATACATCAACATTACACCTATAAAAGCATATCCAAACTTTGCCAGATATTTTGAACGGTATCACTTTTTTTTCTTCTTACCTGGTAACAATTATGCCACATCATCTGTGGCATAATTACATTTGAGATATAGATTTATTGCTTTACATTTTTGCTTCCTTTTCCATTTTCATTTTTTCTTTCTTTTCCATTTTCATTTTCATCTTGGCTTTCTTAATTTCTTCCATAACTTCCTTGCTAACCGAATTTTCATCAGTAAAACCTGTATCTCCTTTAGCTACAGTAAACTGGAAAGACTTCATGTAGGGAGATGTCTTTTTTTCCAAAACAAATTCCTTAATGGTGTTTGTATAAAAATCCCTGGCAGCCTGAACTGTTTTTTTACCGGTAATAACATCGTTCGCAAGATTTAAAGCCAGGAAATTTGCTCCTTCAAAATCACACTTAGCTGAAATTACACCATCCGTTCTATGCACACTCACACTTCCATCATATTCTGCCAAGTCACTAAATTTGTCTGCTGGAACTTTATAATTAATTTCCTGTTCCATTACATCGGTGTGGTCAACCGGGAAAATATGCTTGGTTTCCTTGTCATAGATGATGGTTTTTTTCCAGGGGCCGTTATTGTGCCAAACCAGCATGTGAGGAGTAGTTGCATTAGGCTTACCATATTTGTCCATCATTTCTTTGGCTGCCATTTGCGATGCTTCGGGCCAGCTTTTTAAATCCGGCATCATCATTTCATCCATATGCATTTTATGTTTTTCCTTTGACATCTTTTCCTTTGCCATTTTATTCTTATCCGCATGCATGGTGGTATCCTGTGCATTAACCTGTTGGGCTAAAAGCGCTGTAAATGCCAATATTACTGGCATTATCATTTTTATACGTTTCATTTTATTTGTTTTTAAATGTGTGAATTAATACTAATTATTATTTTTACTTTTTGTTTTAACGTTGCTCTTGACTCCTTTCTTTCTATGATGATAGTTATTTAAAAAAAAGAATGTTGTACTCCGCTCACCCATTCTCAATGTGTTTTGGTTATAGTAGTGTAGTTTTCAAGCACGAAACCGACATCTTTAAAATTTAGTGTTACTTACTAAATGCCGATTTTAAATCAGTTGCAACCAACGTTTGTGCATCTTTAGCTTGTTCAACAACCGCTGCCATTCCAAAAAATTCATGGGTTGTTCCATTGTAAAGCTTGTAATTAACAGGTACACCTGCCTCCTTTAAATTTTCAGCAAGCAATTTCCCTTCGCTTCTTAAAGGATCGTACTGTGCTCCAATAATTGTTGTAGCCGGCAAACCTTTTAAGTTAGCATTCACCAAAGAAATCAAAGGGCTCTTAGCATCAGCAGCAGTCTTTAAATACTTTTCAAAAAACCATTTCATCAAGCCTGAACTTAATGGTTTAATGCTGTCACTTTCTTTGTAGGACTCCGTATTAAAATCATAAGCGGCAATTGGATACACTAATACCTGGTATATCGGTAATTGCTTTCCTTTATCTCTTGCCATTATGCTTACTGCTGCAGCAAGATTACCGCCTGCACTTTCACCTACTACCGCAACTTTTTTAGGATCTCCTTTTATTGAAGCTGCATTTTTAACTACCCACTCGTATGCAGCATAGCTATCATTGTGTGCTGTTGGAAATTTATACTCAGGTGCCTGCCTGTAAGCTACAGAAACCACTACGGCTTCCACTTGATTGGCTAATCCTGCTGCAGAAGCATTGTAAGTATCGATGCCGGCAATTACCCACCCGCCGCCGTGATAATATACAATTACGGGGTATGCATCTTTACCTGTTTTAGGAGTGTAAATACGAAGATGGATATTACCGCCCGGCACTGCGATGTCTTTGCCCACCGTATCCAAATTGCTTACCGGTACCGAAATGTTATGCTCTTTTATTACAGCCATGGCAGCATCAGCAGGTGTTGGTTGTTTTCTAGCTTCCTGTGCTGACAAGCTGGTGAGTGGAGGCGCATTATAACTTACCAGTTTCTCTATCACTACAGCCATAGGATCTGTCATATCTTTTCCCCAGTCTGGCTTGGCATTAGCAGGTGTAAGACCAACTGATTTATTTGTTGAATCTATAACTGCGGTTTGAGAACTATCCGAACTATTGGACACAGTCTTCGTTCTACTATTATCGCAAGATGAAAATAACAGTAAACACGCTGCCGTGAAAATAGGCACGCTATTTTTAGGCAATATGTTATTCTTAATCTTTGGGTAGTTCATTTTAACTTTTATTAAATTGTTTGAGAATATTTTTTATTAATTGAATTGACGTTTAAGATTATAATTGAATGAGTTTTTTTAAAATTACTTTGCGGCTTGTTACCCCTTGTTTTTACGGATTGATGCTGTAATCTCAGTTTACCATGGGCTTTATGATTTTCTTTACTGCCATGATTATTTTTTAAAAACTTTTTAATTCAAAACCTTGCCATCCAGACCTGTTCCATTTTTTATGCCATTGCTTTTGATTTTTTTGCAGCCGACGCTTTCTTTTTATCTTTCTTAATTAGACCAGGTTTTAATATCACTTTTGTCCATCCTTTATCTCTTGCATCAAAATGTATGTAAGCATCTGGCGCTTCATCTAATGAAATTTCATGAGAAATAATTTTTGATGGATGGGCCTTTCCCGCAGCAATCAAAGTGCAAAGCTTACGGTTGTAAGATTTTACATTAGCCTGGCCTGTAGCAATGCTTTGCCCCTTAAACCAAAACTTACCAAAGTCAAAATCCATGTGCCCCTTCTTCTGTAATGTTTCTTTCGATTTTGGGTCTTTAGGAACAAATACACCCACTACACCAATTTTGCCAGTTGCTTTTACAGCCTGCACTAATTCGTTCATCGTCATGTTGGAATGTTCTACACCGTGTTTATCACAGCATTGATATCCTACACACTCACATCCTTTGTCTGCACCCATTCCGTCAGTAAGTTCAAGCACTTGCTCAACCGCGGAACCTTTTGAAAAATCAATAGCAATGGCGCCAAATTCTTCTGCAAGTTTCAGCCTGTCTGGCTGATCATCTACCACCATAATTTTACCTGCACCTTTAATAGCAGCCGAATGAGCCGCCATTAAACCTACAGGCCCGGCGCCATAAATAACTACAGAATCTCCGGGTTCCACACAAGCAAGTTCAGTAGCATGATACCCTGTAGGAAAAATATCAGAGAGCATTACATAATCGTTTTCTTTTTCCTTAGCATCTTCGGGCAATTTCTGGCAATTAAAATCTCCATAAGGCACACGCAGGTATTCTGCCTGACCACCTTCAAAAGGCCCCATTCCTGCAAAACCATAAGCTGCACCTGCTGTTCCTGGGTTCATAGTCAGGCAAAACCCAGTATAACCGCTTTCGCAATTTTTACAATGGCCGCACCCAATATTAAAAGGCATACACACCACATCGCCCACTTTTATTTGGAAGACTGCTTTGCCAATCTCAATCACTTCACCCATATTTTCATGTCCGAATATTCTTCCGGGTTTCATATCGGTTCTTCCTTCATACATATGCAGGTCGGAACCGCAGATATTGGAAGATGTTATCTTAACCAGTACATCTGCCGGATGTTCAATTTTTGCATCTGGCATTTCGCTGACTCTTACATCCCGTGGGCCGTAATATACAAGTGCTTTCATTTTTATAAGTTTTAATATTTAATAAAATGCAACAAGTTTTTTCACAGAAACTTATTGCTAAAAAAATCATATTTGCTCTTTCAGCATCCTTTCAATCGACAAACATTTTCTGCCTGGTTCATTTTCAGCAAACCCATTAAGGAATCTAAAAATATAAAGCCCATCTCTACCGCTGTGGCTTTCAGCCCAGCAGGAATAGATCGTGCGATTTTACTTTTTCATAATAGATGGTTTAGGTTTCCAGAGGGCACTTAATATAAATACCGTCGTTACTATGAGCATTTTCTGGGTTATTGTTTTGCCTTCGGAGATTTAAAAATTCAACGTGAAGTCTTTCTTTTGTTTCTTTTTCTGTTATGTTGAGAATAGATGCTGCTTCGTTTAGTGAAATGCATTGAGTAGTGAGCAGATGTATTACTTGTGCTTCTTTAGGCGGATTTAAAATTTTAGGAGTTACTCTAATTTTTCTTAAATGTTTTGTTGTATAAGAATAAGTGTGTCGCAAAATAATAGGAAGTAATGCGTATTTAATTTTTGAAAGCGTTTGCTTTTGTTTTAACTCAAGGAAAGCACTCATAAAAATTTCTTCTGCAAGTATTTTATCTTTAGTAAGATTATAAATCAAACCGTACATAGCCGGAGCATATTTATCGTATAAGTGTCCCCATGCTAAAGGATTGTTTTCTTCCAGCATTACGATAATTTGGTTTCCTGATAATATTTCGCTCTGCAAAGGCATTGTAATTTTACTGTATATCCTAGCTTGTAGGTCAAATACCATGCGGTAAAGCAAGTGCTTCAAAAAGGGGAAATGTTATACATTAAGGGAAATGAGTTACATGAATCACTCTTTGTTGGGGATATTATTTCTCAATAGTGGTAGATGTTTCGGACTGTTGCATCATGCACAACTCTTTACTAACGCCAGCTTCTATGGGCACAGCCTATGAAGAAAACTTGTAAAGCCTATGGCGTAAATTCGTTTTACAAGATTATGAAACAACAACATATTGTAGTACTCACCGGTGCCGGCATAAGTGCCGAGAGTGGATTAAGAACCTTCAGGGATGATGATGGATTGTGGAACGGCTATAATGTAACCGATGTGGCCACGCCGGGCGCCTTCATGAGAGATCCTGCTCTGGTGCTGGATTTTTGTCATCGGACAAAACTATTTCATTTCATTTAACAAAAACATTCGGTTACAAAATTTGTGCATTCAGCATTAATATGCATCTATTCATGTAAACATACTGTTATGAAATTTGCCAAATTCACCTTTGCCATTCTTTTCTTAATGAGCATCGTATCCTGCAATCGTGATCACAAAATGCAAGAGTCAAGTCCTGATGTGATGATATCTCATTTAGCCCCACCATCTTTGGGCACAGCAGATGAAGAGCAGCAGCTACCATTTCAATCGTCGGAAGTTACAGATACAACTACCGTGGCTGCCCCCGTTCCGCTCACCAGTAAAGACTGGGATAAAAAGATCATCAAAACCGCCAGCCTGCAACTGGAAGTTAAAAACTACCAGGCATTTAATAATGCCGTGAGGGATAAGATCCGCCGCTATGACGGCTACATTGCGCAGGAAGACAATATTTATACTGACAGCCGTACCGAAGTAAAGCTGGCTATTAAAGTGCCGGTAGCGTATTTCGAAAATTTGATGAATGAACTGGCCGACAGCAACAGTACTGTTACAGAAAGGACGATAAGGTCTGAGGATGTTTCGGAGCAACTGGTGGATACCAGGTCAAGGCTGGAAGCCAAAAAGCTAATGCGGTTAAAGTACCTGGAATTTTTAAAACAATCAAAAAAAATGAGCGAGGTTTTGGAAGTGCAGACCGAGATAAACAACATACAGGAAGAAATTGAAGCCGCTGCAGGAAGGATACAATACTTAAGCAGGCAAGCCGCATACAGTACCATACAACTTAGTTTCTTTCAACCGGTGGTTGGTTTTACACCCAACGATGAACCATCGTTTTTTACCAAAGCATTGTCTGCATTTAAGGCCGGCGTTGATTTTGTAAAATATTTAATGCTGGGCCTCATTACCATTTGGCCGCTGCTCATCATCATACTTATATCGCTGGTGTTGGTAAAGAAAAGCAGGCGGGTAACAGTTGTAAGACCAATGGCGTAAATTCGTTTTACAAGATTATGAAACAACAACATATTGTAGTACTCACCGGTGCCGGCATAAGTGCCGAGAGTGGATTAAGAACTTTCCGGGATGATGATGGATTGTGGAACGGCTATAATGTAACCGATGTGGCCACGCCGGGCGCCTTCATGAGAGATCCTGCACTAGTGCTGGATTTTTATAACCAGCGCAGGACAGATGTTGCCGCTGCAACACCCAACGCCGCACACGAAGGACTGGCCTTGCTGGAAAAATATTTTAAAGTAACCATCGTTACGCAAAATATTGATGACTTGCATGAAAGGGCAGGCTCTACCAATGTGCTGCACCTGCATGGCGAGATTTTTAAAATGCATAGCCTCGGCAGTCCCCATAAACCTGTTGATATCAGGGGCGATATTTTGCCCGGCCACATGGGGCCAGATGGCACGCAGTACCGCCCACACATTGTTTGGTTTGAAGAACCGGTAACCATGATTGAACCGGCCGCAGCAGTAATGACCACCGCCGATATTTTTGTGCTGGTTGGATCTTCCTTGCAGGTTTATCCTGCTGCAGGCCTTATAGATTTTGTACCGCTGGATGTTTCAAAATATATTATTGATAAAAAGATACCGCTTGTAAGTGCATACCCGAACCTGGTGACTATTGAAAAGCCGGCAACCGAAGGAGTAGGGGAACTGCTTCAGTTGCTGAATGTATTATGATGCTTTTTCGGTAAAGGAAATGCCTTCAGCTTCTAATTCCTTCAACACCGGATCATAAATTTCTTTGTGAATGGGAATGTGCAGGCCACGAAGTTTCAGCTCATCGTTGAGTAATAATTTTGCGGCTATGCCCAATGGTAATCCCACCGTTTTTGCCATAGCTGTTTCAAAGTTGTTATCACCCTTAACTACCAGGCTGCTTTCCAATTGATGCTGTTTGCCGGCCAGTTCATATTCAAATTGGTGCAGCATTACTATCATATCCTTATCGCCGGGTTCAATGGCTAACTTATGTTCGCAAAGGTATTGCAGGATATCTGCGGATGTATTTGCACCCGCCGGAACCGGTTCATCATCAAACAAACCAAGAAAGGTCAGCATCTCTTTATTCTGTTCAGTTACGAAAGGTTGAATGCCGGATGACCAATCTGAGAAACGGAGCCCGGCGGTAGAAATTTTTTCTGTATCATTCGTGAGTCCTGCTTTTACGATAGCATCCCATCCCCGGAAAAAAGCAGGATACCTTAATGTTGTTCTTATGAAAGTAGCAGCACCTGGCAATTTATACACCGGTATGTAACCCAGCGAATCCCTGTTGGGATAGCAGGCCAGTTCCTGCAAGCCATCTACCTGCACACAGGCAGGATCTTCAAACAGGTGCATGTAATCCCGGGTAACCGTTTTATTCTCTTCTTTAAATACGGCGCCGCTACTGCCCGCCATCACAATATTCCGGGGGTTCCAGCTAATTTTATAATGCCAGGGATTGTTATCACTTTCCGGCGCCACCAATCCGCCGCAATGGCTTTTAAAAGATTGAATGTTGGCATCTTTTGCTCTCAATTCATCAATAATCTTCATAGCACTCATATGATCGATGCCCGGGTCGAGGCCCATTTCGCAGAGAAAAAGCAATTTTCGGTGGTTCACTTCATCCCGCAAGCTCTTCATTTTCTCATCAAGGTAGGAGGCAGTTAACAGGTGTTTGCGGTATTCTACACAATCCCTTGCCACCAGGTAATGCAGCGATGGCGGCATCATAGATATCACTACATGTGCCCGCTGAATGAGTTTTTCTCTTGCATCGCCATTGGTAATATCCAGTTGCAACACTTCGGCAAAAGGGCTGTTGTTGGTCTTTGCCAGTACCTGCTCCCGGTCGCTGTCTGCAATGATGAATTTCCACTTGTTGGCGGCAGTTTCTTTTAGCAGGTAATGTATTAAAACGGTGGCCGATTTTCCTGCACCTATCAATAAGACTGTCTTCACTATTTTTCCTTTTTGCAGCAAGATAGTTTTTTACCATAAGGCCACCAATTCAGAACTGCTTTTATAGGCATATAATCAACTATTTATGCATCGGAAACGGTGCCTCGGCACACTTGTCCACAATAGTAAAATAAATGTGCAAAACAACCGGTAAAAACATCGTTTTCCAACGGGAAAAACGGCATTATTTCGTTACTTTCGCAACCTCTACAACGAGTATAAAATTATATGGAAAATCTGGACAATTTAGAAGGCCAAAACCCTAACAACCGCGGCAAGGTCATTCCCGTAAACATCGAGGAGCAAATGAAGACTTTTTACATCGATTACTCTATGAGTGTTATCGTGGGTCGTGCATTGCCTGATGTAAGGGACGGTTTAAAGCCTGTGCATCGCAGGGTGTTATATGGTATGAATGAGCTGAGCAATGCCAGCAACAAACCCTACAAAAAATCTGCCCGTATAGTGGGAGAGGTAATGGGTAAATATCACCCGCATGGTGATAGTGCTATTTACGATACCATGGTTCGTATGGCGCAGCCATGGGCTATGCGTTATAAGATGATAGATGGCCAGGGTAACTTTGGTAGCCAGGGTGGAGATCCGCCGGCGGCCATGAGGTACACCGAGGTAAGAATGGAAAAGCTGGCAGAAGCCATGCTCGATGATATTGAAAAAGAAACCGTAGACTTTCAACTGAATTTTGATGACTCATTAAAGGAGCCAACGGTGTTGCCTACACGTATACCACAGTTGCTGGTAAATGGCAGTAGCGGTATTGCTGTAGGTATGGCTACTAATATGATGCCGCATAACTTAAGCGAAGTAGTGGATGGTTGTATAGCCTACATCGCAAACAACGATATAGAGATAGAGGAATTGATGCAGCATGTAAAGGCGCCTGATTTCCCAACCGGTGGTACCATTTTCGGTATGGGCGGTGTAAAAGCCGGCTTTATGACGGGCCGTGGAAGGGTAGTGTTACGTGGACGGGTAAACGTGGAGACCTTGCCCAACGGAAGAGAGAAGATCATCATTTACGAAATACCTTACCAGGTAAATATTGATAACCTTGCTGCAAAGATCGGCGACCTCATTAACGACAAAGTAATTGAAGGTGTCTCAAATGTAAACGATGAAAGTAACAATAAGGAAGGTACCCGTATAGTAGTTGAACTGAAGAAAGACGCTGTAGCACAGGTGGTCATCAACCAACTATATAAGCATTCAGAATTGCAAACCTCTTATGGTATCAACAACGTTGCTATCGTAAAAGGCAGGCCGAAGATCCTGAACCTAAAAGACCTGATCAAGGAATTCGTAGAGTTCCGTCATGAAGTAGTGATACGCCGCACGGAGTACGAATTACGCAAAGCCCAAGAGAGAGCACATATACTGGAAGGTTACATTATAGCGCTGGATAACCTGGATGCGGTGATAAAACTCATCAGGGAAAGTGCTACACCCAACCTTGCACAGGAAGGATTGATGAGCAATTTCGGCATGAGCGAAATACAGGCAAAAGCAGTACTGGAAATGCGTTTACAACGCCTTACCGGTATGGAGATAGACAAGATAAGGGAAGAGCATGCCGAGATCATGGAGTTGATAGGCCGTTTACAGGAGATCCTTGCAAACGAAGAAATGCGTTTTGAGATTATCAAAACAGAACTGCTGGAAGTAAAAGCAAAATTTGGTGACGATCGTCGCTCGCAGATAGAGTATGCAGATGACGAGATAGATATGCTTGACCTGATTGAAGAAGAAGACGTGGTGGTAACTATCTCTCACCTTGGTTATATTAAAAGGACATCTGCCACCGAGTACAGGCAGCAACGCCGTGGCGGCAGGGGAGCCAAGGGCAGCAGCACCCGCCAGGAAGATTTTATAGAACATTTGTTCGTAGCAAGCACGCATCACACTTTAATGATATTTACCGAAAAGGGTAGATGCCTATGGTTGAAAGTGTATCAAATACCGGAAGGTGACCGTACCAGTAAAGGACGAGCATTGCAAAACATGGTTCAGATAGCCCCGGATGATAAAGTACGTGCTATTATTGATGTGAAGAATTTTGATGATGAAGATTATATAAGCAATCATTATATATTACTGTGTACCAAAAATGGTATCATTAACAAATCTAGGTTGAAAGATTTTAGCCGTCCAAGGCAAAATGGTATTAATGCCATCGAAATAAGGGAAGGAGATCAATTGATTGCGGCCAAGATGACCGACGGGAATTGCGAGATCATGATGGCTGTAAAAAGCGGCCGTGCCATCCGTTTCCCTGAAACTAAAGTTAGGGCAACCGGCAGGGGTGGTATTGGTGTAGCAGGTATTGATGTAGATACGGCCACCGATGAAGTGGTAGGAATGATCTGTGTTAATAAGGAAGATAAGACTCGTACCGTATTGGTTGTGAGTGAAAAAGGTTACGGAAAAAGAACTTTGTTAGATGATCCTGAAACCGGCGAACCTAATTACCGAATCACCAACAGGGGTGGTAAAGGCGTTAAAACCATCAACGTAACCGACAAAACCGGCGGGCTTGTTGGCTTACTGGATGTAAGTGAAAAAGAAGACCTGATGATAACCTGCGTTTCGGGTATCACCATCCGGATGAGTGTTGCAAACATCAGCGAGTTGGGCAGGGCCACGCAGGGTGTTAAGCTGATAAAAGTAGATGGGGGCGATGAAATTGCAGCCATCACTCAGCTAGACGAACAGGAAGAAGATTTAGACCTGGAAGCAGACGTTGTGCTGGATGAAAACGGCAATGCTATAGAAAGTACGGCAGCAGTAACTACTACTGATGAAGAAACAGCCGGAACATCAGCAGAGGTTACAGATGTTGCAGAAGAGGCTTCGGAAGATGACGCAGCAGCAGACGATGCAACCGAACCGGAAGAAGAAGCTTAATATTTTTCTTTTTGAATTAAAAAACAATGGCCTCCGGAAATGGAGGCCATTGTTTTTTAAAGTTGCATTTGTAAATTTCCATTTTCTCAATCCAGGCCGCCCTTGCGGGTAGGCTTTCTTTGTTCCGGCCAGGTACCGGGTTCGCCCGTTCTATTGTTTAACGGTAATTTTATTTTTTCACGGCTGGTTTTGGTTGGGTCTTCGCTTGCCATGTAAACCAGTATGGCTGCAAGTATAGCATTGTTGCGCACATCGTCAAATACAATTTTATCATAAGTATCCCGGTTGGTATGCCAGGTGTAAGTGCCATACGACCAACTATTAGAACTCAATGAAAATGCAGGTGCGCCTGCTGCTACAAAAGATGCATAATCGGAGCCACCACCGCCTGGTGATCCTGGAAAACTGGTTTCAATATGTTTGCGCACATCAGCCGGTACAGCAGTAAGCCAGCGACCGATGTAATCGTATGCATGTAGAAATCCCTGGCCAGAAATGTTTACTACACGGCCGGTTCCATTGTCCTGGTTAAACAGCGCCTGTATATTGTTTACAATTTCCGGGTGGTCTTCTACAAATGCCCGGGAGCCATTCAGCCCCTGCTCTTCGCTTCCCCAATGTCCTACAAGTATGGTACGCTTGGGATTTGGGTATATTTTTTTGAGAATGCGCATGGCTTCCATCATTACGATGGTGCCGGTTCCGTTGTCGGTAGCACCCGTGCCGCCATCCCAGGAGTCAAAGTGTGCAGACAGCATTACATATTCTTCCGGCTTTTCCGTTCCTTTAATTTCTCCAATAATATTAAAGGCTGCAGCAGGAGCCAGGTTTTTAGCATCAATTTTTAAAGCCATGCGGGGCTTGCTGCCAGAAGATGCCAGGCGGTAAAGCAATCCATAATCTTCCAGCGAAATATCTACAGAAGGAATCGTTTTGGTATAAGCGCCAAATATTTTGTTTACGCCAAAACCACGTGACCAATTGCTGGTAACCACGGCAAGGGCTCCGGCTTTTTCTAATGCAAGGGGAAGTGTACGGCTGTTGTATCCGGTATTGCTGATGCGTTTGCTCCAGGAGTTGCTAATTACTTCCCGGTCTTTTTTCATTTTTTCTATTGACTCCTTGGTACCAAATTCATCCCAGTTATAATCTGGCCGGCCTGTGGGCTGGTTCATAGAAGTGAGGATGATTTTACCTTTTGCAGCCGGTAACCATTTTGCAAAAGAAACTGAATCTTCAAAATAGGGCAGTCCGATCACTTCGGCTTCCACAGTTTTGCCGTTGGTGCCCGGGCTCCAGGCCAGTTGCATACCTTCCAGAGATTTTGCCCTTGGGTAAGTCATATCTATATGAGACACGCCTCTTTGCCAACCTTTCCATTCGCCCCATTTTTCTTCCCGGGCATCAATGCCCCAGTCTTTGTATTTGGCCAGGGCCCAGTCGCCGGCCTGTTTCATTTCTGGTGTACCTACCAGCCTTGGGCCAATGCCATCCATCAGCTCATGCGCCAGTTTTTCCAGTTGGGAGTTTTCGGTAGCTTCTTTTACAATGGCTTCCACCACCGGGTTTTTCTTTTCTGTGGTAGCAGACCGGTTTCTTTGCGCCAGGCTTACAAAGCCCGTTAACAGCAGGGGAGCAAACAATAATTTTTTGAAATTTCTCATAACTTTTTCTATTGTGCGTTTCTGCTAATGTAAGCAATGAAAGGGAGATAAAATACATCTTCCAATTCGCCGCAAAACTTTCAGCGATGAAAATCTAACCGCAAAGAACACTAATGAAAACAACACAATGGTCACAAAGCGCTTGTTGATAAAAAATCTTCGTGAACTTTATGCATCCTTTGTGTTCTTTGTGGTTCAACCCATCCTCACCAGCGCAATCTGTTCTAAATCCATTATCTTACCGTAAACAATTCAATTCATGAATAAAACAGCAATTATAATAGGCGCCACCGGATTAGTAGGCAGCAAACTACTACAACAATTACTGGCAGACCAGGAATTTGCCACCATAAAAATATTCGTAAGAAGAACCACCGGCATCAACCACCCAAAACTTGAAGAACATGTTATTGATTTCGACAGATTAGTTGATGTAAGAACCCAGGTAACAGGCGATGTATTGTTTTCCTGCCTTGGCACCACGCTGAAACAGGCCGGCAGCAAAGACAAACAATTTAAAGTTGATTTTACTTACCAATACGAGTTTGCACAGGCCGCCAGTGAAAACGGCGTGCCGGCATTTGTATTAATTTCCTCGGCTTCGGCAGATGCCAATTCAATGTTTTTCTACACCAAAATAAAAGGCCAGCTGGAAGATGCCATTAAAAAGCTGGATTTTGATAAAACTATCATCATTCAGCCAAGTGTATTAGAAGGCGACCGGGATAATGAACGTGTGGGAGAAAAGATAAGCGCCAACATTATTAACGGGCTTGGTATGTTTTTGCCATTCTTAAAAAAATACTGCAGCATTAGCGGGGAGCAGGTGGCGAGGGCGATGATTTATTTTTATAAAGAAGATAATGAGAGTAGGGTGATGACGAAAAAATTAGGGGAGTTGTTTATATGACGAGCCTGCGAATAAATACTGAGCGCAGGCCCCATTGAAGGTGAGACGCTGTGCGCCTGTTTAACATAATATTAATTATAAGGTAAAATAAGCTCTATTATAGTTGGCAAATATCCTATGCTTCACGGTCGTCAATTACTGGTCATTTGTTCTGCAGCCAATATTTTTTTCACCTCCTTTTTAATAAATCCATTTTGGAAGTAAGGATAAATATTTGGTCCGGGGCAAGTGGTGTTCTTGCTATAGTCTCGATGCGTGGCAATTGTTTCCGGAGAAATATTGTGTTGCATACAAAAATGTGCAATCAACCTGGTAAGTGTGTTCAGCAGGTTTGGGTTAAGTTCCTGCTCGTTGTAATTTCCTAAAAAACTAATGAGCAAGTGCTCGGTTGGGTCGTACTCAGTATTGGTTTCACCTACGGTGTGTGGATTCCGCCCCTCGAAGACTGTACCATCGGCTGCAATTAAATAATGGTATGGAATATCAACCCATTTTCTATCGGTGCCCATGCTCCAGGTTTGCACATTTTTTAAACGGGTAGCTGCATTGGCGGTGTCAGCTAAAACTTTACCTCCTTCGTGGTGCACGGTAATGCGCACAGGCACCTGCTGTTTGTACGGCCTTGGCGCTGCTGCATTCCAATTGCTGCGGGGTTGTATCAGTACGCTTGTAACAGATGATTCAGCCAATGCACTTTCGTTACCCATACGATCAACAGCAGAAACGGAAACTTTATTCAGCCGGCTGTTGCCTTCCTGCATGGGCAATGTATAAGTCCGTTCTTTGCCAGTAAGAATTTTATAATCGCTGCGGTTGCCATATATATAATACAACACCCATTTAAAAACATCTTTTTCATCAGGGTGCGTCCATTGTATAACCGCGGCATCGCTTTGCTGTTGCAGACTTACTCGGGGTGCTGCCGGTGCAATATTATCGAGCCATGGACTCGGCGGAACCAGGGCTTGTTTCTTGTAAGGGCCATTCAACAAAGCTTTTGACACTGCCGGATTTTTGGTAAGCGATGAAATACTCCAGTGAATTACGCCCGGGCTTTCGGGCAACATGCCACGTGCTATCATTACCTGATTAATGGTTTCTGAATTATCTTTTGTAGTATCTCTGCCCACGCTAATGCCGGGCCAAAGGTGTCTGTTCATGGTATTTTCCTGCGCCCACCAGCCGAGCAACACGGGAAAGCTTTGTGCATAGCGGTTGATTGGCCAGTACAGTTGTGGAGCAAAATAATCTACCCAACCCTTGTTTAGCCATAGCTTTGCATCTGCATACAATTTATCGTATTGGTCAAAACCTTCAATAGATGCCGGATAGCCCGGGCGCCAAATGCCGAACGGACTCAGACCAAACTTCACGTGCTTTTTTTCTTTTTTAATTTCTGTATACAGGCGGCTAATGAATGCGTTCACGCCATCCCTGCGCCAGTCTCCACGGCTCAATTTTCCGCCAGACTGCTGGTATTTGTTCCAGCTAAGGCTATCCGGAAAATCTTCGTTATTGTTATAAGAAGGATAAGGATAAAAATAATCGTCGAAATGCACGCCGTCAATATCGTAGCGCTTTACAATATCCATTACCACGTTTACGCCATGGTCCTGCGTTTCTTTTAATGAAGGATCAAACCACCAGTACCCTTCTTTTAAATGTACCACCAGGTTAGGTTTTGTTTTTACTACAGAACTTTCCGTTATTTCCCCGCCTGCAATATGATGCGCCCGGTATGGGTTTAGCCATACATGCAACTCAAGGCCCCGTTCGTGTGCTGCATCTGTCCAAAATTGTAACGGATCGTAATAAGGATCCGGAGCCTTTCCCTGCTCACCACTCAGGTAATATGACCAGGGCTCTAACGCTGATTTATATAGCGCATCAGCCTGCGGCCGCACCTGGAAAATGACTGCATTGAAATTATGATCCTTTAAAAAATCTAGTAAGGCGATGGCTTCCAGCTGTTGTTTTTCGGTTGATAAACCGGGTTTACTTGGCCAGTTAATGTTGGCAACAGTAGCAACCCATGCTGCACGAAACTCTTTAGGGGCATGCGTTACGGTGGAAACTTCTTCTGCCGGCGCTCCATTGTTGGCGCTACTAACAGATTTTGGCGTGCTGCAGGAATGTATAAAAATGGCGGCAAAAACAAAGATGCCTGTAATTGTGAGATTGTTTAATTTATTTATCATCGTCTGATAAAAATAAGGAATTAAATATTTTAAAAAAGTTAGCCAGCCGCTTAAACCCGCAGTTTCACTTTCCTTTCTCAAAATTAATTTAATGATGGGTGTCGGCACAAACCAAATCACACCAACCGATAAAAAATCGATCTGGCAAAGGAAGAACTGGAATTGCAGCTAACTATACCTGATTGCAATGGCTTCATAGGAATTAAAATACAAATATCGATAGCAGATTTCCAAAAAACGTTTGAAAAAATATCAACGGAGCAATAAAAAAGTTCCTTTCCGGGTTTCTTTTTTTATAGAGTTTGACTTATTATACTCAAGATAATAAGTATATGCACCCTGATCTGATGCTTGTGAGTTAAAAAGTCCATTCCACCCGTTATTTTTATCATAGGATTCAAAAATCTTTTTGCCATAACGGTTGAAAATAATTATGTGAAAATATGCCAATTGGCTAACGCCCAAAATTTTGAATTTGTCGTTGAGGTTATCGTTGTTTGGTGTGAATGCAGATGGTACATAAATGTCGCATATTCCTTCTTTAACTGTTACTGTGCTACTGAAAGTTCCACAAACATTTGTAGCTTTTAAACTATATTGTCCAGGCCTGCTAACTTCCAACACGCTATTCGTACTTCCATCACTCCATAGCAATACCCAATCATTCTTTACCAAAGGGGCTAATCGAATACGCTCGTTTTCGCAAATTGCACGGTTGCCTCCCAGTGAAAATACAGGCTTAAACAAAGCAGTAACTTTAATAGTATCGTTTTTAACACAGCCATTTAAATTTACAGAAACGTGATATTCACCAGCGCTATTTACGAAATAGTTAGACAATGTTGAGCCATCCTGCCAATGGTAAGTAGCTCCTATATTTTGAGCAGCTAATTGCAATGTTTTACTCTCGCACAATGAAGTATCCGATCCGAGATCAACTACTGGAAAAGGTTTGTTAGCGATTATAATAGTGTCACTCAATTGACAGGTTCCGGTAGTAACGTCCACCCAATACATTCCCGGATCAGTGATGATGATAGACGATGCTGTTGAAGCGGTGTTCCATAAATAAGAATCAGCCCGGCTTGAAAAAGCATTCAATGTAATTTTCTGACCAATGCAAATAGTTGTATCAATACCCAGATTGGGGGCATCTATTCCTACAACGATATTTTTGAAAATAGTATCCGTTATAATTCTACACCCGACAAAATTGTAAACGACCAGTTTAATATTTTTGAATCCTACATCAGCATATTGATGAGCTGCCGAGGGATTTGTTGAAAAATTCGAAATGCCTGATGCAGGATCTCCAAAATCCCATTTCAAAGAATCGTAGGAGTGTGCAGATATCAGATTGAATAAAACATTTTTATGGCAATCTTCTTCGTAGCTGTAATCATAATTCCTAAAATGTGGATCAAAATAAGTTTGATTAAACGTTGGCAATCCACCCATACTTCTCCTGCCACCTAAATATTGACCAGCAAAAACAAGATTGCAAGCAGATCCTGAAAAGTCGGGTTGATTTATAACACTGAGAAAAAAACTATTTAACCGTGCAATATAGATTTTACCATTTTTTGCTAATTGAAGTGCAGCGTACTCGGAGGCTGTTGGGTTGATGGAAGAAAAACCAGAATCTATCAATGCTGCTGACTGATGAATAATAGCAGAATCAAATATATTTACATCAAATTGGCTCAAATAAAAATTCCTATCAGCAACAAAAGATGTGAGGTACATGTATTTACCATTTGGCGAAAATTCAACTCCATATGCTCCGCTCCTATCATTTGATTGTGTAGTAAGATAGCCGGGAATATTGTTGAATTTGACAACGGAATGAACTTGCCCTGTTTGATTATTAAAGCGGGAGAGTTCGGAATATAAGTTATCGTCAAAAGCACAAAACAATTTACTTCCATCTGACGATGGTTTTAAATATCCACGACTTTTGTTATGATCAGATCCGGGATTATAGGGTGAATTAGAAATTATTGCATTTGAGATGCCACTATTATTTATAAGCCAACTTCGATATTCAAAACTATTAAACACCCTGGAGATAACCCATACATCTACATTATTTGCATGGCGCACTGCGGTAACTTTTTCATTAATGCCGGCAGACAATAAAGTATTTTTTTCAATTACAGCTCCATTACCTCCATCCAGGGACATATCAACAATTGAATAACAAAGACCGGTAGAAGTATTTTCCACTGCAGGAGTAAAAATATAATAGTGATTTGGGCTTCCCGGTTTTGGAACTATTACAGCCGATTGCGTACTACTAGGATGACCTAATAATCCGGTGCCATTCCACATAGCCAAATGAAGTTTATTCCATATAGTTATTCCATCTGTATAGAACAACAAATTGCCTGAAGAATCGGAAATAGTTGCTGCACCTTCCAGGGTATTTAATTCACCATTAGTTAAAATGGAAGGTGTACAATTATTAAAATTTAATCCAGCCTTGTTACCAAAATACCAGTTGTCTGCCTGGTTTTGTGAATATCCGTTTTTAGGCAGCACCACAAAAGTCATCAATAAAGTAAAGATAAAAAGATTATTGAATGTTTTCATTTTTCGCAACTTAGTTTGTTATTAGCAGTTATAACATTTACTAATCGAGTTTAATTTTGCCGAATTAATATTTCAATAGACTTTTTTTCATTTTATGAATCATAAGATATTTTGCAATTATTAACTTCCCAAGTAAAACACCGTATCCTTTTTCTGGGTTTGAAAGGTCTCTCACTTGCTTTAAATACCTCAAAATATTGCCAGTACATTTTCCTATTTGCCAAACGCATCACTTAAATAAATTAAGTGCTACTTAACTCTTCCACTTAGAACAACTTTATCTGCTAAGGTTATACTCATTTCCTGCATCATAAACTTCATTATAGACACTTTTAGATTCAATTTCATTTAAATGACATTGTAAATAATCTGCATATTTATCAATCCGAAATTGAAACATTATTCCTATTAAATCTTCCATTAAATTTAGTTCATCAAAATCTGTATACTCTTTTAACAATTTATGTATTTCATCCTTTTCAATATAATTTAAGGTATTAACATCATAAAATTTTTCAAATTTTTCACCAAGAATATTTAAATACTGAATGACTGTATTTTTTGATAAATTATTTTTCTGTTGCATTAAGTTAGCATATAAAAAAAGAAAATTTTCTTTTGAAATTGTTTCTGGTAATCTATTTATATCTAAATGCATAATGGACTATTGTTTCAAAGGTATATGTGTTTGATTTGTTCTATTATTTCGAATAAATCCTCCATGTTGTTGTAAATACTTGTTACCAACTTTAATTTGAGCAGAATTATATAGGGCAGAATTGCTTCCGATTGGGGCATTACCTCCGAATTCAGGAGTATGCCATTTCAATTGAACATTACTACCATTTATACTGAAGGTATATTTTTCGCCACCAAAACTTGGATTAAATGTATTAGGTGCTCCTTCAGGAATCATTGATCTAATTCTGTCAAAATTAAACTTACCTGCTTCTAATCCTTGGGACACAGCAAATTTTGCGTCATATTTCACGAGAGCCGTTGTTGAACCTGCAGCTTCAGCAGCAACATTTTCTATCTTCAGGGCAACTAACTCCACTTTTGCACCCTTCAAAAGTAGAGTCTCAGGTCCTCCATAAAGTTGGGCTATATCCCCTACTATTTCCCCTGTAGTAGTATATTTATCCCATAGGTCTCCCTCGGCATAAACTTTATATTTGTCGGCAACGTAATTTACTGCCATTACTGCCCCAATATTACCTCCGTAATATACACTTTGCGCCCCCATTGTAGCTAAACCCTCTATCATCTGTTGCCTCTCCTGCATAAAAACAGGACTATAGGGTTGCTGAAAGCTGGATAAGACTAATGCACCTTTTACAGTGTTTACAACGCTTCTTCCTACACCCCACAGAAATGCTATCTTCTTATCTAAAAGACCTGCATTTGTAAAATGCCTCAAAGTTTCCTCTATTTTTAAAGGAAGTCTTCCAAAAACTTTTACCTCTACCAAGTTTTCGTACCTGTTTCCAAATGCATCGCCCCAGTCGCCATTTTCGAGTTTTCCTTCTCTGAATTTCCACTCATACCCAGGAAGAATAACACCAGGTCCTGCATCCAAAAATTCGAGAACCCCTTTTGTTAAATTATAAAACCAATCTGCCCCATCTGGATCTATATTATTTATCGGATTACCTCCCATTCCGTTATACATTCCGGGCTCAACTATTTTTGGATCTATCTGAATCCAACGTCCAATCTGCGGATCAAAATCCCTCAACAAAAATTCATTATAACCGCTTTCTGAATCCCATTCGCTAAAAGTTCCCTGGAAGCCCTCTTTTGTCTGGGGTTTAAGAGCCGCCTTTGCGCTTATTCCATGAATTTTTAATCCATAAGGGTAATAAGCATTGTCTTCCACAATTGGCCCACGAGCATGAGAAACCATGAAATTGTCAAAATATACAGGGATATTTGTACTCTCATTGCTTACATACACGTAAACATACCCGTTCCTGGTAGCCTGCTGAAATAAGGATCTGCTTCCTGTTTTAGCTGTTCCAGGATCTGTTTCTTCTACCATCACAGCATTGCTACTTTCCCCAACATATCGAAATTGCTCATCAAAAAAGATGATGTTTAGATATGCCCTCGGGGTGGTAGTCTGCGTAGGAGGTGGTTGGTTGTTTATAAATTGAGTGATGGGACTTCCTGCACTTGTATTGACCGAGGCTATGGCTGCACTATTGTCTTTTATAATACCACTAGCCGTAAAACCGCCAGTTATAGTATTAATAAATCCACCAACAATTGTTTGCAAAAGATTTCCGTTATTGGCCGCTACCGAAATGTTTTGGTAATGGTATTCTACTGTGCCTCCCACTTCATCTCCTGCCATTACTTTGAGCAAAACGTTAGGCCCAATTGCCTGTGTAAAACCACCAGTGCCAGGCTGGTTAATTAGCCTGCTCACTTTTGAGGGATCTCCTGCCGTAGTAGGCCAACCAGAAGCTAATTTGCCAAAGCGGGTAAGTGACACTTCGTTTCCGCCACCAGATTTACCGAATGTCAGGATTTCCTCGTCCCTGACGGCGGCGTTTGCATCCTCCATTGTACATTTAAGCAATTGGCGATGATATTCATCGGTTAATACAAGCCTTATATTATTAAGTTGATCTTTGATAAAATAGTCCCAAACACCCCATTTCTGCACACTTCCATTATTTATTAATGGCACTTTGCCTCTTATATCCAGGTAATTTACACTATTGCTGGGTAGACTATAAGCGGCGACTGGTTCCATAATCCTTAACCTACCTTCTTCATGAAGTATATAAGCTAAATCATTGTCTTCGTAAACCATTCCGCCAATGAACCAGGTAGTTTTTGCCGGAGGTGCTCCAACTGTTAATTGTGTAACTTTTTTACCTAATTTAATTCCGTTCGCATCATAGATGTATTCGGTTTTAGCTTTATCCTTAATGGTAATTTGTTGCGGTAGGTTGAGGTAATTATAAATGATACCCCTTACAGGAGAAGTAACTGTTGACGCATTATCAATAATTCCTTTATTCTTATCTGTTTCAAGATTCCCGTTTTTATCATAAATGTAATCTATGCCATTGGATGCCGTATAATCTTTGAAATCGCCCTGTTTACCATTTACCCCCGGATTGCCCGAAAAGGCATTGTCACTAACGGCCTTGAGCTGATTACTGCTGGCAAAGTAACTATACTGTAAATCATCAATGATTGTTCCACCATCGCTTCCGGGAATGATACCGGTGCTTTGGAGCCCCATAAGATTACCATTTGCATCATAACCGCTTACAGAACTGGACACATTGACTTTTGTATTTACCCAGGGACTAGAACCGGAAATGTTTTCTCTTTGTGTAAACCGTGCATTTACAAACCGGCCCAGGTTATCATATTCCAGGTTGTATTTACGTTGATAATTATCTCCCTGGCTACGCCAAATCATTCCAGCAATATTGCCGTTAAACTGCGGAGAGAAATTCGAGCTATACCCATTAGGGTCATCATAGGTCATGCTCATACCAAATCTTCTGTACCACTGCGACCCTACGCCAAATGCCGAATTTGCCTGCGCATAATCTTTATTTATACCAGTTATTAACCCTTGTATATTAAAGGTATAATCCTGGATTTCTATCGGTAAAGAGGAGTTGTTAGGATCGGTGCCGATTTTTTTTGTTTTAACTCTACCGAAATCATCCCGGACAACTTCATAAAGTTTTTGATACAAACCTGCATTACCAATATCATTAATATTCATCGTAAACAAGCGACTAAGTTTCGTATGTCTTCCCAATAAATCGAACTCCTGTTTATCAACGCTGATAATTCCTGAGTAAATACTGTTGCTAGCAATATGTTGCTGAAAACTACTTAAGACTTTTCCGGTAAAATCGTAGCGGAAACACGCTTTATCAATTCCTGACTTTAGATTCTGATTTAGGCTTTGCAGAGGTTGCCCCCTTTCGTTTATGTAAGAAGTACTGGTTAAAAACTGATCATCTGATATACTACCATTGTCATGTTTATCATCAATCACCCGAACAATTTCGGATGTAGCTAAATTTTTAACTCGACTGGATTTTATTGAAGGATCTACCTGATAGCCATTGTAACTGGAGGATCCGGGAGAGAAATTATTATCATTTATTGCCTGATAAGATAAAGCTTCAGTTTCGTAACGATCGAAAAAGGTTACACTATTGGTTATGGATTCGGTGCATGGGCCGCAATAAAAACCGGAAGATGGATTTTTTCCGGCCACAGGATTGTAAGCTGTAATAGTCTTCCACGTACCTAAAAAAAGCTCAACTGATTTATTTTGAGGGTTGGCGATAGCAGAAACCATAGCCTGCATACTTACCCTATTCCGGCCATCATCTATTAATCCAGTTGCTACAACTCGGTCTAACTCATCATATAATACAAATGACCATTGCACAGGTTTAGCCGGAGATTCCGAAGGCCTGTTTCGTTGTTTCTCATCCTGAGTAAATACAGTCCTTCCCCTGTTATCGTAAACGAACCAACTTTCACCCCCATCGGGAACATGTAATGTTGTGGCTCTTCCTTTCTTGTCATATTCCTGGTAAAAACAAAGACCATTTTTTATAGGAGCAGTGACAACCCAGGTAAGGTCATTACCTCCCGCATTGGAATACATTTCATTTACCGCTTTCGGAGTTATTGTGTATCGCTCTCTCCCAAAATCATCATATACATAATATGTGCATATCCAACCTGAATGCCCATTCATATCTAAACCAGCTCCGGCTTCTTTTTCCTGCACTTTTTTGAGTAGTATTTTCCCTGAAAAATCAGTATACTGGATGATCAATTTATCTTTTTCATCCTGGCTTATTGCCTTTAACAAAGTATGATCAGGATAAATTCCTGTGTTTATAGGCACGCTACTAATCGTATAACCTATTTCCCAAATTTTAACCCTTTCAGACTGTTTGTACAAGCCATAATCTGAACTAATCCCCTTGTAACTGGGATTGGCATTCAATACTGCGCCCGTACTTTTCTTATTCACTACCTGGTTAAGCGGCGAATTGTCATATGTGACAGAAGTTGCAGTATATAATCCATTAATCGGTTCTCCATATTTTGAATTTATATAGGCCTGTTGTTCTGCCAAAGCATTTGCCTTAAACTTCCCAGGATTTGTTGCACTACCAAATGGAAGATAATTTTTTGAATTTCTGCCGAGTGCATCGTATTCATATATTCGTACAATATCCTGGTAGCTAGATATACTCATAGGATCTGCCTCAGGAATTGTTTGTAATAAACCTCCCTGCTTTACCACCGTTTGTATTTCCCTTTGAAGGCCGTCAAAATAAGTAGTCTGCTGTATCTTTTTTCCCGTGGGCAAATTATCTATTTCTTCCCAACTATTAACATTTGGCACAAGAACTGTATTCACTCTTACATAGTTCAGGCTTTCAGTATTTGGAGATGTGTAAGGATTCATTGAAAAAGACACAACATTCGAATACATTTCTGTATTTCCGCAGATTACTTTTCTTCTAAATTGGGAATTGCCAACAATTCCAACACCAGGATAAGACACACCTGTACCAATGGCGTGCCACGGCCCATTATTTATTGAACGTTCCCATATGTAGTTATGTAGAGCGCAAGGGCCTCCGGTTGCGGGATCCTGATTGATGTTAGGGACTGTTCCGTAAGAAAGTGTATTCGGTATTGCACCGAATAATTCGCCAGGGTATAAAGGAGTTGCGATATTGATTTCAAGTTCATTAGAATATACTGTTTCATTATCGCACGAAACTCTCCGCCTAAATGTAGTTTTAGCAGTAATTGGTTGTGTATAGCTATATTCAACGCCTTGAGAGATGTCTTCCCAAGGTCCATTATTTACTGACCTTTCCCATATATATATGTAGGTTGCCGGGTCACAATAACCATTGTTCGCTGGTACCTGCGATATAACTGGATTTGTATTCAAGTCAATATATCCGTATCCATTAATGGATCCTGGGTTTATTGAAGTAGCATAATTTACCCGTGCAGCTCTTGAAGTAAAAATCTTAAGCTGACCACCAAACCAAAAACTCGTAATCCGTCGATAATTAACGAACTTTCTAATAGTCAAAACGGGAGGGATAAATGTGGCACCCGTTGCCCCAGGTACAGATGTGTAAACGGTATTAAAAGGATTAAGTGTGACATCAGACTCCTCCCATTGGTAAGCATAATTATAAGAAGAAGCACAGTTAGCTGAGCAATTGACTATTGTTAATTGTTGTGCTGGTTGCTGGAACGGGCCGATATTGATATTTTGCGTGGAAGGGCTAATGGTTTGGCAGAAACGGAAAATATTAGTAAAATCAGATACGGTTACTGGATAATTCATAATTGTGTTGGTATTGGTTTCGTTTATCCTAAGATTTCCCGAAGTAACCTGGCAATTCCAAATTATCCTTACATACATTTCCGAATTCAAAGGATTAAGATCCTGAGCAACTACAGTACCATTTGTAACCAGAGAAACAAAATTAAGTGAGCCGGTATAGGTTGATTTGTAACTTACTCTATAAACATACCCTTCACCTTCATTAACATTGGCTTCACCTTCTATAATAATATCAACGGTTTGAGCAAACCCCGTGACAAGAAAACTTAATAAAATAATGAGACTAATTATTTTTCGCATAATGGTAGCTTTCTATGGTAAATTTTTGTACTTGTATTCATAAGTCTTTATGATGTTTCGTTGTTCATCATATTGTTTGTCTGGTCTTCCAGCCTGATCATAAGTATAGTATTGAATGCGGTTATTCACATCACAAACGGAAGTTTTACCTGACCCAGGTTCATAGGTTGTTGTAACCATTCTTGCATTTTCAGGATACAATCTTAGTTCATCGATTTTACCAGAACCTGATAAAATGGGCGAAGTAGAACCCGATGCTATCTTATACTCATAATATGTCCAACCGTTAATGGTTGGATTACTTGTTATTAAGGTAATATTTCCAGAAATATTTACCTGACCTGTAGACCAGAATGAAAGTGTATAATTTTTATTGATTGGAATAGGAGTATTTATGCTATTTCCTGTTACCAGTTGCAAACATTTTGACCCTGTAGGCGATTGTTCATTTAAGATGTTTGCACCAGACACAAGCCAGGCACCTGCCGAAGCAGATTCTTCGAACGAATTGTAAGCCACCTCAGAAATTCTTGCGTTTGAAATCTTGGCAATTTCGTAACTATCATTATAACCATACAGGGTTGAACTATATGAGTCAGCCTCAATATTTTTTACTTCACTAGGCCACCCGTTTGCGTGATACAATATTTCTGTTCGGGGTTTAATATAAGTACTGTTTCTTATGAGAGAATTGCCGTTAAAGTTTCCAATAATTGATTCAGGCACAGGCGCATCTGTTTCAAAACCATAAGTTTTAACCGGCATGTAATTTCCATTTGATACCTGCCCATATTCATTAACTGCCAAGGAAATTAATTCTGGAGCGCCTGCGGGTTTTGTTCGCCACATTTCCTGACTGATTACATCATCAGTCATGTTTGCGACGACCATAGAACCTAAGACAGGATAATTTACAGCCGAATAATCTGAAGAAAAATAATTCCTGGCTTCTAATGAATTTCCTCGGCTATCAGTGGTCTTCGAAATTCGTATATTATGATAATCTGTTGTGTAAGTAAGGTCAGTAACTCTTTCTACAGCACCGGAAATACCTGGTTTATAAAGTAATTCCCGAGACTTTTTTAGCACGACAAAATTGCTTGGTATCCCCCATGTCGCTTGTGTAATATAATCAGAAACGGTAGTAATTTGACCTGAAAACACAACAGGAAATCTGTCATAAAAATACCTGTTGGCATACCAGCTTTTATTAAGCACAAATGAGGAGTTGTCATTTACCACCTGATATTCATTGATGTTTTCTTTTACTATATTTCCGCCAACATCTTTTATTTTCATTTTTTTCACAAGCCCGTAAAATCCTCTTACAAACCTTGGTTGGAGGCTGCTTACTATCTGGAAAGTTGGAATTGCAATTGGTTGGTCTGCTGGAGAATTGAATTCAAATATTTGTGTTCCGTTGGGGGACGTCGCTCCGACTTTTTCAATGACTTCAACCCGGGAATACAGACGTGGTAAAGGATTCTCAGATTCAAAAGACTCTGTTGAATACTGGATTCCATTTTCATCAATATAATCTGGAGGATTACTGAAAATTTCCATGATTATATGTACTATGATTTGAGTTATTATTGCATAGGCACCCGCAGCACCGTTCATGCCCTGCTTTGTATGCACATTCCATGGAATATGATTAGCCCAAATATTACTAAATGCAGTAATTACATTAGTTAATAATGAAGTAGCCAACGCATTAGTTGCTACAGGCTGCCTTCCTTGTGAAGAAGCAAATATTCGATTCAATATATTCCTTTGGTAGGTGTATGGCTCTAAACCCCAACCTGAAGAACTAATATTATCTTCTTTCAAATAGCTGTACTCTTTTGTTATATCTTTTAAGTGGTCCTCACCATCATATATTGTTGTCTTCTTAACCCTTACTCCTCCACTAATTGTATTCTGCCCGTTGTAATATGCTGAATTTTGTTCATAATCGAAACTAAGCGAACCTCCAAAGGGATAATGTACGGCTTTTAGGATTCCATTTTTTGCTAAACCGTCAATCGCTCGTTTATGTGAAAAGGCGTTCATTGGCTCTGTAGCGAATCCGGTAGTTACTACCACATCACTTTCCATGTAGGTAAGCTCACTCCGTGGATTCAGATTGCTGCTGTTATAATACCCCCAGTGATCTGTTAATATCGAAAAGGAAGGCGGAACAATATCTTTCGGGCCTACATAAACTATTCCTTGAGGATCCCAGTTGTTATGAGCAGTAGGGCCTGCTGTACCAAGATTATATTCGAAAGTATGTGGCGGTTCCGCAGGGCCCGAGATCCCATATTTCTGTACAGATTTTAAACTCAGCCTTGCCATAAACTTTTTATCCTGAGCGAAACTGTAATTATAGGGTAGCAAGGAAGAAGCGAAAAAATATTCATAATCAAATACAGTTTTGGATTGTACAACATTATTCCGTTTTTGAATAATCTCCCTAAGTGGCTTATTTGGCACATCGACACGCAATAGTGGATCATAAGCAAAGGAAAGCTCTGTCATATCAGGAAAATTGATCTTGGTAAGCCTTTTGGTGTTTAATATTTCCCGGCCTATCGTCATTGAAAGACCTTTAAAATATGACAGACTCCGACCTGTATTCCTTCGAAGCTGGTAGTTCTCATAAGTAAAAATTATTTTTTTATTATTGGAAGGATTTATTATTTCAGAAAGAAACCATTTTGTAACAATAAATTTACCTACCGGTCTACCTTTTACTACTGCGACTTTTGGATTACTTGCACCTTCAGGTATGCTATGAATATCCCAAACAAGTGGGGGTACATAATCCGGATCCGGGTTAAATACACCATTCACACTCTGCTTTTTGTCGTAAATAATTTCTTCTGAAAATTCCTTCGAGTCGAATAAATATTTAATACCCTGGGGTGATGTAACTATGAATTTTCCAATGGTTGTTTTTACATTTGCAGCAAACATATCCTCTGTAACTGCCTCTATTTTAAATTTGCTATTATCGAGGCAGCGTATCTGGTTCAGCGTCTTATCTATGACAAAATCAATTTTTTCTTTTCCAATGCAGATAGTAAAGATATCTTGTAATCTGTCTGCCAGTGAAGCTTCATTAGGTATATACCCTTGCCAACTTCCATCAAACTGCACTGCGTTCATCCTTGTATATGCCACCTCATTTGTGAGGTTATCCGTTGGATTAAACACTGTGTATATATACCCGTTAGGATAATATGTTTGAATATAATCGGCGGAAGTAACCCATGTGCTGGTTGGCAAAGGATTCTGGACAATTAGTGCCATATTTCTTTTTTGGTCATCTGGCAACCCCCGCTGCTGGCGGACAATATAACTACAGCCATTGAGCTCCCATCCGGTACCAACTTCAGATGCTACGGTGTTCACTAGGAGGCCATGACCGGCTGTGTAATCCAGGCTCAGCGAAAAGCCTAGTTTATTTTGATCTCCATAGGAAAATATGGGAATCCCAAATTCTGAAGCACCAGTTGCAAGGTTAACCTGTCCGTAAATACTACAATAAAAAGAAATAAATAATATAGTACTGAAAATTTTTAAATGTCTCATCCTCGTTATTTTAGATTTATGCAGGTTCTTATTTTTATTGGATTAGTTGCAGGAATATTTTTACTTGCAAAAAGATCGTAAAGCACTTGAATTTTTCCCTTTCTCTTGCCAGGGCCCTGAACTTGTTTACTTAAACCAATCAAAGCGGATTGATTCCATAATGATGCCTTACCGAGAGTACTAAAATTTTTTATACTTCGATTAAGGTTTTGTTCGTAGCCAGTAGTCAGAAACAATTTTTTCTTGTATTTCCAGTCCAGGTATGAACGAAGCCCAAGTCCTTCGGCCGTAAACTTAAGCTTATCCAAACCTTGCCCCAGCCCTATTTTTCCAGACAAACCTAAACCTGTACTGAATTTATCACTAAGTTTATATCCTATCGTGAATGCAATACTTGTGCTTGAGGGATAAAAATTTATTTTTTTCTCAAACTGTATATTGAATCCGTATTCAAGCCTTTGGGCAAAGGTTTTGGTTTTCTGATTGTTAGGTTTGAAATCCGGTAATCCTTCTTCTTTAGCAGGCTGCAACACTCCGGTTAATCTGTTTTTTAGGGCATTTAGTTCATTCTGCCCTTTTTGTAATACTTGTTGAAAATTTTGAATTGCGTTAGGCCCGTTACTACCAAGCCGATCTTGCAACTGGCTCGTAAGACTTGCCCTCGTTTGTAAACCAGGTAAATTTTGTGCTATTGTATTTGCAGATGAAACTCCAAAGATTGAACCCCATCTGCTATTATCATTCATAAATTTTTTGAATGCAGGAATTCCAAACAAAGTCTTTTTCAAAAGTTCTTCACGCTTTGTTTCATCAGTGAGCAAACTTTTATAATTCTTTAATGTTTCGATATAATAATAATTTTCCTTGTTGATTTTTTGTAAATATTTGGTATTCTTAAGATGGTTTACTGCTTCTGAAATAAGTTGCTTTTTCCTTTCGTTTATGGCTTTTTGAAGTGTTTGACTCCGCAGTTCTTCTTTTTCAAGTAGCAGCGCTGATTCTTCCACTTCACCGATAACTTGTTTCCTGCCTTCGTCAACTTGATCTGTTTTAGTTTGAAGGAATTTAATTTGTGTTAGAAGTTCATCTGTGTATTGATCATATTGGCGCATGTTCCTTACCAAGGTTTCTTCTCCTTTTTGATAATTATCTAACATTTTACGGAATGACAGTTGCTCTGGATTAAAAAGTTTAGCCGCTACTTCTGGATTGGCTTTCTGCATCAATCGCTGAATCTTAGTTTCCCAACGGGCCAACTTTATAAGTGTTTTTTTTGTTTTACTTGAGATGCGATGAGTATAATTATCAATCTTTTTTTCAGTGTCCTTAAAGTATTTGTCTGGAATTTGCTGGAGTGATATCAAGCCACTGTCTGCCTGTGCAAAAAGATTGCAAAATGGAAAGAAAAGATGGATTAAGAACATGAGTTTGAGGTTACTCATAGTTGATGTGTTAGTTTGGTTGGGTATAAAACAAAAATAAATGGTGGGGGTGAAATAAAAAAGGGGAAGGCCACCAACTAGAAAAAATACTACAAGCTTATCACTTTATAAACCAGTATCTATAATGATTTCAGAGATACATTATTATAAAAGTTTTTTAGTAAAACAGTATTTATACTATGGAGTTATAAATCAAATTCAATTGATGATAACAATTTCACACATTTATTTCATACACATTAGCCTTAATTAACTATTACCAGAATGGTCGTAGATAAAAATGGCGGAATTTATATTTCAGATTGGTTTAATCACAAAATACGTTACTTAAAAGCAGGGACTGTTTCAACATTTATTGGTGCTTCCGGAAATGGTGATGTAGATGGAGATATTTCGGTGGCAAAAATTAAACAGCCTGATGGAATAGCCCTTGATAAGAATGGAAATCTTGTGATAGCTTGTAACGGCAATAATAAAATTAAACGCCTTGTGGTTGACTAGTTACGATCATTTTACTCCTTACCATAATCCCGATTTCTCAAAATTTTATAGCTTAGCTTTGCGGCTATGAATCACGAGTTTTTTTTAGCAAGATTAAATATTAAGACCCTGAACGAGATGCAGCAAAAAACAGCTGCAGCCATTCAGGAGCAGGACCATCTCATTTTATTATCGGCCACGGGTTCGGGAAAAACGCTGGCATTCCTGTTACCAGTATTGGAATCTATTAACCCCGACATAGATTTTTGCCAGGCATTAATACTGGTACCTAGCCGGGAACTTGCCCTGCAAATAGATGCTGTATTGAAAAAAATGCAAACAGGCTTTAAAATTACCACCTGTTATGGTGGGCATAAAAGGGAAATTGAAGAGAATAACCTGGTGCAGCCGCCGGCAATTATCATTGGAACCGCAGGCAGAATGGCAGATCATATTCGCAGGAATAATATCAAATTAGACCATATTAAGTTTTTGGTGCTGGATGAATTTGATAAAAGTCTGGAGCTCGGCTTTCTGGAAGAAATGGAATTCATCATTGGATCTTTGCCAAACGTGCAAAAACGAATGTTGACTTCTGCTACTTATACAGAAAATATTCCTCCGTTTGTGAAAATGAAAGATCCGGTAACACTGAACTTTTTGCCGGTTGATCCAACAGCATCCGAAGACTTGAGAATCAATACACTACTGTCTCCTGCTAAAGATAAATTAGATACTTTGCTTGAGTTATTATGCTATACGGGTAACACTTCCAGCATTGTATTCTGTAATCACCGGGAATCTGTAGAAAGAGCCAACAGTTTTTTAGCAGATAAAGGGCTCGTAAGTGTTTATTATCACGGTGGTATGGAACAGCACGATCGGGAGGTTGCCCTCTGCAAATTCCGGAATAACAGTTCAGATATCCTGGTAACAACTGACTTGGCAAGCCGCGGACTGGATATTGCCAATATCCGAAATATCATCCATTATCATCTACCACACGAGGAGGCCTCTTTTACACATCGAAATGGCAGAACAGCAAGGATGAACAACACCGGAAATGTTTATGTCATTTATTCAGCGGATGAACCCCTACCCGCTTATATTACAAATAATTCGAAACCATTTGATTTGCCGGAAAGATTGAACATGCCGGAGAAACCAAAATGGAGTACCCTGTTTATTGATGCGGGTAAGAAAGATAAAATCAACAAGATTGATATTGTGGGCTTCCTTTCGCAAAGAGGAGAATTGAAGCAAGATGATATCGGTTTAATAGAGGTGAAGGATTTCACCGCTTTTGTAGCGGTACGAAAATCGAAAGTGGGCAATGTGCTGGAACTGAATAAAAATGAAAAGATCAAGAATAAGAAGGTGAAGATCGCCATCGCAAAATAAAAAACGGGAAGCAGTTGCTTCCCGTTTCTGTTAGATAACTTCTTGTCATTATTTTTTCAGATACATTACCTCTTTCACCACTTTCACTGTCTTCGGCACATCGGGCAGGTAAGCCGCTACCAGGTTTGGTGCGTAGTGCATCGGTGCATCTGCAGAAGTAACCCTGCGGATGGGTGCATCCAGGTAATCAAATCCTTCTTTTTGTATGCGGTAGGTAATTTCGGAACTAACAGAAGCAAATGGCCACTGCTCTTCCACAATTACCAGGCGATTGGTTTTCTTCACACTTTCCAGGATGGTAAACCAATCCAGCGGGCGAATGGTAGCAAGGTCTATCACTTCCGCTTCAATACCTTCTTTTGCCAGCTCCTCTGCAGCGCCCAGCGCCACTTTCATCATTTTATTAAATGAAACGATGGTAACATCTTTTCCTTCTCTTTTAATGAAGGCCTTACCAATCGGCAGTACGTATTCTTCTTCGGGCACTTCGCCTTTTTCGCCATACATCACTTCACTTTCCATAAATACAACCGGGTCATCATCCCTGATGGCAGCTTTCAACAAACCCTTTGCATCATATGGGTTACTTACAGAAATAACTTTTAAGCCCGGAATATTGGCGTATAAACTTTCGAAAGCAGTAGAATGCTGGGCACCTAACTGGCCTGCACTTCCGTTGGCTCCCCTGAAAACGATAGGGCAACCTACCTGCCCTCCACTCATGGCCAGCATTTTCGAAGCGGTGTTCAGTATCTGGTCAAGCGCCAGTACTGCAAAATTC
>JBBSKH010000020.1:0-40320 GCA_038256495.1 Chitinophagales bacterium
CCAAATCACCAAATCACCAAATCACCAAATCACCAAATCACCAAATCACCAAATCACCAAATCACCAAATCACCAAATCACCAAATCACCAAATCACCAAATCACCAAATCACCAAATCACCAAATCACCAAACCTTGTTAGAAATATTCACAGTAGCCGGCCTCGCCACATTTGAAATTTATGCTGCCATACCTACCGGATTTGCATTTGGGTTGCACCCCGGCACTATCTTTTTAGCAAGCCTGGTCGGTGGCCTTGTAGGCGTTTTAGTAGCCGCTTTCCTTGGCGATCAAATTCGTGCATTTGTGCACCGGTACAAAAAGCCCAAAGAAGCAAAACCAAAAGATGGCATCATCTATCGTATCTGGAATAAGTATGGCGTAGTTGGGCTAGGCTTCCTTGGCACGATGACAGTAGGTGCACCAATCAGCCTGGCCGTTGGCGTTGGATTTAAAGTTCCCTTACAAAGATTGATAATATGGTGTTGCATCGGTGTACTGGTAAGATGTGCGCTGTTCACTACCATCGGTCATTTTGGAATGAAACTTTTTTAAATCGTCAACAAGCCTGCTTTTAGCATCCCTGTCATTGGTTTATTATCCCAAAACAATTCAAAGTCTTCCAGGCCTGCAGCTTCGTAATCATCCATCACTTCCTGAAGGGTAAACATCTTTTCGTTGTGCACACTTAGCTTAGGCAATATTTGCTGCAGCCAATCTGCATGCGATTGCAATACCTGCATTTGAAAATTACCCGATTTTGTAATGAACAGCATGGTGGCCATTTGCCGTTGCATCCCTTTTTTGCTTTGGGTAAAATATTCGCATTGAGGAGCATTACCCAGCCAAACTACTTTTGCTGTTGGCTTAAAAGACAAGGCAACATCATCCTCCAATGCTTTTACAATATAGTCGGGGTGCATAATAGTTTTGGGCACTTTAAAATCAAACCATTTATGCAAAGGTTCTTCCAGCCCCAGTTGGTGCATATAATTCAGTAAAGATTTTTTAAGACCGAAACTAAAGCTATCATGATCGGCACCTGTAGGATCGTGGTGTACAATATCATTGTTGGCAAAACTGCCGATGGCCTCGGTTTCCTTTACCACTTTGTATTTTTCCGGATTCTTACCTACGGGGCTATGGGCCGTCATAGCAAACTGGTGCCAGAAACCTGATTGCAAAACGCCTGCTTTAAACAGTTGCCTCACCATCTCCAGCGAATCGATGGTTTCTTGTGCCGTTTGTGTGGGGAAACCATACATCAGGTAAGCATGCACCATTATGCCTGCTTCGGTAAAATGTTTGTTAACCCTTGCTACCTGTGCCACCGTAATACCTTTGTCAATTAATTGCAGCAAACGGTCTGAAGCTACTTCCAGCCCGCCACTTACTGCTATGCAGCCTGATGCTTTCAACAATACACAAAGGTCTTTGGTAAAACTTTTTTCAAAACGAATATTTGCCCACCAGCTTACTACCAGTTTTCTTTTTATAATTTCCAGGGCCATGGCACGCATTAATGCCGGTGGCGCCGCTTCATCCACGAAGTGAAAACCGTTCTCTCCTGTTTGGGCAATCAAAGTTTCCATCCGGTCGCAGAGGAGGGCGGCCGTTACCGGCTCGTAACTTTTGATATAATCCAGCGAGATATCGCAAAAAGTACATTTGCCCCAATAGCAGCCATGCGCCATCGTTAGTTTGTTCCATCTGCCATCACTCCACAGCCTATGCATGGGATTGATCACTTCAATTGCCGAAATATATTTATCGAGAAAAAAATTGCTGTAGTCGGGTGTGCCTATTTCGCCCTGGCGATAATCTTTGCTCGTTTCATTATTTATAAATGTTACCACCCCGTTCATCACTACAAAAGTCCGCTTTAGGTCTTCTATATTTTTTGTTCCTGATACCAGCCCGGCCAATGCTTCCATCGGCGCCTCTCCATCATCAAGGGTGATAAAATCATAAAACTCAAATACCCGTGGGTCTGAAAGAGAACGCAGTTCGGTATTGGCGAAACCTCCTCCCATAGCCACTTTTACACCAGGGTAACGCTGCTTTATCCTTTGGCCGCAACGCAAGGAAGTGTACAGGTTGCCAGGGAATGGTACGGAAAGCGCCACCAGTTTTGGTTGCACCTCCTGCATTCTCTGCTCCAGGATATCCAGCATTAATTTGTCGGTGTAAGTAAGTGGTTGTTGCAGGGCAAGGTATAATTCATCGAAACTATTGGCACTCCTGCCAAGCCGCTCTGCATACCGGCTGAAACCAAAATGTTCATCCACGGTTTCCATTATCAGGTCGCTCAGGTCTTCAAGATACATGGTGGCCAGGTGCTTGGCCTGGTCTTGTGCGCCCATGCTGCCAAAGGCCCATTCAAGGTCGCTGAGTTGGGCAAACCTGGATGCTTCAGGTAAAAAATCCCGTTTGCTGATAAGATGTGCCAACGTGGCTTTCTTGCCTTGTAAAAACAGGATCACATCATCAATCGTACGGGTATAATCTTCCTGCAACGCCAGTATACGTTTAGCGTTAGCCGAAAATGGTTTTGTACTGGCTTCAGCTTCCCGGAACAATTGCTCCAATCCCATTTTACAAAAAAGGGCCATGGTTGTTTCAATGCCAAGGTCTGCCTGGTAACTGCTGATGTTCCTGGTATTTAAAAAACCTTTCAGGTAGGCAGTTGCCGGGTACGGTGTATTTAGTTGGGTAAATGGTGGCGTTATTAAAAAAATCGTTGTACTCAATCCATCAGGTTTAACCGCAAAAATATTTCTTAATGCTGCAAAAACCTATTCTTCTTCTCTTGCAGAACCTGCATCAATTGTTTTTCCAAAGAAGATGGCATTCATGAGCAATTTTGTTCCACCCAGCCAAAACCCTCTCAGGTTAGGGTTATCAGCAATATTGATGATACGGCCAGAACCAGATGCATTTACCAATACCGCTGCGCTGTTCTTAATTACCCCCAGGTTTTCTTTGCTGATGTAGCCACTTTGCAAGGGATTACTGCCATAATAAAACGGTGTGGCATAGGGGTTCTTGCTTTTCTCCAGAAATACCTTGCTGGCTTTAAATAAAGAAATCGTTTTTTGATTGTAGCCATAGGCCAATGGATGAGTAAGATCTGCTTCGGCACCAAAGATGGAACCGTTAATTTGCTGTGCTCCTTCAATTTCTTCTCTTTGCACATATGGCAAACGGGCAGTTGTATCATTTGGCGACTTGGCTTTTTTAAGCGTCACGTTGTTGATGCCATTACGGGCAGCCCATGTTACTGCATCTTCTTCCAGTATAAGCACGCCGCCATCCTGTACCCAGCTTTTCAATTTCTCTTTATTGATCTCATTGTAATTACCGGATACCATGATGATGGTATTGTATTTAGTAAGATCGGCACGGTTAAAAGCGCTTTGTTCAAGGTGTGTGGCAGGAATGTTCATGCGCTGATCCAGCAGGTGCCATACTTCGCCGGCATCCAGCGCTGTAACCCCTGAACCTACAATCATTGCGATGGCGGGTTTCTTTATTGCATTGAATTTACTGCTGCCAAGATCGCTGCCGGCAACAGCGCCGCCAGTTTTCATGCCATAAATTTTTAATCCGTTATTTGCCGCAGTTTTGGTAACCAGTTCAAAAATTTTATCTGCAGCCATATCCTGCATTTTAACCGGCACCAGTATGGTGCCATAGTCAAAACTTTGCATGCCTTGCTGTGTAGTAATTTTGAATGGGTTGCTGGCAACTTTTGTAATAAGCCCTGCAGACTGCAGCTCGTATAATGCACGGGGTGCATAAAATTCATCCCATTCAAACAGGTAGGCATAATTAGATGCGCCACCAATTACCTGCCCGGCCGGCATGTTGGGCCCGGTTACATCTTTGCCTGCACTAATGCTGCTTACTTCTTTGTGAGGCAGGCCAAAAGCTAACGGCATCGTCCAACTGCTGATGTCGTAAAAAAGACTGTCTTCAAATTTTAATTGCTTATCAAAGATGGCTTTTACCAGCACCTGCTGAGGCTGGTTCAAGGCTACCGTATAGGAAGTGCCCTGCTGCAAGGCGTCATCAAATGGACCGTTAAACTCTTTAACCTGTATTCCATGGCGTTGCAGGATATCAATAAACAAGCCTATTTTAGCACGGTCGTTTTTATCGCCAAAAACATAGCCGCCTGCCAGGCCGTTGGCCGATGATTTATAAAAATCTTTTTGGAACTGAAGGAACTCCTGTCTTAAAGCCACCGCACCCTGTATGGTAGACAGCGCTGTTACAAACTGGTTTTTTATCGTGAATGGAAAACGCAGTATACCATTAGCAGTTTCCTGTGCATGCCCCCTGCTGGAGGCCTGCTCAAATAATATCCCGATAGCACCATTAATGTCCGGGAAAGTGGAGCCTTTTCCGTAATAGAAATCATCATAATTTTCTTTGGTAAAATAAAGCGAACCAATCGAATCGAGGTTTCTTGCGTGAAAGCGGCCAAGTTTCTCCGTTAGTTGCTGATTTTTTTCAGGCGTTAACGGGTTTACCCTTGAAGGCACACCCGGCTGAAAAAAGAAACTGGCGTTACTGCCCTGCTCATGGTGGTCGGTAAGAATATTTGGTTTCCATGTATAAAACCATTTGAGCCTGTTCTGACTTTCGGGGTGAACTGCCGGCAGCCAGTCGCGGTTAAGATCGAACCAATAATGATTAAACCTGCCGCCGGGCCACACTTCATTATACTCCCTGCTGGCGGGATCCGTTACCAGATTTTTACTTTTATGCTGGTTGGCCCAGGTAGAAAAACGCTGCAGTCCATCAGGATTAAAAGAGGGATCGAAAAGAATCACAACATTTTCCAGTATCTCCTCAATTTCTTTGCCCTGTGCAGCAGCCAGGTAATAAGCAGTAACAAGGGAGGCGTTGCTGCCACTTGGTTCGTTGCCATGTATAGAATGCCCGATGTACACTACAATGGGCATATTCTTAATATCTGCAGATGCTGATTTGGCGGGATCAGACAGTAACAGGTGCTGCTGCCTTATCTGCTCCAGGTTTGCGTGGTTCTTTTTTGAAGTAATGATCAACAACACCTGGGGGCGGCTTTCGTAAGTATATCCCATCGTTTCCAGCTTTACCCTGTCTGGCGCAGCCGCAGCAATAGCCTGCATATAATTTACCAGCCGGTCGTGGGTAATATGCCATTCGCCCACCTCGTGGTGAATGATATCTTTTGGTTTTGGAACAGAACTGTTGTAAATTATATCTTGCGGAAGAAAATAATTCAAATCTTGCGAAAAAGAGGCAAGGGATGCAAATAAAAGGCAGATGCCTACAAGCAGTTGTTTCATAAAAATTAGTTTATAGCCGTTAAGATATGAAATGATAGTGTAATGCAGCGCCAAAAACTGTAAACAACTTAACCCTGTCTTTGTTAATTAAATGAAAACAAACGCTAAGGCAGCTTTGCTTGAAATAATGAAGTTGGCCTGTATCAAATAATGGCATGGAATTTATTGTAAGTAACATAACACCGCTGTAAAAGCTACGCCCATTTATCACTATTAAAACAAAAAGCATATGAAAAAACTTGACACAAAAATAATCGCAGGGCTGGCAGCCGTTACTGCCATTGGTATACTGCTACTGTTAACCAGCAAACAGAAGAAGAAAAAAAGATTAAAGAAAATTGCAGAAGAAGGTTATGAAACAGCCAGCGACATCCTGTTTCCTAACAAATCAAATCCTTCTAAAAAATTACATTTTGGCCCGGTATTGCCGGAATAGTTCCGGGTGCTTACCTGTAAATTTCATTTAGCAGGCCTGCAAGGTGTACGCCTCCTATCAGCAACTGTTGCTCAAGGGTATTTTTATATTTATAATTATATTGGTACCCTAATTTTTCCTCCGGTTCTTTTACATCAGCATAAATTTGGTTGGCAATCTTGTAAGAATGATAATACCACATTGGCATAGGCTCAGCCTGCCATTGCTGCAGTTGTTGCCTGGTAGTATGATTGATGGCGCATGCAAACTCAGTATAACTTAATTGCTGAAAATTGATCAATACCTCGTCCCACACCTGGTGGAGGTTATAGCTATCACCGAACCATTTTACTCTGATTTTATTTCCGCCGAGGTCTTCAAACCTGCCCACGTGCATCGGCTGGTGCACATCTCCTACTATATGAACAAGCAATTTCAGGTACATCGCCTGTTCTTCCATTGGTAACTGCCGGTTCTTTAGCTGGGCCACCAGAAAGTTTACCTTGGTAAATGCATTGGCCGATGTATCCGATTCAAGTGTTTGTAGCACTTCTGCTTGTGTAAGGCCCGCCTTAACATTTACATAATGCCATTTTGAAATATAGTTGTAATTAGTATCAGACTTTATGAAGTCGGCCCAGTTGCTGCACATAGCAAGGGATTCATTTCCCAGGATATTTTTTACAGCCTTACGGGCATTTTTGCTAAGGTAACTTTCGGCAATTTCTCCTACTATCCTATGTCCCAACATTCCCCAGGCCATTGACTGCAGCGGCAGGGAGACAATCACTAACATTACGGCAACGTATTTAACAGTATTTTTCAACATATAGAACCTTTTTAAGGAATTAAATAAATACAAAACTACAATTATAAACAACCGAAGAATTATTGTTTCAAAATCATTAATAATTAATTGTGATTCAAATAATTTACATCATATTTGCATCCTGAAAATAACAACAACAATTGCAGGCTGCAATTTCAGATAAAATATTAAGATTGAATGCAAAAACATTCATCTTTGAACTCGGTTTTTCATAGGATATTGGATTTTAAAGCGGGGCTGGATTTTTATCCTGGCCCTTTTTTTATGCCTGCTAATAAGTGGATGTCATATCTTCATCTACACAGATAATAAAATCTGCCCTGCCCCTATTTTCTTCTAGTAATTTTTTTATGTCTTTTTGCGATACCGTGCTAATGGTACCCACTTTTGTTGCCGGCCTGTATTGTTGAAGGTACCAGCCAATGCCTTCATAATTATCAGAATGGTAAGCACCATTAAAATGAATGAAAGTTTTACCAGGCGCAAAATATTTCAATATAAAATAGGCCATCGTTGCATCTTTCAAGGCCTGAGCTTTTGGAAAATTAGCTGCTCCATGACCAGGCATCATCTCCAGCATATTTTTATAACCCGGCAAAGTAGAGTCATATGGTATCGGCAGCGGAGCCAGCCAGGATCTTTCACTTACTGTTAATGTATCCAACACTTCAAAGCCCCCACGGGAAACCATTGCCGCATAACGCCGGGGAACATTGGTAGCAACAAAATTTAATTTATTTTCTTTGGCATACCGCACCAATGGTGCATAATCGGTGGAGTAATTTTGCCAAAGCCTTGCCATTGAATCTAACCCACGTGCATTGATCTTACCTGCCAGAAAAAGATCCAGCGCCTGCTGGTTATCCTGCTCAAACATTTCTGCTCCCATTACCAGGGGTTTGATGGCTCCAAGATCTTTGGTGAGCTCCAGTTGCAGCCAATGGGCTATAGGGTTATTATGAAATTCCCCAAAGAGGATCACTTCTTTCTCCATGAGCGACTTCAGCATTTTTTCATACGACACCTTTTTCCCCTGGCTGTTGTACAATATATAAGCTGGCTTCTGCTGGGCAAATGCCGCATTCACTATTCCCATTGCCATTAACAACACAATAACTTTAATCATTTCTATACATTTTATTATCTTTCTTATAGATTTATTAATCGCCACCACATGCTTATAAACTCAACGAATTGTATTAGTGTTGGCAATAGCGAAAGCGGAGCCAAAATTACTAATTAATGAAGCTTCTGCCTTTCAATATTTCCGAAATGAAGATTCCTGTAGTTGTATATGTAACTTTAAGTAACGATATTAGATTAACGCTAATTACAAAAATGGTAAAATATGAAAACATTATACATCGTACGGCACGCAAAAAGCAGTTGGGTCGATATGAGCCTGCCAGATTTTGAACGGCCTTTAAACGATAGAGGAAAACGTGACGCACCTGAGATGGCAGCAAGATTGCTAAAGAAGAAGGTAACAATTGACGTGTTTATATCAAGCACAGCCAAAAGAGCGCTGAAGACATGCAAACTATTTTGTGAAGGCTTTAAAAGAAACGAAGAAGATATCATACGCCTGGATGAACTGTACCACGCATCCACAGAAACTTTTTATAAAGTGATTCAATCAATTGATGACAGGATTGATTCAGCGGCAATCTTTTCGCATAACCCCGGTATTACCGATTTTGTGAACGACATACAGGGTGAAGTAAACCTTGACAATATGCCCACCTGCGCAGTTTTTGCCATTTGTTCGCCCATAAAAAACTGGAAAGATTTTTCATCAAATGAGAACAGCTTCTTATTTTTGGACTATCCAAAATTAAACGCTACCTGATGAAACTTTTATTTACCGTGTTTTGCACGCTTTATGTATGCAGTACCTTTTCTCAAAAAAATAATAGCAGCTTCCTTGTTACCAGGAATGCCGATACACTTTACGGAATTATTGACAGGATTAAAGATTCTGTCACAATTACTACGATTGAGCGACGCAGGGCTTTCCTGGTTTCGGACCTGAGGTGTTTTAAAAATGGTAAAAAGCTTCATGCGATATACAGCGGAACACTTTACCCCTTTAATGATAATATTGACAGGGATAAGCAAATGAATATAAGCAGCTACGACACGACCCTGGTGCTTACCAGCGTCTATAGTTCTCCAAAAATGGACCTGATGGAAGGGCATGACCGTTTCCGAAGGACCTATTTTTTTGTTCAAAGACCTGTAGATACAATGCCTATACAAATGATGGTTTCTTATCATTACCAGGCACAGCATAACAGTTCAGTTGCTATAAACCTTGCTAAGGTGATGCAGGTGCAGGTAAAACCATACATTCAACAATTAAAGAATTTAATGCCAGGTTGCAATATCAGTAATAAAGAATGGGAGTTTATGGATTACCGGAGTTATAGTTTTAAGCGGATCATTCAATTGTACAATAAATGTAACTAGTTTATTGGTGCTGCTACTTCTTCAGATTCAGATGACAAACCTCGTTTAGTTTTCGTACTAATTTTACTAAGGTATACCCCCAGGAAAATAAAAAATGCCGCTACTATCTTTGTAATTGTGAGCGCTTCGCCCAAAAAAATAACAGCCACCAACGCAGCTATAAATGGCTGAGAGTAAATATAAGCACCGGCGATGGAAGCCCCCAGGATCTTAATACCATACACATTAAAAAGATAGGCAAGAAAAGTACCCAGGATTACAATAGAGGCTAGATTAATCCACGCCAGAGCCGTAAAACTTTGCCATTGCACTTGTTGGTACTCCTGCCAGCAAAAAGGCAACATCATAAAAAAGCCGATGGTAAAGATGCTCCTGATAATGACCACGGGATTGTATTTTGCCATCAGCGGTTTTACCAGTATCATATAAATGGTATAAGCAATTGCATTCATCATGATCAGCGTATCTCCCAACAATACATTAATGCCAGATCCTGAATTATCTCTTGCTGTAATAAGCACTACGGCACCACTAATACCCATAAAGAGGCCGCCCACTTTATAGATGGTCAATTTTTCTTTTAATAACCAGGCTGCCAAAAATGTAATAAGGATAGGTGTTGTAAGCATTAATAGCGCTGCATGAATAGAATAGGTAAGTGATAGCCCTTTTACAAATAACAACTGGTTAATGGCCACACCACTTAGTGCACATAATACCAACCGGCCAATGTCCTCTTTCTTTATAAATGATTTAACCGGTTTGAAAATAAACAGTATCCAGAGCAGAGCAGCAGTAACACCCACACGAATGATGTTAATGGCAAAAGGTTTTGCAAAGTCTCCATTAATTACATACTTGATAGTGGTATAATTTACCGCAAAGAAAATATTAGTACCCAGTAACGCCAGATGGGCCTTGGTGGTTGACTTCAAACAGTGCTGCTTTTAATGCTGTAAAGGTCGGGAACAAACAGCAAACAGCATCAGTAGTTTCCCCATGGAGATAAGGGCCGGCTAAGATAAATTGAGGAGCAAAAAAAACCGTCCTTAGACAAAGACGGTATAATACTAAATAACCCAATTAAAATTCTTTAAACGAAAGTCTATGCAAGGCCTTCTTTTATTTTTACTCGTATCTTATCTTCAATTTCTTTAGCCAGCTCAGGGTTATCGTGCATCAGTTGTTTAACTGCTTCACGGCCCTGGCCCAATTTATCATTGTTATAGCTGAACCAGCTACCGCTTTTTTGCACGATGCCAAGTTCTACACCCATATCTACAATCTCACCAACTTTAGAGATACCTTCGCCATAAATGATATCGAACTCTGCCTGCCTGAAAGGCGGTGCTACTTTATTTTTAACCACTTTTACTTTAATGTGATTACCAATTACCTGGTCACCATCTTTAATCTGCGCCAGGCGGCGTATATCCAATCTTACACTAGCATAAAATTTTAAAGCATTACCACCCGTGGTGGTTTCCGGATTGCCGAACATCACCCCAATTTTTTCTCGTAACTGGTTAATGAAAATACAGCAACTGTTGGTTTTAGAAATGGTAGCCGTTAACTTGCGTAAAGCCTGGCTCATCAATCGTGCATGCAGGCCCATTTTACTGTCGCCCATTTCGCCTTCCAGTTCTCCCTTTGGTACCAGTGCGGCAACCGAGTCGATCACCACCACATCCAATGCCCCGGAAAGTATTAGTCTGTCTGCAATTTCCAATGCCTGCTCACCATAGTCTGGCTGAGAAATAAGCAGGTTATCAATATCTACACCTAGCTTTTGGGCATAAATGCTGTCAAAGGCGTGCTCGGCGTCTATAAATGCACACATGCCGCCTTTTTTCTGTGCTTCTGCAATTACGTGTATGGCAAGTGTTGTTTTACCAGAAGATTCAGGACCATAAATTTCTACCACCCTCCCTTTCGGTAAACCTCCAATTCCTAATGCTACATCCAGCCCTATGGAGCCGGTTGAGATCACTTCATTTTCCAGTTTCGGCTTCTCATTCATCATCATCACAGAACCTTTACCAAAATCTTTATCGATCTTATCCATGGTAAGTTTAAGGGCCTTCAATTTCTCTGCGTTGCTCATTTTGTTTTTAGTTTAATTGTTGTATCTGATTTTTGCGTTGTAAAATTAAGCGGAAACAAATGTACATTTTATATTTTAATATAAACTAATTATTTTAGTATTTATTTTGACAATATTTTTAGCGAACTGATTTTTCATAAAAAAACCCCGCTCATGTGGAGCAGGGCATCTTCAAAAATTTTATTCGGTTTTCAGGCGGGGCAAAGACCAGGTACAAAAACGGGCCTTCTAATAAAACGATTAACAAAGTGACCGATGTTTTTCCAAATAAAAAATACCACAAACTGGTAGGTTTTACCTTTTTATTAATGGTAAACGAGTATTATGTATACAAAAGAGGCAGTTGTAAAAAACTGTCCTCTTTTGTCTTTATGTATTATGTTAAAGGTCCTCGTATTGAAAAATTGGATCAACAGGAGACGTATGACCCATCTCGCAAACGGGCTTAATAACCCCATCGCTCAAACGATACACCCATCCATGCAATTGCGGACGTTGTTCGTGATTCCATGCCTTTTGAATGATGGTTGTTTTTGCCAATGCAAACACCTGTTCTCTTACGTTTACTTCTACCATCCGGTCGAATCGGGCATCTTCAGACTCCATTTTATCTACTTCTGCTTTGTTCATGCGGTATATATCTTTGATTTCTTTTAGCCAGTTATCTATGATGCCGTAACTATGTTTTGATAAAGCAGCTTTTACGCCACCACAACCATAGTGACCACAAACAATCACATGCTTTACTTTAAGTACTTCCACAGCATATTGCAGAACACTCAGGAAGTTCATATCCGTATTTACCACCAGGTTTGCAATATTCCTGTGTATGAACATTTCACCGGGTTGTGTATTGGTAATAACATTAGGCGGTACACGGCTGTCGCTGCAGCCGATCCATAAAAAGTCTGGAGCCTGCTGGTTCTCTAATCTTTTGAAGAAGTCCGGATCGCTAATCTTTTGTTCGCTGGCCCAGGCTTTGTTTTCCAGTAATAATCTTTCGTAAGTATGCATATTGAAAAGTTTTTAGTATTAAATTTTATTTTTCTTAATGTGCCATGTCATCATCAATCACTACTGCGGGTACACTTATTTTAGATGACTCGTTATAGGTTGATTTCTTTAGCTCCACCGTTATATTCTTAAGGTGAGCACGTTGGATGAACTCTTCAATAGTATCCAGCACATCCTTGTCAATAAATTCTGCCCTTGCCATATCAATGATGACTTTTGAGTCCGGTGCAATCTTTTCCAACTGGTATTTTAAAATCGGCTTGCTGAAAAAAGATATATCCTTTCGCATTCTTATCAATACATTGCCGTTTTCTTTTAATACAAATATGGCCGATCTGAAATTACTTCGAAGAATAAAAAATATGCCAACACCCATGCCAATAAGCACGCCTTTCAGCAGGTCAGTAAAAACAATGGCGATGATGGTTATTACAAATGGCATAAACTGGTCCCACCCCTTCTTGAAAAAATCTTTAAACAAGGCTATCCTTGCCAGTTTGTAACCTGTAAATACCAATATGGCAGCCAGGGCCGCTTTAGGTATCATATTTAATATGGCAGGGAAAAAAGATACAAAAGCCAGTATCAACAGGCCATGAAAAATTGCACTTAGCTTTGTTTTGGCTCCTGCATGCAAGTTGGCACTACTTCTCACAATTACACTAGTTAATGGCAGGCCGCCCAGCATACCGCTTACAATGTTGCCAGAACCCTGGGCTATTAACTCCCGGTTGGACGGGGTAACCCGCTTCAGTGTATCCAGTTTGTCTATAGCTTCAATACCCAGGAGCGTTTCTAATGAAGCCACGAGGGCAAGGGTTACTGCTGTCATCCACACTTCGCCATTGTTAAGGAAAGACCAGTCAGGGAACTTAAAAAATGAAAAGAACTCGGCTGCCGAATTTGCAACAGGAATATTTACCAGGTGCTCTTTACCTAATTCGTAAGCAGCATCTCCGCTCTTGCTCCATAGGGTGATGGCCACACCTACCAATACCACTACCAACGGGCCACTAAGCAGTTGGAAGAACTTTATGCTTTTTACCTTTTTTTGTTCGTAAACGATCAGAATGAGGATACCTAATACTCCAATTAGTAAAGCCATGGGCGTAATATGGTTCAGGGAATTCAACAATGCAGAAAAAGTATTTTCTCCACTCACCTGTATAAAAGCCTGGTCGCCCTCGTAATCTTTTTCGTAGCCAACCAAAAAGGCAAATTGCTTTAGTATCAATATGATACCGATGGCTGCCAGCATACCCTTAATAACTGAATTGGGAATATAATCGCCCACTACACCCAGTTTAAAAATGCCCATAATAATTTGCAGTACACCGCACAAAACCACCGCCAGGAAGAAAGCTTCTACCACCGGCAATTTTAGCACCGCTGCAGCAACAATAGCTGTGAGGCCTGCAGCAGGGCCACTTACACTTAAGTGACTACCACTTAAAAACCCAATTACTACACCTCCTACCACGCCGGCAATAATGCCACTAAACTCACTTAATCCACTTGCTACGGCTATACCCAAACACAACGGAATGGCAATAAGGAAAACAACAATAGATGATGGTATATCCGATCCAAGATTCTGATAATATTTTTTCATTATACTTTTTTAGAGAAACAATAGTTAAGCAGCCCGGTACAAAAATGCACCCTGGCTGGATGAGCACAAGCAGCCACTACAGGTTGCCGTGGCACCTGAACGCATGAAGCAATATTAAACTTTGGGAGGGGGCGATTCGAGCTCGTAATGTACTACCTGGAGTTTATCGGCATCAGAAATATGACGCTGTGATAATAAAGTAAGCAAGGCGAATTCTTTTAAACAGTCTCTTTCATGCAGGTACTCTTCCTGTACAACAGGCAGTTTGCAGGTGCTGGTATTCTCTTCTACAGGTGCAGGCGCTTCCCTGCTATTCTCGCCGGCAACGGTACTGCTGTGTTTGCTAAAAAAAAATGTTGCATATACTACAAAATTTGCTCCTGTTAAAAATAACAGGCAGCCACTCATCAGCAAGGCAGAAAATAATTTCCGGAAATAGGACGCTGTATAATATGTTTGGCTACTTGCAGACATTTTTCTTTCTAGCTGCAAATATAACCAGCCTGCTTGCAAATTATGTTGTAAACCGGTAAAAATATTCAAATAACTGGTTAATTAAATATTAAGCCCACCGCAAACACTGATGGTTTGGCCTGTTATATAACTTCCCATATCACTTGCAAGAAAAAGGGCGGTATTGGCTATATCTTCTGCACTAGCAAAACGGCCCAGGGGAATCCCTGCTTTATATTTATCTGCGGCATCTCCTTCCTGCAGGTAACTGGTCATATCAGTTTCTACAAAACCTGGCGCAATGGCATTGCAACGGATGTTGCGGCTTCCCAGTTCTTTGGCAACACTTTTTGTAAAGCCAATGATGCCTGCTTTGCTGGCTGCATAGCTGCTCTGGCCTGCATTGCCCATTTCGCCAATTATACTGCTCATATTTATGATGGCGCCCTGCTTCGCTTTCATCATCGGTCTTATCACTTGCTTGGTCATATTAAACACACTCTTCATGTTTACCTCCATTACATCGTCCCATTGCTCCGGCGTCATGCGCAGCAGCAGGTTATCTTTACTGATACCCGCATTGTTTACACAAATATCTACGGCACCAAATTCCTTCATTACATCATTTACCAATGCTTCGCAGGCAGCAAAATCTGCCGCATTGCTTTGGTACGCTTTGGCTTTTACTCCCATTGATACTAATTTTTCCACAAGAGCATTTGCCTTTGAGGCGCTGCCTTCACTTATATAAGTAAAAGCTACATTGGCACCCGCTTCAGCAAACTTTATAGCGATAGCTTCGCCAATACCACGGGCTGCACCGGTTACAATAGCTGTTTTATTTTCAAGTAATTTCATAATATTTATTTAGGAATCAAACCAAATGGATAGCAATAAAAAACAAGATAAACTTATAAATGTATTCAATAAAAATAACCAACGAAATGCATAACAGTAATGAATATATGATACCGTACCACCAACTGAAGCTAAAGAACCGCCTTGCAGCCAGGTAAGTAAACAGCATCATAACCACCATAACTGCTAAACCCGTCTGGCTTTCTGTGGTAAAGAAATAGTTTCCGGTAATTGCATGATACAAAATTATTATTAAAGGCAATAACAGAAAGCCCCAAAGAATGAAGAAAGAACCTATTTCAATTGAAAAAATAGTATTGTCAAAGTATAACTTTCGTTTTTTATATGCCAGCAACCAGGATACCAGCCCAAGAAAAGGGATAGTGGTAAATAACAAAAACTTAGAGATTTTTTCTCCTTTGCGGTGAAAAAGCGCTGCCAACTCTTCATGCGAAATCCCCCTTGCCTGCAACAAGCTATTTACCTTTTGGGTGGCGTAGCTCCCATAAAAATCACGGGTTTCATGAAATCGCAGTTTCATATTCAGGCCTTCAAAAACCGGAAACAACAAATACAAGATTACCAGTAGCAGGAAGAAGGAAAGAGGTTTAAAGTATTTTTTTCTTATTCCGAGCGAATAGTCTGCGGATAATTTACCAGGTTTTGTAAATATCGCTTTTAAGGTATTAAAGAAAGTACCTTCAAAATGGGTGATAAAATGAAAGGCCTCAGAAAAAAGGTGCTTAACATGTTTGTCTTTCTCTGTGTATCGCTTTTCACCACAATTGTTACAATATTTTCCCGTAAAATTATTACCACAGTTTATGCACACATTTGTTTCACCCATACAGCAATTACATATTTAGTTTTAAAATATCTTCCAGGATAATTCTTTCGTTACTTAAGCGGGGCACTTTATGTTGCCCGCCCAGTTTTCCTTTACTGTGCAGCCATTTGGCAAAGCTTCCCTTAGGTAGTGATTTAACAACAGGCATCCGCAATGCAATATTTTTATACCGCTTGGCTTCGTAATCGCTGTTTGCATCCTTTAATGCTTCATCTAGTTCCCTGGTAAATACTTCCAGGCTTGCAGGTTCTTTTTCAAATTCTATCAACCATTCATGTGCTCCATTACTGTTCTCAGAAAAATAAAGCGGGGCAGCGGTATAGTCGCTTACCACAGCACCGGTTTTAAGCGATGCTGCAGCAATGGCACAATCGCTGTTGTCTACAATTACCTCTTCACCAAATGCATTCATATAATGTTTTAACCTGCCGGAAACAATGATGCGGTACGGGTTCAGCGATGTAAACTTCACCGTATCACCCACAAGGTATCGCCAAAGGCCGCCGGTGGTACTTATTACAAGCGCATAGTTGGTGTGCAGTTTAACATCACCAAGCCCAACTGTATGCGGCTGTGGTTTACCATATTCTTCTACCGGCATAAACTCGTAAAAAATACCATGCTCTGTAAATAAGGTCATGCCTTCATCATCCGGCTTTTCCTGCGCTGCAAAAAAACCTTCGCTGGCATTGTACACTTCCAGGTAATTGATGGGTGCACCTATCAACTTTTCGAACTGCTCCCTGTAAGGCACAAATGATACGCCGCCGTTGATGTAGAGTTCCAGGTTAGGCCATACTTCCATTATATTTTTTGCCTGCTTTATTTCCAGTATGCGCTTCAGCAGAATCAACGTCCAGGTAGGTACACCGGCTAAAGATGTTACATTTTCATTAGAAGTGATTTGCGCCAGCTTCTCCAGTTTTTCTTCCCACTCATCCAGCAAAGCTATGCTTAGCTCAGGTGTACGAATCCATTGACCCCAGAAGGGAGAATTCTGCAACAGTACAGCGCTCAGGTCGCCGTATTGAATTTCATCATTGTGCTGGTGTATCTGGTGGCTGCCACCCACTACCAACCCCTTGCCAGTAAGCAGGTCGCTGCCCGGAAAGTTTTTGTAGTAATTGCTTAGCACATCTTTATTGGCCTGGAAGTGATTGTCCTTCAGGCTTTCCTCGCTTACCGGGATGAACTTGCTTTTATCACTGGTGGTGCCGCTGCTCTTGGCAAACCAGGTAATGGGGGTGTTCCACAAAACATTCGGCTCCCCTTCCATCATCCGCATGATATATGGGCGCATATCGTCGTACTCGTGAATGGGTACGTTCTTTTTAAAATCCTTTACAGTAAAAAGCCGGGTGAAGTGGTATTTTTTTCCAAATCCAGTGTATTGCGCTGCTGTTACCAGGCCCTGCAACACTTCCCGTTGGGCAGCTACGGGATGGTTCAGCCAGTTGTGAATACGCCAGGTGCGCATCCGGGCCAATTTTGAGATTGCAGACGACAACAGTTTCATGACTGGCAAGATAAAAAAACATCATCATATTACAGATGCTAACTTGCAGGGGATGGTTGCAGTATTGGTTGCAGTATTGGTTGCAGTGTTGATTGCAGTATTATAAAAGCGGCTATTGCTTATACACTAACGTCCCCAGCCGGTACACAACGCTAATGGTAAGGCGTTGCTGACAGAAAAATAAATTATAGGAAAAACCCCCTAAGCCTAAACCAGATTTTAATTTATACTTGTGCTATCAAAATTAATCTTATGCAACAATTAGTATCTCCCCCCCCCGCAAAACAAACGTTAGCTTAAGCCTTATTTTATTCTCTTTATTTTTAGTACTGCTATATAGCGGCTGCAAAAAAATGGACACCAGTTTTGAAAGCAAGCTCACCCTTGAGCAGCAATTTTTCAAGGAAAGCAATCAAACACCGGAAGCTGTAAAACTGGTAATTGCTGCTTTTAAAAAGCAACATGCGCTTAGTGGCCTCGCTAATATACTGGCAAAACAAGAAGGATATCCTGTTTGGGATAAATCACAAGTTCATATAAATAAACCATTACAAGTTTCTAATTTGAATGGTGAAGGACAAAATGAGGAAACATTGGTGTTTACGCCCATAGTGCCACAGGATAGTAATTTTTGTAAATGGTTTCTTTTTTAGCAGAATAGTTGGCGATAGCGTTGAGTTGCATTTATATCGTGCAAATGATTATGATGAATTTAGTTTTGGCGCAATAGATAGCAATGTAGTTACGGCAGAAAGGATTATTTTAAAAATTATGGAATTGGATGAATCAATATTTGGCATCAGGGAATTCCAGCTAACGGATACCCTGCTATTTGATGCATATTTTAAAGAAGCCGCAGACAGCAACATGCGTACTATTAAGATTAAAACTGATCCCCATAGCGGATTTAATAGTTTGGTAAACAGTAATGTGGCAACTTTTTGCCAGCAGCAAAACTGCCCAACGAGTAGTTTTGCAGGTGGCCAGTCACCAACAAAAGCAACAGCAATAAGGGTGGGTACAAGATGCTTTACTTGTTTTGATTTTACATTAACTATTGAAGACCCATTTGTTTGGCCACCAGACCCTGACTTTACAGGTGGTGGTGGCGGCACAGGTGGTGGCGGCTCTACCCCGCCAAACACGGGCAACTGTACCGGTGTTTCTACTTGCCGGCCGGGCACTTTAATCGAAGTGGGAAGAATACCCTGTGGTGGTTGCGGGCCTGGACCGATTGTGGTAGTGCCGCCGGATGTGCCAACTTTTAACCCATATACTGCAGATACGGTGATTATTGATCCGACGTTAAGGACGAATTTTCCTTGTGTTGCCCGAATAATAGACTCATTAACAAGTTATGCCAATATGAATGCTTTGGCTCAGGTAGCACTAAAGGAAGTTTTTGGAATAAATCAAAGAATACATTTAACTTTTATTGCAGATAACAGTTTGCCCATAGATGAAGACGGACATACTGAATCTGGGAATTTATATAATGGGGACAGCATTTATGCAACAACTGTACACCTAAATGAATGGATGTTAACACATTCAACACAAGAATATATTGCGTCTACGATCATACACGAATCAATACATGCATTTATCCAATATAAATACCAACAATATTTATATGGCAATATCGACTCTACTCAATTTAAAACATTATTTCCTTTGTATTGGCCTCCTCGATCATTAGGGCAAGCAAATGGCCAGTATATATATTCAATGGGTAATTCACCTCAACATACTGCTATGGCTGCTAATATGATTAATATTATGAAACAGGCATTAGTTAGCCTTTATCCAAATTCTCACATAAATGAACTCACACGAGATAGTGTTTATAAAGCTATTGTCTGGGGCGGACTTGAAAATACCCCATCGTTTTCTGTTCGAAGTGATACACTATTTATTTATGCTATGACAAACATGGCCAGGGATACTAGCTTGCATATACCTTTCAATATTTCATTAAATGGAACTACAATTGGAAACCATTACCAATATGATTCCCATAACCTATCACTATTGAAATCATGCCAATAAAAATTTTACTTTACTTTTTTTGGATATTACCACTTTTGTGTGGTGGTTGTTATATTTCTGTGGAAAATGCCAGAAAAAAAATACTTGCTCAAAAGAGTGTCGAAAATAACACCGATAGTATTGTAAATCAAATGCTACGAACATATCCGATTGTTCTTAAAAAATATAGCACGCCGTCAGGAAGAGGTACTAAAGCTGGCTTCCCCGTTGATTATGCTGGCATTAGTGCCAATGGCGGTATTTTAATCAGACTGTCACAAAAAAAAGCGGCAGGCCAGGGTACAAGCAATTTTTTAACAACATTAGATAGCATAAAATTCCCTACAAAAAAAATTCAAATGATTGTCGGTCTATTTAAAAGCAATAAATGGAACCTCACTTATAATGATATAGATACCGCAGGTAATTATTGTTTCTGGCAATCAGTCAAAGAAGGACAACCAAAGCAGTGCGATATAACTGACAGAAGGATTTATTATTTAGGAATTTTTACGAACAATGCACACACAAATTCTTACCTCTATGCTCCTGATTATTATGAAACAAATTGTTGTCAGGGTAATCTAAATCGCATAAATTTTTTAAAAATTAACACCACAATTAATAATTTATGGAACAAAACCATTTCTAAATATAATTAGCAAGATAATAAAATGATATTTATGTCGCTAAAGACAAAAATTTAAGTCTGGTCAGGATGTCATGAAAACAGAGCCTACTTCTCAGCAACGTCCCCACCCCACACAAGATGCCTTGGGGAGACAGTGATAAAAAAGAACAAGCGATAACATGGGGAGGGCTGAAATCAGCTCCATCATATGCTGTAAAGCCAGATATACTATATATTATGGCAATGAATAGTATTGCTAAAGATACATCTACTCATGCGCCATTTTATCTGTTGGGCCAACCCATTAATTATTATTTTGATGCTCTCTCTTTAATTTTCATAAAAGGATGTCAATAAGATCTTTTTTAGCCATTTCTGTATTTGTATTCGCAAATCAAGCTTGCAATTCAAATGTAAATAAAGCTATTCGCAAAGTAAATATGCAAGCTTCCTCTAACAAAAATTCTAACTCTTATTATAACGGGCTGATTAATAGGAATGAGCTTATAATAGGTTTTAGGGGCTTCAATGCCTCAGGTATTAAGTTGTCATCAGTTTTCTATGTAATGGCATTTAAAGACTGTATTGCAACTGCCTATCGCTTAGAAATTCCGCAGATTATTTCAAACCAAACCAGTATGACCATTATAGATAGCATTCCTGTTACAAAAGAAAGTGCTCAAAAGGTTCTAAGAATATTTCGGCATTCAGCAGATTGGGATCTAAATTATAATGATACAGAAAATGACAGCGCCGATGATTATTGCTTTAATTTAACCGGAAAGCAATGCATTGTTACAGATGGTTTAACATATGAACTTAGCATTCTAACTAAAACAAATAGTACACTGTCTAAATTGTATGCTCCAGATCGATACGAAAAAGTATGCTGCAGTGGAAATGTAAACCGGGTAAAATTTCTGATAATTAAAAATACTATGGATAATTTGTTCGATAAGAATTAATAGCTCTGCTTCTTTTTCTCAGCAATGATTCCAGCACGGGACGTTGCGCATCAACCCCCCAAACGCTAACGTCCCCGGCCGGCCCACAATGCCAATGGTGAGACGTTGCTGAGAAAATTATACCTTCTTACAATGCTGCTTCGTCGTGCAGGTAATCTTTGCGTTTAAGTTCAAAGTTGCGGCCGAGGTAAAGGCGCCTTACTTGCTCATCTCCCGCAAGTTCTTCGGCAGTGCCATGCTTGAAAATTTTGCCATCAATGAGCAGGTATGCTCTGTCGCAAATGGATAGGGTTTCATTTACATTATGATCGGTAATGAGGATACCGATATTTTTAAATTTTAATTTTGCTACAATTGCCTGTATATCTTCCACCGCAATAGGATCAACACCTGCAAAGGGTTCATCCAGCAAAATAAATTTAGGATCAACCGCCAATGCCCGGGCAATTTCTGTTCTGCGTCTTTCGCCGCCGCTCAGGGTATCTCCATTATTTTTTCTTACATGTTGCAAACGGAATTCATTTAGCAGTGATTCCATTTTCTCCAGCCGGGCGGTCTTTCCCATTTTTGTCATTTCCAACACCGCCAAAATATTATCCTCTACACTTAGCTTCCTGAAAACACTGGCTTCCTGCGGCAGGTAGCCAATACCCATCTGCGCCCTTTTATACATGGGCAGTTTTGTTATATTAATTTCATTTAGAAAAACTTCTCCTTCATCGGGCTTTACCAAACCAACCACCTGGTAAAACGAAGTGGTTTTGCCGGCACCATTCGGGCCCAGTAAACCCACAATTTCTCCCTGGCTTACATTAAAAGATACATTATTTACTACTGTTCGGCTACCGTATATCTTTACAAGGTTCTTTGTTTGTATGGTTAAATTCACGTATAAATTATTTCTAACAAAAATAGGTCATTGGCCGCATTCCTGTTCTTGTTGGGGATTCTTAACGTTTTGAATGCTGCCGTTTGTAATGTTTGTAAATGTGCTTTTTAAAAAAATAGGAAAAACCCCCTAAAGGTATTCAGGATTTTGATGTAGACTTGTATCATAAAAATTAATTCTACAAATATGATTCGTATTCTCCCCCCCCCGCAATAACCAATACAAGCTTCTCTTAAATGTTGTGTTTCTACTCTTATTATACACCGGCTGCACAAAAATGGATACCAAATTCGAAAACGAAACCAGCATTGAGCAGCAATTTTTCAAAGTAAGCAATGAAACGCCGCAGGCAGTAAAACTTGTAATCACTGCCTTTAAAAAGCAAGATAGCCTAACAGGTTTTGCCAAAACGCTTGCAAAAAAAGAGGGGTATCCAATATGGGATAAATCTCAGGTTCAAATTAGAAAACGATTGCCCGTATATAATTTTAATGGCGAAGCAGAAACCCAGGAAACATATGTGTTTACACCCATTTTGCAGCAAGACACCAGCATGCTCAGCGGTTTTTATATGAGTAAAATTATGGGCGATAGTGTAGAGCTGCACCTGTACCGGGCCAGCGATTATGATTTGTTTCCGTATGGGAAAACAGATAGCAGTGTTGTAACTGCCGAGCTTGTTACAATGAAGTTGCTGGAATTAAATGATCTCGTATTTGGGCATAAAAAATATGCATTAGCAGACAGACATCTTTTCCTCCAAAATTTGTCAGATTATGACTTCAGAACATTAGAATCAAGTATGTCTCAAACAGCAGCCATGGCAGTTCCTTGCGATTATACCTGTTACTATTTGCAAACGAATGCATGTATTTCCACTACTAACTGGTGCACATTCTGCCAGTTAGTAACCTGTTTTACCAACTGCCCTACAACAGGAACAGGGGGTAGTGGTGGCGGAACACCTGGTGGAGGCTTTAACTGGCCGCCAGACCCGCCCATAAGCACAGGCGGCAGCGGTGGTGGTGGCGGCAGTGGAAGTGGGAACGGAAGTGGCACTTGCCGCCCCAATAGTACAATTATTGCTGAAGGCAGGGTACCATGCGGTGGAGATGGGCCGGGACCTATTGTGGTGTTGCCGCCGGATGAAACAACATTTAACCCTTACATTGCAGATACTGTAATTATTGACGCTGCATTAAGAAACGATTTTCCTTGTGTGGCACGAATAATTGATTCATTGACTAGCTATGCAAATATAAATGCATTGGCACAAGTAGCATTACACGAAGTTTTTGGAATAAATCAAAGAATAAATCTAACTTTTATTGCGGATAACAGTTTGCCAATAGAAGAAGACGGAAATACTGAACCAGGAAATCTTAATTCGGGTGATAGTACTTATGTAACTACTGTGCATTTGAATAGCTGGATGTTAAATCATTCAACACAAGAATATATTGCCGCCACAATTATTCATGAAGCAGTCCATGCTTATATTCGTTTTTGTCAACATCAGGTTCAAAATAATTTTATGGATACGACTACATTTAAAACGTTATTTCCAGTATTTTGGCCTCCTTCAGTAAGCTATTATGGGAGCACGACAAACTACTATAATTTAGGAGCAAGTGTACAACATCAGGTTATGGCTAACAATTTAGTTCAAGTGATGACCGATCCACTCAAAAACTTGTACCCAAATTCTGGAGTACCATCAGGACGTAGAGACTCTATTTATACAGCACTTTCGTGGGGTGGGCTATTTGAAACTCCCGCTTTTTTTGCCAGAACAGATACCACTTTTATACATGCATCAAATAAAGTATCAAAAGACACATCCGTACATGCACCATTCCAAATTTTCGGAGTAACGCAATATTATGATGCACATAATCTTCAACTAACCAAATCTTGTAACTAATGAAATATCCTACTATTTTGCTACTATGGGCAAGCTTGCTATTTGTGTTTCCATCTAGCACAAATGGACAGACTGTAATTAGTAATAATGAAATGGTTATCCGCAATATAATCAAAACGTCTTCTGACCATTATCTAAAAGACTGTAAAATCGGCAAATCAGCATTTTACATACTGGATGTACAGTTGGATGCGCATGATAGCAGCGATGCTATGGTAAGCGTCTTTACAAAAATTGAATCCGAGGGAATATGCATAATAGATTCCATTTTACTTCAATTATCCACTCTAAATTGGAAACCTTTTTGTAGCGATCGAATCATTATTCCAATATACTTATTGCCGCTAACTGACGATTCAATAGTTCATGAAAAGCCCATTATACTAGGCACTGGTCATGTGTATGATAAAGCCAATAATTATAGGCAGTATATTTTTAAAACTATTGTTCTTACAATAAATGATACAGTAAAATAAATTAGAGAGAAAATATTACAGAAAGTTTATAGCAGATGATTGGGCTTGCTTTGTTCTTTCTTATAGAATCATAAGATTTGCAATTGCTTTGTAAACTTTAACCTAATGAAAGCAGAATTTTATTATTGCCATAATGAATTAGGAAGAAATTCTTTTAACAGGTATGGTCTTCTCTTTAGTCAAAAATTTTGTGAATTTTTTTCACTAAATTTTACGTAAACGCCCGAGATAGCCACGTATTGCTTTTTATATTTTGTGCTGGTACATTTGACTTTTTGATTTTAAAAAGCAAACAGCATGAAACATCCAGTAAAGCGGAAACGCAGATCGGAAAAACAGATCCGGTTATTACTTCAGCAGCAGGAAGAAAAGAACCTTTCCGTTACCGCATTTTGCAAAGCACATAAAATTCATAAAGCCACCTTCTACAACTGGCGCAATAAATTCGGCCTGGAAATGAAACAGCCGCAAGAGTTTGTTCGGGTTCAATTATCTGATAGTCTCACCCAAGCCGGAGTTCCTTTTGCTGAAATTGAGTTTACGTCAAAAGTTATTGTAAGGTTATTTCAAAAAGTGGATGCCTCTTACTTTAAATCACTGCAGCACCCATGATTCATATTTCAGACAAATGCCGCTACCTGCTTTATAGCGGTAACACGGATATGCGAAAAAGTTTACCGCATAAATGGAAACTTACCCATCAGCAATAACTTCCCGTAACCTTCTTCGCTTTTAAAATTACTTACTACTATTTATTGAAATCACAACGACGTGGCTATCTCGGGCGTTTACAATTTTACAACATTGATTTATAAACAGGCAGGCTTAAAACCGAGCTCAAAAGTAACCTTAGCTGGTTATAAGCAACAAAATGATTTGCCTATTTATCAGCCCGGCATAATTTCTAAACTAAACCTGGTTTTATGGATAATGCCAGAATATAATTATAACATCAGTTTTTGCTGGAAATCTATAACAGGCAAAATTGTAAAACCAACTGACGAAGATTTTGATGAAACAGATGTAGAATGTTGGATTGAAGGGCTTAAACCTGCAGAATACTGGGCGTATGCCGGTACAGAAAAAAAACAGCATCCTTTTTCTTCCTTAACCCTCTCTTTTGATGTATTTGACTTCGGAGTAAACATGAACTTAAGGTTATACGCTTCAGCAAGTAAATATGATTTGATAGTAGACAATTTAAATAAAACAATTTCAGCCTTCAATGAAACATCAGAAGGTAAAGACAGGAAAGATGGTGTGGTACATAACTGGGCGTGGCAAAAGGAACAGAATTACATTAATCTTTCGATAGATACCGGTTCTGCAGGACTACTAATAATTAAGAAAATACTCATGCAGTTAAAAGTAAAAATCGAAATTTCAAAAGTTGAAATCGACTTATAATTTTCCTGCCGCAGTTGGTATCCATTGGCTTTTTCTTTAGAATAGATGATCTACACTCCGCGACTTTTCCCCACCATAAATTAATATATAACGATATTTGATGTTACAATAAATCAATAGGGCACTAAATCATGCCTGTTATACGTTTATGTTACTCACTTAATCAAAACCTTAAACCCAAAACCCAAAACGCAAAATGAAAAAGCTCCCTTTAATTCTCTTATGTTTCCTGTGCACTTTAAACATGTATGCCCAGGAAAATGAATCAACTGCCTCATTTCCTGACGGCAAAAACATCATTAAACTAAACCTGCCGGCCCTTGCATTAAGAAACATTTCGGTGCAATATGAACGGGCCATTGCAAGAAAAATTACGGTGGCTGGTACGTTCCGTTACATGCCCGATGGCGATATTCCGCTGAAGAGTACTTTCATTAAACTGGCCGATGACCCGGAAACAGAGCGGCAATTAAACAACCTGCAGGTGGGTAATATGGCTGTAATGCCGGAGATACGCTTCTACCTGGGCAAGCAGGGCGCCTTTCATGGCTTTTACCTGGCGCCCTTTGCCAGCATTGCCCGCTATAACGCCAACCTGTTATTTGAATATGACGATGCCGGTGCCACCAAAACCATTCCGCTGGATGGTAGTGTAAATACTTTTACAGGTGGACTTATGATGGGGGCACAATGGAAACTGGGTAAAAAAATATACCTTGATTGGTGGATACTCGGCCCAAATTATGGAAGTTCTAAAGGAGATATGAGCGGTAAAAAATCTTTAACCTTACTGGAACAACAGTCCCTGCGGGATGAACTGGATAACCTGGATATTCCGCTTACAGATTTTACTTATACTGTTGATGGCAATGGTGCCACTATCAACTTCAAGGGACCATGGGCCGGAGTACGCTCGGGTATTTGCCTTGGCTTTCGTTTTTAAACTAAAAGGGAAATGTACTAAAAGGCCGCTGGTTTACCAGTGGCTTTTTATTGTAATTGCACCAGCAACCTTCGCGGTCCTTTTTTGTTTATAGAAAGCATTCAATAGCTGTATTTAGAACATAAGCCTGTACAACTTTTGATATTTGAAGCATCCTTAACTATTTTTGCGCATATTTTTAGCAGATGAAGATTATAGAACATATTAACCAGGCTACCAAGCCATTGATGTCATTTGAAATTTTGCCGCCATTAAAGGGCAAAGGCATACAGAGTTTATATAGCCACCTGGATCCGTTGATGGAGTTTGATCCCGCTTTTATAAACGTTACTTACCACCGCAGCGAACATGTTTTTAAAAAGAAAGCAGATGGTAGTTTCGAAAAAGTAGTAGTGCGCAAACGACCGGGAACGGAGTCTATTTGTGCAGCCATCATGAATAAATACAATGTAGACACGGTTCCTCATCTTATATGTGGCGGTTTCGGCGTTAATGAAACCGAAGATGCCCTTATTAACCTTAACTATCTTGGTATAGACAATGTGCTGGTGCTAAGGGGCGATGCGGCTAAGAACGAAGCAACTTTTTACCCGGAGCCGGGCGGGCATCAATACGCCATTGACTTGTTAAAGCAGATAGTTAAACTTAATGATGGAGTTTACCTGGAAGAAGAACTAAAGAATACTACCAAAACAAAATTCTGTGTTGGAGTGGCGGGCTACCCCGAAAAACATTTTGAAGCACCGAACATGGACAGTGACCTGCAGTACTTAAAACAAAAAGTAGATGCCGGTGCTGAGTATATTGTAACACAAATGTTTTTTGATAACAGCAAGTATTACGCTTTTGTAAATGCCTGCCGGGAGATTGGTATTACCGTGCCCATAATACCAGGACTTAAACCAATTTATAATAAGAAGCAACTAACCATGCTGCCAAAAGTTTTTCATATTGACCTGCCCAATGATTTGAGTAAGGAAATAGCCACTTGCAAAACAGATGAGGCTGTGGAAGAAGTGGGTAAAGCATGGCTGTTGGAACAATCCAAAGACCTGTATAAATCAGGAGTGCCGGTATTGCATTATTATACACTTGGCCGGCCAAACGTAGTATGCGATGTAGTGAAAGAACTGATTTAACATCATAAGTGCTTGCATAAAAAATGGCTTCCCATTACAGGAAGCCATTTTTTTGTTCTTGCTTAATGAAACTTTTTTTACCTGCTTAAAGGTATACCCACCGAAATGCTTAAAGTGCGGTATTTGTTCTTGTCATCGGCATTATTATTAGTATCCGTGCTGTTTATCTTAGTAAAACCAAGACCATAATTAGCTTTGAGGATAACACTTTTTAGATCTAACCCTGCGCCGAAGTTTAAACCATAGTCAAATCTTTTTAATTTGTTGTAGCCGGCATCTTCCTGCGCAGAGGTAAAAGGATTGTCATTACTGAATTTGATATCACTTTCGGAAGTAGCCTTGATTATACCAAATTTTGATTCCGTTGTTGTTTTTCCACCGATACCTACAGCCGCATAAGGGCCTGCATTTACAAATAATTTAGTTTGAGCAGACAGTGGAATATTTACCACAACATTTACCGGCAATTCTACATACAGCGGGTTGAATTTTGCCTTCACGTAATCATTCCCGTTGTTGAAAGTAGTTTCTGCTTTTGAACCACGGCCGGTTAACAACAAACCAGATTCCAGGTCTACTGTTTCAGACAGTCCGAAACGGCCCATCAATCCTGCATTAAACGTGGTGAGTATGGCATTGTCTTCGGTGTTCCCGCTAGCACTATTGGTGATATTAGCAAGGTTTACACCTCCCTGTGCATAAAATAACTGCGCTTGTGTTGCCTGGCTAAAAGCCGTGGCTGCAATCATGATTAAAAAGATCTTTTTCATTGTGGTGATTTTAGGTTTCTGTATTTATTTGCTGCAACAAACACTGTTGCATTTTTTTCACAGAGGCTTATACAAAAAACCTGCCAGTAGACTACCAGCAGGTTTATTTTTAGCGTTAAGGCACTATAACATTTGCTTTATCATGCCCTCGTTGATGCGTACGGGATATTTCTTTTTCAAATCAGCCAGCCATTCCTGTTCCAGTTGCTGCTGGTATTCGTTTATTACCAGTCCACGTGCTTCTTCGAAGCTGCGCTGTTGGTTGGCAGGGTATACATTTACATATTTTACAAACGTAGCAGAACCATCTATATTAGTTACAGTAGCGGTATAAGTACCACGTGTAGGGGTAGTTGCTGTATTAGCACCGGTTATCTGGGTCAATTCGTACCGCCCACTATCAGCCTGTAGCGATGTACCCAGCTCTTCTGCAACAGTACGCCAGTTCTTACCTTTCTTTAAAGCATTCATTGCCTCGTCTGCAACCTTTGCTGTGGTGGCGTTAAATATCAGCACATCTGCACTGGCTGCCCATTTAAAATCCTGTTGATGTGCATCATAATATTTACGCAGGCCTACACTATCGTCAATGGCTTTACCCCATACTTTCTTCTCCATTATCTCAAACAACATATTGCCTTCCCTAAACTCCTGCATTTGGAATTTAAAGTCGGGGTTATAAGTTTCAAGGTTTGCTTTGTAATAATTAAGGGCGGCTGCTTCTTCAAATTTACTCCAGAGCTGCTTATTGGGCTTGCCGCCCGTTTCGGGGTTGTTGTTGTAATATGCTCTTACAAAACTGAGCCAGTCACTTCCTTTTAAAGTTTCTTTATTCACCTTTAGTATATCCTTATCACTAATGGGCCATGCATTTACCTGTTCCAACGCCGGGTTCATCAACAGGCTATCGGCAAAACGGTACAGATCTGCATCCTTTACCTTGGTTATTTTTTTTACACCCACCCTGCTCACGATCTCTTTGCTGAATTGCTCCTTCTCAGCATTTACCCTGGCATCCCGTAATACTTTTTGTTTAAGATCGAACAAGTAGGCAGCATCTTTATCATTGGATGGCGTTGGGGCGAATCCCATTCTTTTAATAACATGAAATCCTAAAGCTGTGCGAAAGGGCTGGCTAAGCTGCCCGTCGGTATGCAGTTTCAATACTTCATCTTCGAAATTACTGGTATAGGTTCCTGTACCAAACTCTTGTAGTTCGCCGCCATTCAAATAAGTTAGCTTATCGTCGCTGGAGGTTTTGGCAATTTCCATAAAGCTTTCGCCGTCCTTCAATTTGCCGTATACATTATCTGCTTTGTTTCTCGCTGCTGTTATAGCTGCCTCGTCCGCATCTGGCGACACGGCTACCAAAATCTGTGCAATCTTCCAACGGCCGGCACTTGGCCTTTCGCCTGCCAGTTTAAAAATATGCCACGCATTTTTACTGCGGTAAGGTTGGCTAAGTTCTCCATCCTTCAAATTGTAAATAATGTTCTCGTATTCGTATGGCAGGGTAAATACTGTTACATACCCAAAATCGGCCTGCTTAACCACCGGGCCATTGGCTGCAGCATTTTCTGTTAAGGCAGCAGCTTCCTTTTTACCATCCTTCATCCGTTGGTACAGGTCCATGATGGCTTTATAAGCACGGGCGGTATCCACCGGTGTGGCATTTGCAAAAGCCGGAGCTGAATAATGAATGATGTGCAGGTCTTTCTGCGCCCTTTTCAGCGCTTCACCCGTTAGCCTTTCTATGCCTTTATCGTTGCTCAGGTAGTTTTCTATTATCTGTTCCCGAAAATTCCGGATGTCGAATTGTATCTGTGGCAGCGTATCAAGCCGGAGCTCTTCTGCGGCTTTTACTTTTAGTTTGAAGTTTGCATACAGGTCTGCATATTCCCGCAGCGCTTTCTCCTTATCCGGCACTTCTACCTTATTCTTATTATATGCTTTTAAAAATTCTTCCCTGGAAATGGTACTGTTTCCGTAGGTAATAAAAGTTTGCGACTGTGCGCTGCCGGCACAAAGCACAACAGCAAACAGTATGGCGATCGTTTTCATTGTCATCAGTTAATTTTGGGGTTATCTATCTACTGCTTTCGATTTTACCTTCAACAGGTCGTTCAGTTGTTGCAGGCTTAATTTTTTTGCAATGATCCTTTTGTCTTTATCAAGCAAATATAGGGTAGGTGTTTGGGTAATGTCGTACAACTGCTTATAAGAAGGCTTTTCTGCCTCAGTATCAGCCTTCAGCATTTGCATGGTATAATGCACATGGGTCCAGCCGCCCAGGTCGTGTGTATTGATGAATTTTTTCCAACCGTCTAAATCGTACTCCGTCATAACTGCATACATTTTTAAGCCTTTTTCCTTCCAGCCGGCCCTGTAAAAAGAATCTATGCGGGGCAGTTCTTCTTTACAATGACCGCAGTTAGGATCCCAGAACACTACCAATGTAAAGGGTGCATCAAGGTCATAAAGCGGCGTAAGTTTACCGCTGCTGTCTATCATTTCGAGGTTGGCGGCTTTCTCACCAACCAGGTTGGCCATTACCATGTATGCCCGGCGGGTAATGGCTTCCATTTGTTTTTCATTCAACCAGCTCGTAAGGCCTTTGCTGTGGTATTTGTTGAAGAGGTGCACAAACACGGCATCCTGGCCCATGTATTTAGGGTTGATGTATTCATCTGTAAACCAGTTCAGCAAATATTTATAAACTTCCGGCGCACTGCGGGCCAGCAATAATTTATAATCGATGTCTTTAATAATGCTATCCGGTTCCTGCGGCATCACTTCCCGGTAATAGCGTTCCAGCTTCACCGGAAAAAACGGGGTGCGTACAATTGCGTCATCCATAAAGCTGATGCCATCCCAGTAATGCGATTTATAAAATTGATAATTGTCTAACGAATCCTGGTGGGTTACTGCCTGTTTGGTGGGATAAGGCGGCTCCTTCATTGCCCGTAAAATGATTGATAACATAGCATCAGGCTTTGAAGCCATAACGCTTTCCCTGTATTGGTTCAACTCATTATTATACCTGGCATAATTGGCTTCGTGTAATGTAGAATCCTGTTTGGTACGGGCATTTATGTAAGCTTCTCTTTCTGCATTCAGCAGTTTCGATTGCTTGCTTACAAATTGCTGGTACTGCTGAAAAAGGTCATTTTCTGGTGATCCGGTCACCTTCATATGCAAGAGGTCGCTGGTATCTGCTTTAATGTTGATAATTTGTTCCCTGCCTATAAGAAAATCGGCAGAAAGCTTTTTACCGGGGAAAACCACGGCATAAATGCCGGGAGGCAGGGTTTTGTTGCCCTGGAAAACGGCCAGGCCATTATTGTTTACAGCCGCTGAGTCATCAAGGTTAAGGTTAGGACCAGCATAATGGGTGAGGTAGGCAAGCCCTGATTTTACATTGGATTGTAAACTGATCTTAAAAGACTGGGCAAATACTCCATGACATAACAATGCAGCGGTAAGCGTAATGTATACTTTCTTCATATTTTATTATAACGCATCAAATTTATTTAAATTACGGGTGGCTATCCAAGCCTTAACAAAGCTATAGGATTTGCAAATAAAAATATCTTTCCCATCCACTAATCATATAAAGCTTAATAGTTATTCAGCAGCAAATGCCAACAGATGCATTAAATTTGCGGCGTGAGCAAAAAGAACAAAAGGATCGTTTTAGATAATGTATCGGTTACAGATTATGCCGCCGAAGGGAAGGCACTGGCAAGAATAGATGGCAAGGTATATTTTATATCTGGCGCAGTGCCTGGCGATGTGGCGGAACTGCTGGTTACCAAAAACAAAAAAGACTGGGCCGAAGCAAGGGTGCTGAATATAACGGAATATTCCCCCGACAGGGTAACTCCCTTTTGCATGCACTTTGGCGTATGCGGTGGCTGCAAATGGCAGATGCTGCCTTACGATAAACAATTAATTTACAAACAGCAGGAAGCAGAGCAAAACCTGCGGCGCATAGGTAAGGTTACCGATGCTACATTTTTACCCATTGCCGGTGCCGATGAAACCGTGCACTACCGCAATAAACTGGAGTTTACCTTTAGCAATAAACGGTATTTACTGCAGGAAGAAATGGAAGCCAACAATGAAATGGTGGGAGAGCTGTCCGCTGCTCCAGAGGCAACAGAAGCAGTATCCGCCGCAGCATCCACCATTGCCGATAATAAAATGATGATTGAAGAACCGCAGGTTCAAACTATAAAAAAACCAGGCGCTTTAGGCTTTCATGTTCCCCGCATATTCGACAAGATTATTGATATTAAGGAATGTTACCTGATGGATGAGGTAAACAACCGCATCCGCAACAGCATGCGGGCCTTCGCATTGCAACAGGGTTATTCTTTTTATGACATCAGGCAGCATACCGGCTGGTTGCGGAACATCATCATACGGTTTTGCACCACCGGGGAGTTGATGGTAAATGTTTGCCTGAACTACGATGAAGAAAACGACCGCATGGCCCTGCTTGACGATCTGTTGTTGCAGGTACCGGAAATAACTACCTTGTTGTACACTATCAATCCCAAATGGAACGACAGTATTTACGACCTCACCCCGCAGGTATACTTTGGCAAAGGATTCGTGGTAGAAAAGCTGGAAGATTTTGAGTTTATCATCAGCCCGAAATCATTTTTCCAGACCAACACCCGCCAAGCCGAAAAGCTGTATAGCATCACTCGTGATTTTGCGGGGCTTACCGGTAAAGAAACCGTGTATGACCTATATTGTGGTACCGGAAGCATCGGTATTTTTTTAAGCAAAGGTGCCAACAAAATAGTAGGCGTGGAAGTTATAGAAGAGGCTATTGAAGATGCTAAGAAGAATGCCGGGCTTAACAATATAAAGCATGCTTCTTTTTTTGCAGGAGATGTTATAAAGATTTGCAATGATGATTTTTTTGCCACACACGGTAAGCCCGATGTGGTGATAACAGATCCGCCACGGGCAGGCATGCACGAAAAGCTGGTAATTAAATTGCTGGAAATGGAAGCGCCAAAAATTGTGTATGTTAGCTGCAATACAGCCACGCAGGCAAGGGATATTTTATTGCTCAGCGAAAAATACAAGGTGGTAAAAGTGCAACCCGTAGATATGTTCCCGCACACCCACCATATAGAATGCGTCGCATTGCTTACATTAAAATAGTTCACACCGGAAAGCCGCCATAACCCGGCGCTTCCTACAATTAATACGACCAATATGGCTTTAAATCAGGGAAGGTTTCAGCGAATTACACCCATTGTAATGAACCTCATCATCATCAATGCGCTGGTGTTTGTTATACAATTATTATTTGACGGGCAGGAGTCGAAGGTTACTGCCTTTATGGCTTTATGGCCCTTAAACTCTGGTATTTTTGAGCCTTACCAACTGGTAACCCACATGTTTACCCATGGTGGTTTTACACATATCCTGTTTAACATGTTTGCCCTCTGGAGTTTTGGCACCATGCTGGAAAGGGTGTGGGGGCCAAAGCGTTTCCTCATATTTTATTTTATTTGTGGCCTTGTTGCAGGGCTGGCGCAACTGTTCTTGTCTGATGCGCCGGCAGTAGGTGCTTCGGGTGCCATCATGGGCGTGCTTGGGGCTTTTGTTTACCTGTTTCCCAATTCTGAACTGCTCATCTTCCCGATACCTTTCCCGGTAAAGGCAAAATACGCCATAGGAGCATTTGCTGCAATGGATATATTCGGCGCTTTCAATCCAACCGGCAGTAACATTGCACACTGGGCGCATTTGGGGGGCCTTATTACGGGTTTCATAATAGTGATGATTTGGAACAAAACCGATAAAGCCAAATTCTACTAAACGGTTTTATCAGTAATTAAACAGTAACATTTGTAATTTTAAAGTTTATTACATTCTTATATGGGAGAGTCTGACAGATACGGTGAATTTAAAAAACCCAGGAAAGGCATCAGTTTTGGCCAGGATGGCAATGCCCTGATGGGCTTGTTTACCCTCAACATTATTTTCTTTTTGGTGCTCATGTTTATTAAGGTAGGATTCTTTTTTTCTGACCTTGATGAGAACATGTTTAATACCCAAATACTGCAATGGTTTGAGCTACCTGCCAGCGTAACCCGTTTAACGGAACGCCCCTGGACCATCGTGACTTACATGTTCAGCGATACCAGTAGTAACCTGATCCGCCTCATCAGTAACATGATATGGCTCTGGGCATTTGGTTACCTGCTGCAGCATATGGCTGGCAACGACAAACTGATACCGGTATATATTTATGGCGGTGTGCTGGGTGGAATTGTATTTATGATGGCGCATTATATATTGCCTCCCCTGCGCCCTCTTACCGGCTCTGCTACTTTACTGGGTGCCAATGCGGCAACGCTTGCAGTAGCCATGGCCACCACCACCCTTTCCCCCGATTATCGATTTTTTACCCAGATAAGAAATGGTATTCCCATTTGGGTTTTGATGGGCATTTACATACTGGTAGATTTTGCCGGCATTGCCAATATGGGTGCTGCCTACAGCCTGAGCCACCTTGGCGGAGTGCTGGCGGGTTTTTTATTCGTGGTATTTTTGCGCCGCGGTAAGGATGGCAGCGTGTGGATGAATAATTTCTATACCTGGATACTGAATGTATTCAACCCATATAAGAAACCGGATAAAGACAAAGTAAAAGAAACCATCTTTTACGATTCTGGAAAGCGCAAACCTTATGAGAAGTCAACCAATATTACCCAGCAACGGGTAGATGAGATACTGGATAAGATCAGTCAGAAAGGTTATAATTTTTTAACGGCTGAAGAAAAAGCTATCTTAAAAAAAGCGGCGGAAAAAGATGATCTCTAGCAGCTCCTCAACGGATAAATAGCTTCCCATAATTTTTGTGTAGCTTTATCCAGATCAGTTTTTCAAAATAAAATAATACGTATGAAACAATTAGTGGCTATAATAGTCATTGGCAGCTTAGTTGCCTGCGGCGGTAACGACTACCCTGCACAAGATAAAACCATTGTGCCCGCCAACAGCCAAAGCACAAATGCCACACCGGCTATAAATGCATTGCCTGTAAAAGCTGACAGCTCTAACAGCGATGTACAAGTGATAACCAGTCCGGTGCCTGCGCAGGCTGCCCCGGCAGTTACGATGGCGGGCATGAACCCGGCCCATGGCGAGCCTAACCACCGTTGTGATATCTCGGTAGGAGCACCACTCAGTTCACCTGTCAGCAAGGCAAATGCAGCAGCCACTCCACAGGTACAAACTGTAGCAGCACCCGTTATGTCAACAGCACCAGCGCCAACACCAATACCTGCCGGCACTGGCACCGCAAAGTTAAACCCGGCACACGGAGAACCGGGCCACGACTGTGCTAAACAAGTAGGTGCCCCATTGAATTAACAAGCATACTGCAAATAATATCGAAGCCGTTTAAACCAATTAAACGGCTTTTTTGTGTACTTATGCGAAGGGTAAAAAATATTATGCTTTTCCACTTATCTTTATCACATGGCTTTTAGCATCAGGAGCGTAACTAAAAAACTCTTCATCTTTTTTAATGTACTGGCTGCAATCTTTTTTCTGTTGGGATGTTACGGTCATTTTTTAAACCAGGAAACCTTCTGGTTCACGGGCCTCATCAACCTGGCATCTTTTTATCTTCTGATGATTTTGTTTGCCTTTTTATTGTTCTGGCTGGTGGTAAAACCACGCCTGGCGATCATCAGCCTGGTAACTATGCTGCTGGCCTGGTCGCCATTGACGCAACTGCTGCAATTTCGTTTTAGTGATGATTTTGAAATGAAGAAAAAACCCACCAACCTGCGGGTGATGAGCTGGAACGTAGAACATTTTGAAATTGCTGCCCATAAAAAAAGACCGCAAAGCAAACAGGAGATGATACGGCTCATCAATAATTACCAGCCTGATATTGCCTGTTTCCAGGAAATGGTGGCGAGCGATACAGTGCCCACCGCCATCAACTACCTTCCTGATTTTGCCAAAGCATTGAACATGCCTTATTACTTTTATAGTTATAATATAAAGCTGGACTACGACAAGAACCATCATTTTGGCATTATCATTTTCTCCCGATATCCTTTTGCGCAGAAGCGAACTGTGAGTTATGCTCCCAATAACTATAATTCTATTTTTCAATATGCTGATGTAGTAAGGGGAGCTGATACCTTCCGGGTATTTAACCTGCACCTGCAATCCCTTCGCTTTTCCGACGCCGACAGACAGTACCTGGAGCAGCCAAATATAGATGAAGAAAATAATTTTCGCCAGAGTAGAAATATCCTTTCAAAGTTTAAGGAAGGCTTCATTAAACGAAAGGACCAAAGTGACCGGATAAAGGAAGAAATGAAAAAGAGTCCTTACCCTCTCATTGTTTGCGGCGACTTTAATGACGTACCCAACAGCTATGCTTATTACCATATTGGCGAAGGGCTGAACAACAGCTTTGTAAAAGAAGGCTCCGGCATCGGGCGCACTTTTTCGCATATTTCCCGCACCTTGCGCATAGATAATATATTTGTATCGCCGGCCCTTGAGGTAACACAGTTTGGCAGGGTAGAAAAAAAACTGAGTGACCATTTTCCGATTGTAACAGATCTTTATTATAAGAAACCTTAACTTGCAACCATGTTCGTTTTCCAACTCATACCATGTTGTTGCCCTTGCGGCAAATAATCATTTTCCTGCCGTGGTAAGCCCGGCACTTTTTCCATTAAATAATATTATTGTTAATTTTACCGGTCAGGGATGCATAGCAATGCTCACCACTTTAGGCAGCAAGTAATTAATGACCGCTCCAATAAAAATCAATACATGTCTTTAAAAATTTATAACTCTTACACCCGTACCAAAGAAGTGTTTGCACCCATTACCCCCGGCCATGTGGGCATGTATGTATGCGGGCCCACCGTTAGTGGCGAGAGTCATCTGGGCCATGCCCGCCCTTACATTACGTTTGATGTGGTGAACAGGTACCTGCGTTTCCTGGGCTACAAAGTGCGGTATGTAAGAAACATTACAGATGCCGGCCATTTTGAAGAAGAAGGGCGTGAGGCAGAAGATAAAATATCGAAAAAGGCATTGCTGGAAAAACTGGAGCCGATGGAACTGGTGCAGAAGTATACCAACCTGTATCATTGGGCCATGCTGCAGTTTAACAATATTGAGCCAACCATAGAACCAACCGCCACCGGCCATATCGTTGAGCAGATAAACATGATTAAAAAAATCATTGCAGAAGGTTATGCCTATGAAGTAAATGATTCTGTTTATTTCGACGTAAAAAAATATGCCGCCAACTACGATTATGGCAAACTTAGTGGCAGGGTAATAGACGACCTGCTGGAGACCACCCGTGAACTGGATGGCCAGGAAGAGAAGCGTGACAAAGCAGATTTTGCCTTGTGGAAATCGGCAGCACCGGAGCACATCATGCGCTGGAGCAGCCCATGGGGTGAGGGTTTCCCGGGCTGGCACATCGAGTGCTCTGCCATGGCTACCAAGTACCTGGGTGCCGAATTTGATATACATGGCGGCGGTATGGATCTGCAGTTTCCGCACCACGAAAGCGAGATTGCACAGAGCACCATCTGCAACCACCAAAGCCCGGTAAAATACTGGATGCACAATAATATGATCACCATCAACGGTAAGAAGATGGGTAAGAGCTACAACAATGTGATCAAACTAACGGAAATGTTTAGTGGCGATCACCCTTTGCTCAGTCAGCCCTTCCACCCGATGACGATCAGGTTCTTTATTTTACAAAGTCACTACCGCAGCCCGCTCGATTTTAGCAGCGAAGCGCTGGTGGCAAGCGAGAAAGCGTTGAAGCGCCTTTGGGAAGCATACGAAAACCTGCAAAAGCTGCCCATTAGTGAAATTACCGTAGCTGCAGACGCCGAACTGGATGCAAAAATAAATACCTGGCTGCGGGAACTGCACGAGTTTATGGATGATGACTTCAGCACAGCAAAAGTGCTGGCCAACCTTTTTGAAATGGCGCCTGTTATCAATTCTTTGAAAGACGGTATCATTGCTACCGATGCCATTAGTGCTGCTACCCTGCAGTTGATGAAAGAAAGTTTTAAAATTTTCCTGGAAGATATCCTTGGCCTGCAGCAGATGGCAGTAAGCGATCAGCAAACTTTTAGCCAGGTGATGCAATTGCTGATGGACATCCGGAAGGAAGCAAAGAACAAAAAAGATTTCGCTACATCAGACAAAATAAGAAACCAACTGGCAGAACTGGGCATACAATTGAAAGATGAAAAAGGCGGGGAAATGAGCTGGGGGAAATTATGAATGTTGAATGTTGAATTATGAATGTTGAATTATGAATGTTGAATTGAAAAACCTTTCAGCGTCTGCGGAGTGGACAAGAGGTCGGGGAAGACTGGAAGCGTTTGAATGTTACCGTGGGAATGGGAATTATAAATGCAGTATTATCAATGGATGCATTTGTGTTTGTCAACCTATTTTAGGCAGGCTAAGACCATGACCATTGACTCATTGACAATTGACAATTGACTATTGACTATTGACCATTAACCAAATGACCAATGTCATAATATTATGCCGCACATTATTCATTTATCAAAAGACAAAAAGCTGGGCAGCATTATTTCCCTGCAGCCGAAGTATGAATTGAAGCGCCGCAATAATGTACACCTGCATATCTGTTCATCCATTATCAGTCAGCAACTGAGCACTAAAGTGGCAGATGTGATCTTTGGCCGATTCATGGCACTATTCAGCAAAAAAAATCCCGGCCCGCAAGATATACTGGCTGTTGATTTTGAGCAATTACGCAGCATTGGTTTGAGCAATGCCAAAGCAAATTATGTACGCAATGTTTGTCAGTTTTTTATTGATAATAAACTAACAGATGCCCGGCTGCACAAAATGGATGATGAAAGTTTTATTAATTTTCTTACCCAGATAAAAGGCATCGGCCGCTGGACCGCCGAAATGATCCTGATGTTTACGCTGGCAAGAGAAGATGTATTTGCTGTAGATGACCTGGGCATTCAACAAGCCATGACTAAGCTGTATAAACTGGATGCTTCCGATAAAAAAGCTATGCAGGTAAAGATGTTGAAGATTTCTGAAAAGTGGAAGCCATACCGTACTTACGCCTGCAGATATTTATGGGGATGGAAGGACGGGGGGAAATTATGAATGTTGAATTATGAATGTTGAATTTCCGGAATCCTCCATCTGACATCTCACATCTCACATCTCACATCTCACATCTCACATCTTATTACAGCATCTAAATTCCGTCTTCCCACTCAATCCAACCCACAATCTCTTCCAAAAAACGCTGATCGGTTTCATCAAAGCTGTTCAGTTCATCACTATCCACATCCAGCACGCCCACCACTTCATTATTACGAATAACCGGTACTACTATTTCCGACTTAGAGAGACTGCTGCAGGCAATATGACCCGGAAATTTTTCTACATCGGGCACCAGCAGGGTACGGGCTTCCGCCCAGCTGCTGCCACAAACACCTTTACCCTTACGGATACGGGTGCATGCTACCGGTCCCTGGAAGGGGCCCAACACAAGCTCATCTTTTTTTACAAGGTAAAAGCCCACCCAAAACCAATTGAACTGTTCTTTAAGCGCCCCGGCAATATTGGCCAGATTGGCCACCAGGTCCGG
>JBBSKH010000021.1:0-40316 GCA_038256495.1 Chitinophagales bacterium
ATCTCTTAAAATTCCGGTTTGCTCTATTGCTAAAAACGGTATGGCGTTTAAGTCTGTTACTACCGATCCTCTTGCAATGGAAAATCCAATATGTGGTATTGAAAATTGATGGCGACGCTTACCATTCACCAGCACCAGCAGTTGATCAGGCCCCAGCCCACGCAAAGTGGCGTAATTGGCATAAACCAATGAACCATTGATGCCATATTTGGCAGAATTAAATGAAGGGGATGCAAACTGAAGTTGCTGTCCTAATTCTATCTGGCCGGTGTTTTGTAATTCTTTTGCCTGTATTATATCAATTGGCACAGGACGATTTACTTCAGTCCGGGGCCTTCCACGGGTGCCTAGAAAAGTTATTGACTGAAGTGTGCCTATTTCTACCAGCCTGAAGTTATTAGTGCCAGCCTGGGTTATGGCAAACTCCTTATCCTCATAACCGGCATAACTTACTGTTATCGTCCAGGGAAATGGTTGGTTTACGTTCAGCGCATATTCGCCTTTTGAATCTGTAATTGTAGTGTTTGTAGTTCCTTTGAGCTGAATAGTGGCCCCTGGCAAAATATCGCCGTTATCGTTTTTTATTTTTCCGTTTATTATGTTTTGGCCAGATGCTGAAATACTGAACAGCAACATTAAAGGCAATAAGTACCATGCAAGGAGATTTTTTAGTCTCATAAAACAAGTTTTAGATAACTAAATAATGGAATAAATATCATAGAAGCATTAATGAATTACTAATGTTATATTACATATAAGCACATTGCCGAAATGTATTGAACTTGCTCAACACAGAATAAAAACCTACCCTATATTCTGTTGCTTATGTTTTTCAAATATTAGCTGGGATCTTCAACAAATAGTTAATTGGAAAGATTTTCTAAATTAGAATAAATTTTTTAATTGCAAAATTTATTCTATGTGTATTTATGAATGAATTTTTCCCGATCCCGATTGTTATGACATTATACTGTCATACTCTTTCTTATCCTTATTAGTGAGGTAAGGAAAAATCATGCCTCACTAGGACTTCTTAACCAGGTGTTTCTTTTTTGAGTCATTGAGGTATTCAAAAGAGAAAATTTATAAGCAGGTGTTGTGCAGGCTGGTGGTAATTATCTTTATTAGACGCATTCTTCAGTACGCCACGTTTTACATCAAAATTGATTCTTTATTGTAATTGGGTCACGCTGCATCTGAGAGAAGTCACCAAACACTTCTTCATTTACTGCCGCCACAAGAACTTCCTTGCTTTTGTAGTAATAAGCAAAGTTCCCAATACTAATGTCCGTCTTATCAGCAATTTGCTGAAGTCTTACTTTGGTAATTCCTTTCTAATAAAATAACCGCCGGGTTTCAATATACAGTTTGAGTTGACTCTGCTTTTTAAATAATTGATATACTATAACAAAAACAAGGAAATAAAAAAAAAACTAGGTTTTACTTTCCGATACAGAACTTACTAAAAATATAATCCAGTTTGTCTTCATTGGTTATCTCACCTGTTATCTCACCAAGATAATAAAGGCAGCGGCGAATATCTAGTGCAAGCAGGTCTCCTGGCAGTTGACTATCTAAGCCTTTGGCAATATCATCAAGGCATTGTTGCACCTGCACCAATGCTTCATAATGCCGGGCATTGCTGATGATGGTATCTTCAGAGTCCAGCGAGGTTTGTACGGTATGATTGAACAAGGCTGTTTTGAGTGCAGCTACTCCTTCGTTATTTTTTGCTGAAATAAAATAGATAGTATGCTGCTGTAAATTTTCGAAATTAGCAGCCTCGCCAAGATCAGCTTTATTTGCCAGCAGCAAATATTTTATACCGGCTTTGTCAAATACATCTAGTTGCTCCTGCAGGCTTTGTTCGTCTTCACCATTCACATCAAAAATATATAACACGATATCTGCAGATTTCATTTTCTGCAAACTTTTTTCAATGCCTATATTTTCAATTACGTCGGCGCTGTGGGTCCTTATTCCCGCCGTATCAATTATCCTGAAAATAATGCCATTGATGTTTAATGCTTCCTCTATTGTATCCCGGGTGGTACCTGCAATATCGCTAACTATTGCCCGGTCTTCATTCAACAAGGTATTTAGCAAGGTTGATTTACCTGCATTAGGCTTGCCGATAATGGCAACACTTACACCGTTCTTAATAACATTACCCAACTGGAAGGAATGTAACAATTCCTGTGCAGCAGTATTTACCCTATTTACGAATTCATAAAATTTTGTACGATCAGCAAACTCTACATCTTCGGTAGCAAAGTCCAGCTCCAGTTCTATCAATGCTGCAAACTGTATGAGTTGTTCCCGCATTTCTTTTAACTGACCAGAAAAACCGCCCCTGATATTATTGAGTGCAGTTTTTTGAGACGCACGGGTGTTGGATGCAATCAAGTCTGCCACTGCCTCCGCCTGTGTAAGATCCATCTTTCCATTAAGGAAGGCACGCTGGGTAAACTCACCGGCCCGTGCCAGCCGGGCACCTTTGTTTACGCAGGCTTGAATAATCTGCTGCTGTATGTAAGGGCTGCCGTGGCAACTTATCTCAATGGTATCTTCGCCTGTATAACTCCTGGGGCCTTTGTACAGGGATATCACTACTTCATCAATAGCTTTATCAGCTTCTTGCAAAATACCAACGTGTAGTGTATGAGATGCCAACTTACTGATATCTTTCGATGGAAATAATGCATTCAATATTGGGAAAGTTTCTGTTCCGCTGACCCTTAATACTGCTATTGCACCCACGCCAGGTGCTGTTGCCAGCGCCACGATTGTATCATTCCACCCCGATAACTTGTTATTCATTTTTCAAAGATACTCCCACCAAAACTATTGAACAGCAATTGACCCGGAATTTTGCCTAACCAACATTATTTCTTTCGGCGTTATCTCATCAATGTAATAGCGCTTCACCATGCAGATGTTGCATTCATCAAGAATATCAACCAGGTTCTTATAGCTGCTTTCGGCAGTTGGTTTTACAATCAATACCATTTCATCCTTGCCTCGTTTTTCAATTACAGTTTTCCTTTTAATAGTTAACAGGTTTCGGAGACCTTCTGCATTATAAGTGCTTTGCTTTAGGATAGCATTATCTGGTTTACCCTCGTAATAGTAGAGTTGGTTGTTAGCGGCAGGTAACAAAGTGATGGCACAGGAAGCGCATACATCATCATTCACATCAACTTCAGTATCATTGGGCATTAATATATTCATTGCTTTTGCCTGGAACAAAGTGGAAGTAAAAACAAAAAAACTCACCAGTATAAAACCAAGGTCAACCATCGGTGTCAGATCAACCCTTGTAGATCTTCTTTTAAAAGTCGGTTTATTTTTACCGTGCTTGCTGTTCGGGGTATCATTACAAATCTCTGCCATAGCTTTAAGTTTTAGGTAATTAAATAATTAATCCTAAGATGGCATGGCCGATCTATTCCATAAAAAAAACCTCCCGTTTGGGAGGCCTTTTCACAATAAAACTTCTTGTATTAATTTTCCTGAACAACGAAGGTGATCGGCTGGCGGCGGTAAGCATTTACATACCTTCCGTTCTGCTGTGCCGGTGTCCACTTCGGTCCTTTCTTAATAATTTTGATAGCTTCAGCTTCCATACCATAACCGTGTTTGGTTTCTGCAACCACATCGCTGATGGTGCCATCCCTGCTCACGATAAACCGTACCACAACCTGGTAAGTACCTTCAGAGGCGCCGTTATCAACCGGTGCATTCGGATCGAGATTGTTACGCAGGTATTTAGCCCATGCTGCAGTTCCACCAGGGAATTCTGCTTCAATTTCTACCTTATTAAATACTTTCGAATCGTCGTCCACTACTTTTGGCACTTCTACCACTTTGGTACCCTTATCCACAACCGGTGCCTGAACGATCTGCACCTTGTTATCGCTTTCAATTGTTTTTGTACTGATCACCTGGTCTTCCTTTATTTCCTCAATTTTCTCTTCAGGTTTAACTTCCTCATCCTTTACAACCTTTGGCGGCGTAAACTTCACCTGGTTTACCTCGGGTGGTGGTGGTGGGGTTGGTGGTGGTGGTGGCGGTGGTGGTGGTGGTGGCAGTGGTTCATCTTTTTTAATTTCTGCCATCTGTGTGTCAATAACATCAATTTCGTTTTTGCTGTTGTCGTTTACCTTATTGGCTAATACAGCACCACCGAGTACCAATATCAATACGCCAAACGTAGAAAGGAGTGCTTTTTTTAACCGCTCTTTGTACGTTTTACGCAGCTCGTAGGCACCATACTCCTTATTTTTTCCATCAAAAATAATATCGAGCAGGTCGGCCGTTCTTATTTTATTTGCATCCATTGTTATTATCTTTTATAATAAGATTCAAATTACTAACTATTCCACACGGCCAACTATTGAATTCCGTTGGCTTGTTCAGTTTCTTTTATCATCAAAGCTTCAGAAGGAGCCAGATCCACTTCGGCATAATGGCCGGGAGGAACTGCCGATATCGACATTTCATCAAGAATGTCAATGGCATTCTTAAAGGTTGATGCAGAATCCGATTTAATAATAAACATCAGGTCATCAATTGGCGTTGAATTCTTTTTTTCAACGATCAAATTCCTGATATCTTTAAAATTGGTAGACTTGAATTGCTCCGATAATGTAGCCGGATCTAACTGGCCATAGTAGTAATATATCTGGTCATTCCTACCCAACAGGATGGTCATTGCTCCAGAATTTTTTACTTTCATTTCACGATCAGGATCCTTATCATTGGGTTCATTCATGTTCATTGCCGTGCTTGTTGCCATAGTGGTGGTAAACACGAAGAATGTTACAAGAAGAAACCCAAGATCTACCATAGGAGTAAGATCTACCCTGGTTGATAATTTTTTTGCTTTTTTTACGCCCGGCCCTTTTTTATGACCGCCGCCCGACGATGTATCTATTTCTGCCATTTCGCTTTTTTTATTAATGTAATAAAATGATCGCTCTTAATTAGAAGGCGGATTCCTATACAATTCTGAATCTATCGGAATAGCCTCACCATTGGTAACGATCCTGAATTTGAAGATATCGTTCTTCTTGAATGCCTGCTTAATATTTTTAAACATCGGGTACAATGCGTCATTATCGCCTTTTACCAGCAGCATCTTTTCCAATTCTGTTTGGTTGCCACCGGCATAAACGTTGGAAACGCTGCGAATCCAGTCTACCATTTCATTGTTGGCGCTATCTTTTACAGGTATTCCTGGCATGTTGGCCGGAGCCATTGGTTCACTCAAAGCCAGCGAACCTTTTATCTGGTTTAATGGCAAACCGATAAATTCCTGTTTGTCCCACTTGGATAACTCTGCTGGTGAAAGATTAAGGCCCCTGGTAAGGTTGATATTTTCCAGGATATCCATTTTCTTAGTATCATCGCCCAGCGTTAAAAAGGCACGACCGTCTTTCGTCATTGTGATCATGATAGACTTATCGGGTGCAGCTGTACTCGATATAGAGTTCGGCGGCGTAACAGCCAGTACTTCCGCTGGTTTTTGCTTCGTTGCCAAAATAAAGAAAGTCAGCAACAGAAAAGCTACGTCGCACATAGCCGTCATATCAACGATGGTGCTTTTGCGGGGTATTTTAACTTTTGGCATTTCTGTTTATTTTAATTGAGATTTACTGTTAGATGCAAATTGACCGCAATTCCATATAATTATTTATACAGGGAAGCAAAACTTTGCGTCAAAGTAAAACCTGACTCATCAATGCCATACGTAATTCCATCTATACGGGTGGTGAACATATTATAGAATATGATGGCAATAGTTGATGTACCAATACCAAGTGCTGTGTTATACAAGGCTTCAGATATACCTTGAGAAAGGGCACTTGCAGCAGCACCACCACCACTATCTTCGCCCAAAGCGGCAAACGAACGGATCATACCCAATACCGTTCCAAACAGACCAATTAGTGTTGCAACCGAAGCAATCGTTGAAAGGAATACCAGGTTTTTTTCCAGCATAGGAAGTTCCAAAGCGGTGGCCTCTTCTACTTCTTTCTGTATTGCTAATACTTTTTGTTCTGTATCAAGTTCGTTGTTACCGATCATATCTTTGTAACGGCTAAGACCTGCCTTCATTACATTACCTACAGAACCTTTTTGTTTATCGCACTCAGTAAGTGCAGCATCAACATTTTTATTGGCAAGGTGATATTGCACTTTACGTACAAAATCTTCGTTGTTGCCGGTTCCGGTAGCTTTTGAAATAGTTAAAAATCTTTCAATTGCAAACACTACAGCGGTTAAGAAAGTGCCAATTAAAATCGGCACTACAATTCCACCCAGATACATACCTGCTATGGTAAATTTTGGACCATGATGATCAGGCCAGAACCAACCTGTTCCTGGTTTTTCAAAGTTTCCGGGGTTACCCAAACCAAATCTCCACAAAGCGTAACCAGTAAGGATACATAAAACGGGTGCTATCCAGGAGATTGCATTTCCGGTTTTCTTTGCCTGAACGGAGCTAACCGGCTTTACTGTTGCAGTTGGTTTTGTTTCTGCCATAAAAATCAATTTTAAAATAGTGAAGGTTTAAATAATAATTGTTTAAAAAATTTTAATTACTCTTACAATGCTACTACAAAACATTGAATTCTGTCCGAAATTTTTTATCAATGAAAATGCGGAGCACACAAGTTAACAAAATAATTGAAAGCTAATACGGCACAATAATTTTTTTTTGGAAATTTCTTGAATGAATCAAGCGTTCACATTATAGCGAAAAGTACAAATTATATATAATTTTATTGGTAAAAACTATTCGTAGCGCAATGCAACGATAGGATCCAGCTTTGACGCCTTGTAAGCAGGGTACAAACCTGCAGCCAACCCAACAAGACTACACACAAAAACAGCTAAGATCACCCACATCCATGGCACTACAAATCCTGTGTTCAATAACAGTGCCACCAGGTTGCCAACAAGGATACCTGCAACAATACCGGCTGCTGCCCCCAGCAGGCTGATTAAAACCGACTCATATAAAAACTGTGCCCTGATGTCTTTGGAGGTGCAGCCTAATGCTTTTGATAAACCAATTTCTTTGGTGCGTTCATTAACAGCCACCAGCATAATATTCATTAAACCAATAGCAGCGCCAATCAATGTAATAAAAGCAATTCCTATCGTACCCTTCTCTAAGAAGCTAAGGTTCTTCAATAAACTTTGAGCTATACTGTCACTTTTGTCAATTTTAAAATTCTCATCATCCTTTACTTCCAGTTTTCTTATGGGACGAAACGTGCCGGTAGCCTCTGCTGCGGCCATATCCAGCAGGTTAAGATCGCTTACTGAAACCGCAATATTGAAACTGCTGTTGTTGTTTGCATACAAACGACGAATATTATTGTAAGGGGTAATGATGATGCGACTTGTATTGAAAAATGCACTGGATCCTTTATCTTCCAATACAGCAATAACACGGTAAGGAATGTGGTCTACGTTTATAACTGCATCAATGGCCTTTTCTTTGTTGCCCGGAAATAATTTCTCGGCAACAGCTTGCCCAATCATACATACATTGCGGCCAGAATTGATCTCTGGTAAAGTAAAATTTCTGCCATTCTGAATTGTATAGCCATTCAGCTCCAGGTAGTTCTCGTCTCCCCCATACATCGTAACATCCGGGTTAGTTTTCTTATTCCCCATATTTACAACGATACCCCCGGGCCCTCTTAAACCTATACCGACTTTTGAGGCAGGAAAACTAAAGCGCTCTTTAAACTCGCGGGCTTCATCGTAAGTGATTACCATGCCCATTTTCGACTTCTTTTGACGCAGCGCAGATTTTTTAGTAACCTCCGAGCTCCTTCTACCTCCGCCACCAATGCGTATATTTCGATCCTTGTATTTGATACTGAAGGCGTTGGCACCCATTGTAGAAAAACTGGTAGTAAGGCTGTTACTGGCAGCAGATATGGCTGTTATGATAAGGATAAGCGCAAAAATACCCAATGCCATTATGATAACTGTAATGGCGGTGCGTAGCTTGTTGCTTTTTACATTGCTCCAGGAAAGTTGTAAAGAATCTTTGTAAGTCATCTCATGCTTGTTAGCCCTAAAGGTAAGGCACAGCAGAAATTATATGGTAATGTTTATATAAGCGGTTTAGTGGTATAACCAGCCGATCAAGATTTCCGGGTAAACCCCCAGAATAATAATGATAGCTGCCGCTACCAATAACAGCAATTTGAAACGACCGTTTAAGGAGCCCTCTTTTACTGCCCCCTGCTCGCCTTCTTTAAAATACATAGCCTGTATTACCCTGAAGTAGTAGTATGCACTTATAGCTGCAAATATCACAGCTACAATTACCAGCCAGAAATGATGACCATTCTCAACGGCCGCCACCAACATGAGGAATTTGCTCTGGAAACCCGCGGTTAAAGGGATACCCGTCAGCGACAACAAGAAAATGGTTGCTGTGCCGGCCAACAAAGGTTGTTGCTTTGCCAGGCCATTAAAACCATCAATAGTGTAATCGTTCATTTTAATTAAGATAGCAAAAAGTCCGATGGTAGCTACACTATAAGCAGCGGCATACAACACCAAACCTTCCCGGGCACGATCGTTAAGTGCAAATACTGCCAGCATCATAAAGCCGGCCTGTGCAATACTGCTGTAAGCCAGCATTCGTTTTACACTTTGCTGAAAAATAGCAGTAATATTTCCTATCAGCAATGTGGCAACTGTAATTACTACAATCAATACCTGCCATTGCTCCTGCACCCTGCCGAAGGCGTTTTCGAACAAACGCACAAATGCAAAAAAGCCCGCTACTTTTACAATGGTAGCCATAAAGGAAGTAAACACCGTCGGCGCACCATCGTACACATCAGGGGTCCAGAAATGAAACGGTGCAGCCGATACCTTAAATGATAGGGCTATCACCAGCAACACCATGCCCACAGCAATCATTACCGGCATTTTACCTACCCCTAATTGAATGTTATTGATAAAGAAAGAAGCATTTTCGTTTCCACCATAAATAAACGCAATACCCATTAACAAAATACCGGTAGAAAATGAGCCCATCAGGAAATATTTTAACCCGGCTTCGTTGCTTTTCAAATTCGATTTATCGCTGGCAGTAAGAATGTATAACGGAATAGAAATAATCTCGATACCGATAAACAACAGCAGTAGGGTATTATAAGTGGAGGCAATTGCAACACCACAGAGCACAAAAAACAAGAGTGCAAAATATTCACCTGCATGCTCACCCACTTTTTCTACATCACTTCCACTTAGAAGGAAATAAAGAAGTGTAGAAAGGTGCACTACCGCAAGAAAGCCAAGGTTGAAGCTGTTAGTGCGTATCATATCCAGCGTATTTATCTGTAGCAGGGGTTGGCCTGAATTTAACTCCAGCGCATTCAGGATAAACAGGATCAGAATACCGGCAACGGCAAGGTATTTAGGAGTGGCCTTGCTCTTAATGAAGGCTCCGCTAAACATCAATACGATACCCCAGATTGCTGAAAATATAATTGCGTTCATAATTTGCGTCTAAAATATTTTTTTTCTTTTTGATCTCTACCTTTCTAATACTGCCACTAAATCTGTAACAGCTTGTTGTGTAAAATGAATTACATGTTGCGGCATTACCCCTATTACGAAAATAAAAACAACGATCACCGATAATGCTGCTCTTTCAGAAAACGAGATATCACTAATATTTTCGGTAAGGCTATTAGTGTTGCCATAAAATACTTTCTGAATCATGCGGAGTGTATAAACGGCTGCTAAAATAACCCCGAGGCCTGCCATTACTGCAAACCAAATATTAAGTTTGAACAAACCACTCAGCATAAGAAATTCTCCCACGAAAGCATTGGTAAGCGGCAGTGCTATATTGGCCAGCGCAATAATTACCAGGAAAATGGTAAGCACCGGTGCTTTTTGCGCCACACCTCCCAATTGAGAAATATGTTTTACACCTGTTTTTCTCTCCAGGATATCAACCACCAACCACATTCCTATTATGTTGATGCCGTGGCTGAACATCTGTATCATGGTTCCCTGCACACTCAGTTCGTTTAAGGCAAACAATGCAGCACACATTAAACCGATATGTGCAATAGAGGAATAAGCCACCAGTTTCTTTATGTTGTCCTGCATCATTGCAATACAACTTGCATAAATGATTCCTATAATACAAAGTATAACCACCACATTGGTGAAAATATCAACTGCATGCGGAAAAACAGGTATCAACCAACGAATTACTGCAAACAATCCCATCTTAACCATAATACCACTCATTACCATTGTAACAGCAGTGGGTGCCTGATCGTAGGTATCTGGTTGCCAGGTATGGAAAGGGAAGATGGGCATCTTGATGGCAAAAGCCACGAAGAACAACCAGAACAACCAGTTTTGCTCAGCAAAGGAAAGAGATGAATGAACAAAAGAATGGATGGCAAACGAATGATTGGCAACTGACCCATCCTGGAAGATCCTTTCTGGTGTATGCAGGTATACATAAATAATTCCGATCAACATCAGCAAGGAACCAATGAACGTATAAACAAAGAATTTGAAGGTAGTCTGGATCCTTTTTTCGCCACCCCAGATGCTGCAAAGGAAATAAACAGGAATCAGCGCCAGCTCCCAAAAGAAATAAAACACCAACGCATCCATGGCAACGAACACCCCCATCAGGCCGGTCTGGCTAAGCATCATCAGGCCATAGAAAGCCGCCGGGTTTTTATAATTGTTTTTACCGGTTCCTATTAATATGATGGGGAAACTTAATGCGGTTAGGAAAGTGAGCAAACGGCCTGTACCATCTAAGCCAACATAAAAACTGTTACCGATGTATTTTAGCCAGTAGTAGTTAACCCTGTTGTAGCTGTCGTATTTGGCGGAATCTGTATAAAATAAACCTGCTACCGCAATGGCCAGTACCAGTAGCGATGCAATGATGGCAACATTCTTTGCTACATCTTTTCCTTTTAAGAAAAAACAAAGCACACCTGCAAGAAAAGGAAGCCAAATAAATAATTCCGGAAATGTAATGTAACTACCCACTATAAATTTTTTTACACAAATAATTGAATGATGAATAATGCCAGCATGCCAATAACCATTAACAGCACATACACGCCCACCTGGCCGTTTTGAACCAAACGCAACTGCCTGCTGCCGTAATTAACGGCCTTACCCACACCGTTTACAAAACCATCTATTAATTTTCTTTCTATAATATTGTTGAAGAAGGCTGAAAGTGCTTTCAACGGAGTTACAATTATGGCATTGTATATCTCATCTACATACCACTTATTCTGCAATATTCTTCCCAGGCCAGTGGCCTCGCCTTCCACCTTATAATTCCTGAATTTTACCCATGCAAATAAAATGGCTGCCAATACCAATGCGGTAGAAAGGCCCATTAAAATATATTCGGTACTGTGATCCAGCGCATGTTCTGCAGACTTCACCACAGGCGACAGGTAAGTGGCCAATTCGTGGTGACCACCCAATGCTTCGGGCACACCAATATAACCCCCAATGATACTGAGTATTGCCAGCACTACCAATGGAATAGTGATAGCTGCGGGGCTTTCGTGCAGGTGATGTTCCTGTTCGTGAGTGCCCCTGAATGTTCCTGTAAACGTTATAAAATACAAGCGGAACATATAAAATGCTGTAAGCAATGCGGCAAAAAGTGCCACGCCATAAATTATTTGTGAATGACCATATGCCCCTGCCAAAATTTCGTCTTTACTAAAGAAGCCGGAAAGGCCCGGTATGCCTGCAATGGCGAGGCAACCAATTAAGAAAGTAATGCTGGTAACCTTCATGTGCTTGTGCAAACCGCCCATGTTCCTTATATCCTGTTCGCCACCCATGGCATGAATAACACTACCACTACCAAGGAACAACAAGGCTTTGAAGAAAGCGTGGGTTAGCACATGAAACACTGCTGCAACATAATTACCTGTGCCCAGCGCAATAAACATAAAGCCCAACTGGCTTACGGTTGAATAGGCCAATACTTTTTTAATATCGTTTTGTTTGATAGCAACAGAAGCAGCCACCAGCGCTGTTGCCAGCCCGATAATCATAATAACCGTTTGCGTAAATTCGGCCATGCTAAACAGCGCATTGCTGCGTGCAATCATATAAATGCCAGCGGTAACCATGGTAGCTGCATGTATCAGCGCACTCACCGGAGTAGGACCTGCCATTGCATCTGGTAACCAGGTGTACAAAGGTATCTGGGCACTTTTACCGGTTGCCCCAACAAAAAGCAATAGTGTAATGCCGGTTATATCTGTAGTGGATAATCTGGCCAGGCTCTCTGCGGTAAATATCACATCGAAATTTACGGAACCCAGGCGGGCAATGATCCAGAACACCGCTAACAAAAAACCAAGATCACCAATGCGGTTCATGATAAAAGCCTTGTTGGCAGCATTGGTATTTTCTTCATGCTTATACCAATAACCAATCAACAGGTATGAACAAAGACCTACCCCTTCCCAGCCTATGAACATAATTACAAAATTGCCACCCAATACCAGCAGTAACATGGAAAAAACAAACAGGTTTAAATAGGAAAAATATTTTGCAAAGTCTTTAGAAGATTCTTCGTGCATGTAGGAGGTAGAATATACATGTATCAGGAAACCAACGCCAGTTATAATCAACAGGAATAAAGCAGACAATGCATCTACCTTAAATTCGAAACCGAGTTGCAGGCCGCTGAAATTTATAAAGTCGAAATAATTATGGCTATAAGTATGCCCTGCTTTTACCTGGAAGAACAGTATTAAACTAATGGCAAAAGACGCCAGGATAACACCGCTGCCAAGGATACCACTGATACCTTTCGATAATTGGTTGCGCCCAAGACCATTCAGCAAAAAGCCGATGAGTGGCAAAACAGGGATCAACCAGACTAAATCAAAAATATTGCTCATAAGAATGTAAATGACTGTTTACCGTTGTTTACACCCGTTGCCCAAAAGCACATAACGGGTTGCAACACATTATTAGTTCTTTAACCTGTTTAAAAAGTTTACGTCTACCGAATGTGTATTCCTGTATAACATTACAATGATGGCTAGTCCAACGCTTACCTCTGCCGCGGCCACTACCATAATAAAAAAAACAAAGATCTGTGCATCCGCAGCGTAAGTAGCAGAAGCTTTAACGGCACTACTGGCGGCATGCATTTTAGAAAAAGCCACCAACAGCAAGTTCACTGCATTCAGCATCAGTTCTACACACATAAATATGATGATGGCATTGCGGCGCACCAGTACACCAATAATACCTATTGAAAACAATGTAAGCGATAAAGCTATGTATGCTTTAATATCCATAATTTAAAGTTTCACATATAAGCCTACACCCAATGTGGACGAAGCAGGTTGTATTGAAAAAATATCCTGAATTTTCTTTCTTGCAATACCATTGAAAATATCAACAGCCTTGTAAGACGCTTTTTTGGTAATGATTTTTGTAATAACACCTGTAGCCAACGAACCGAGTGCGGGGTACAATAATTTCTTTACTGTGCCATCGTTAAAGTTTTCATCTACAGTAAGGCCACGCACCGTACTATATACCGTTACAGCGGTACCGGCGGCAGCCAGTACTTTAAAAACAACAAGACCCGTTTTATAAGTTTTATACAGCTTTGTAACCTGGTCAATATTTTTTTTACTAAAAACCTCACCCAGCAATTCAACACCCTTCAGATTTTCCCCCAGCAATCCCACTTTATTCAGTTGTACTTGCCCTAATAAAAATTTAGGGCTGAAGCCCTTTTGTACCTTCAGCACTTTTACTTTGCCAAACAACTCATCTATATCAATTGGAAGATCGCCAATCTTTACCTGTGCTTTAGCCGCAGGTGCAGCCAGCAGGAACAGCCCCAAAAGCAAGGCAGTAATGATTCCGGTTGTTTTATGCATATAAGGGTTTTAACTTTTTTTTCCTATAATAACTGCTCCAATCATCGCACTTAAAAAAAGTACGCTCGCCAATTCAAACGGCAATACAAAGTTTTTAAACAATACCATTCCCAGGTTATTAATCAACCCTGCATCCCCTACTTTCATCTGTACCAACTGTGCTTTATCATTCTTCATAAGTGAAGTAAGCAAAATCAATAACAACGATCCTCCGCTAATTACACCAATAATCAGTTGCCTGTAATTTCTTGCAGGCTCTGTTTCGGCATTCAAATTCATCAGCATCACCACAAAAAGGAACAATACCATGATGGCTCCTGCATACACAATAATATTTACCACGGCCAGAAACTGCGCATTTAATAAAATGTAATGACCCGAAATGGCAAAAAATACCACGATCAGCCACAGGATACTTTTTACCGGGTTCTTGGCTGCCAGCATCATAATGGCACTACCAATTGCCATTGCCGATAAAAGAATAAAAATTAAGGTTATTATACTCATGGACCTTTGCTGCTATTTTAAATTTGTTTACGCTATTAGTTATCAACCTGCTTTGCCCTGTTGCCCAAAGCTTTTTTATAAGCTTCAGGATCTTCTTGCGGATGTGGGATCAGCAGATCGCCTTTATCATAAATAAACTGTTTTCTTTTGTAGTCAGCCGGTGTAAAAGTTTCGCTGAGGTAGATGGCATCTTTAGGACAGGCTTCTTCACAAAGTCCGCAAAAGATACAACGGAGCATATTGATTTCGTATTTCGCTGCATATTTTTCCTCCCTGTATAAATGTTCCTCGCCTGGTTGGCGCTCTGCAGCTTCCATGGTGATGGCTTCCGCCGGGCATGCCACAGCACAAAGGCCGCAGGCCGTGCAGTTCTCCCTGCCCTCTTCATCACGATTTAATATTTGCAACCCACGAAAAACCGGACTGAAAGGCCTGGTTTTTTCAGGGTAATTAATGGTGGGCTTCTTTTTGAACATGTGCATGAACGTAATGGCCATACCTTTAAAGATAGCGGGTAAATACAACCGCTCCATAAAAGTCATTGGCTTCCTGTCTACTTCTTTTACCCTTTTTGTTAATGCCTGCATATTATAAAGTTTGCAAAAATAAGTTTAAAAATCTGCGGGAAGCTATTTATCGAAATATAAAATAGCCACTCCAGTTATCAGCATATTGAACAATGCCAATGGTATTAAAATTCTCCAGCCAAGGTGCATCAACTGGTCATACCTGAACCTCGGAATTGTCCAACGTACCCACATGAACAGGAATATAAATGCTGTTACTTTTAGCATTAAAGCTGTTATTCCAATCAGCGCTGCAATATTGGGTGCAAAGTTGGCTTCATTTACAAATGGCATATCGTAACCGCCAAAGAACAAGGTAGCCATTACCGCACTACTGATGAACATATTGATGTATTCTGCAAAAAGGTAAAAGCCAAGTTTCATGGAAGAATACTCGGTATGGTACCCGCCAATTAGTTCATTCTCTGCTTCGGGCAGATCAAACGGTGTACGGTTACATTCTGCAAAAGTACAGATGAGGAATATGAGGAAACCCAATGGCTGGTATGCTATATTCCATAACCCGGTTTGCTGTTGCTGCACCATTTCCTTCAGGCTAAGGGTGCCCGTTACCATCAGCAATGCAATAAGCGAAATGCCAAGTGCCAGTTCATAACTGATGATCTGCGATGCGGCCCTTAAACCACCCATCAGCGAAAACTTGTTATTGCTGGCCCAGCTCCCAATCATAATGCCATACACCCCCATACTTAACACACCAAAGATGTAAAGGATACCAATATTTACATCTGCAATCTGCAGCGATATTGTTCTTCCAAACATTTCAACTGTATCGCCCCAGGGTATCACCGCACTCGTCATTATAGCAGTAATCATGGCAAGGCCAGGCCCCATAATAAACAGCGTCTTAGATGAAAAATTAGGAATGATCTCTTCTTTAAAAAACAGTTTCAAACCATCTGCCAGAGGCTGCAAAATACCAAAAGGCCCGGCCCTGTTGGGTCCACGCCTGTCCTGCAAAACAGCCGCTACCTTCCGCTCGGCAAAAGTAGCGTACATGGCTATGCCCAATGATGCCATTACTACAACTAGTATCAGCACCGTTTTTTCAACGATCATTGCAAAATCTATTAACAATAACATCAACCGGTTTTATTTAATGTTGTACAAATTTATTTAGCTCCTATTGTTCTGTTTCTTTAAAGTCTGCTGAAGTAGCCGGCCTGTTTAATTCGCTCAGGTCATACTCCGGTTTATTAACACCACTTATGCTATGTATATCCATTATTAATTTTGGCTGCCTTCCATCCATTACAGTTGCAATGGTTTCCTTAGGCATCTCTAGCGTGCGGTATTTGTTGGCACCAATTACAGAGTGCCTGCTGATGGTGGTAAGGCCATCTATCTGCCAGTCTTTTGTTTCTTTCTTATCGAAACGACAGGTATTGCAGATCCAGCCTGGCTCGCCATCATAACTCTGTACTTCGCCCCATTGGTCTTTACGTGCGGTAACCCTGAATACTTCTTCGCCACGTAACCACAGGGTTGCTTTACCGCAACATCCCGGTGTTTCGCAATTGCGGTGTGCATCTATTGGTTTGGTAAACCATACCCTGTTCTTGAAACGGAAAGTCTTGTCAGTTAATGCGCCCACGGGGCATACATCAATCATATTGCCGCTGAAATCGTTATCGATGGCTTTGGAAATGTAAGTAGAGATAGCTGCATGATCGCCCCTGTCTACAATACCGTGTACCCTGTTGTTGGTGAGCTGTTCTGCCACGTAAACACAACGATAGCAAAGGATGCAACGGGTCATGTGTAATTGTATATAAGGACCAATATCTTCTCTTATGAATGTGCGGCGTGCAAATTCGTAGCGGGTACCTTCTTTACCATGGTCGTATCCCAGATCCTGCAGGTGACATTCGCCGGCCTGATCGCAGATGGGGCAGTCTAACGGATGATTGATCAACAAAAATTCTACTACACCATTTCTTGCTTCGGTAACTTTTTCGCTGGTAATATTTTTTACAACCATACCATCCATTACCGAGGTACGGCAACTTGCCATCAGTTTTGGCATAGGCCGTGGGTCGGCAGCAGAGCCTGCTGCCACTTCTACCAGGCAAGTACGGCATTTACCACCACTACCCTGTAATTTACTGTAATAGCACATGGCAGGTGGTGCCACATCGCCACCAATTTGCCTGGCAGCATTTAGCACGGTGGTACCCGGGGCAACATCGATGCTTATATTATCGATGGTGACCTTAAAGGTAACCGGAGCTGCTGTTTTTATTTCTTCTGACATAATTTAAAAATCAAAATTAAAAAGTCAAAAATCAAAAATTCGACTATTTTGAATTCAAAATAATCGAAGCTATGATTTTTGAAATTTCATCTGCCTCTTTTATTAATTCATTTATTTTTACTTTAGGCACATCCAATGTTTCGCTAATCAGGCAAAGCCAATACTTGCATTCATTTGCCGATTTTAGAGCTATCAAATAAAAATTTTTCCAATCTTTTTTAGAACTACCTGATTTACCTTCTACTACATTTGCTCCGACTGATGTCGCACTTTTAAGGAGTTGATCAAATAGAGAATGATGTATTCTTTCGTATTTACATTCTTTAATAAAATTGATTACTTCTTTTGAGAAGTAAAAACATCTATGACTATTTTATAAGGCTTACCATCTTCATTTAATTCAAAAATTTCAATTTCATCCTTCATGTTTTTGAATTTTTACTTTTGAATTTTTACTTTTGAATTAAGCATCACACAACTTCCGGCACATAAATCGGATCCGCATAATGCCTTAGCCCGTAATTCTCTGTTAGACATAATTCCGGGTTATTTACATGCCATTCAAATTCATCCCTGAAATGCCTGATGGCAGCAGCTACCGGCCATGCGGCAGCATCACCCAGCGGACAAATAGTATTTCCTTCAATCTTGCGCTGAATATCCCATAACAGGTCAATATCATTCATCTTCCCTTTTCCTTTTTCAATATTCAGCAGTATCTTTTCCATCCAACCGGTACCTTCCCTGCAGGGGCTGCATTGTCCGCAACTCTCATGGCGGTAAAACCTGGCAAGTGTGTACGTGTTGCGAACAACACATTGGTCTTCATCCAACACAATAAATCCGCCGGAGCCCATCATGCTGCCGGTTGCAAAGCCACCATCGCTCAGGCTTTCGTAATTCATTAAACGCTTTTCGCCTTTGGCAGTAGTTAATAATAAATTAGCCGGTAAAATAGGTACTGATGAACCGCCAGGTATACATGCTTTTAACCTCTTACCATTCGGTATGCCACCACAATATTCATCGCTGTAGATGAACTCTTCTACGCTGATGGTCATATCTATTTCGTAAACGCCCGGCTTGTTGATGTTACCACAGGCACTAATGAGTTTAGTGCCCGTACTTTTTCCTACGCCAATCTTTGCATATTCTTCTCCGCCATTATTGATGATAGGAACTACCGCTGCAATTGTTTCAACATTGTTTACCACGGTTGGGCAATCCCATAATCCTTTTACAGCAGGAAAGGGAGGTTTAATACGAGGATTTCCCCGCTTACCTTCCAGGCTTTCCAGCAACGCAGTTTCTTCGCCACAGATGTAAGCACCTGCACCACGCTGGGTGTATACTTCACAATCGAAACCACTACCCTGAATATTTTTACCCAGCCAGCCATTTTGCTTTGCTTCTGCAATGGCTACGTCCAAAATATCTGTAACCCAATCATATTCTCCACGGATGTAAATGTAGCTGACATTGCTACCTAACGCAAACGAAGAAACGATCATTCCTTCTATTAACAGGTGTGGAAGAAACTCCATCAGGTACCTGTCTTTAAAAGTTCCGGGCTCACTTTCATCGGCATTGCAAACCAGGTAACGAGGTACGCCATCAGGCTTTGCAAGAAAACCCCATTTCATACCGGTAGGGAAACCGGCACCGCCACGGCCACGCAGACCGCTTTTCTTCACTTCTTCCAATACATCATTGGGCTGCATCTTCAGGGCTTTCTCCACGCTACGGTAACCACCTTCACGGCGATACACTTCGTAACTACGAATGCCTTCAACATGTGCTTTTTCTAACAATAATTTTTTTGCCATTCTATTTAAGGTGAAAAGTCAAAAATCAAAAAATGTTTCCTGAGAGATGTACATTTTCAATTTTTACTTTTGAATTTTTAATTTCAAATTTGTTTTACTGCCTGTCGTGCAAACAATACCCACCGGTTTCCTTTCCTCACCCATACTTCCAGCACTTTTAACTGGTAAAGGTTAGTTGTTTTATCCATCGTTACCCTTATGCTGGCATTAAATCGTGCATTAGCCATAATGCCGTTCATGCTGATTACAATGCTATCTTCCTTATATGAGTCGTATTGTATCTTACCCGTTTCCAGGTTCCTGATAACATCTGCTTTTGTTTCCACCCAGCCATTGCTATGCCCATAACTCAAGGCCTTGTCTGTTTGCTGGTTGATGGAAACAGTATTCTTTTTTACCATTGCCTGGTGCAGCTCTTTCAACGTGGTAATAAGCTTTTGCTCATCATCCGTCTGGGCCACACTACCCAGGCCAAGGCAACAACATAAAATGGTAAAAACTAATTTCATATTAATTTGTTTTTGCCCTGCATTCCTCAATAATACCATCCACCCTGTCTTTTGTTAAATGCTCCCGGTAAGTTTTGCCATATTGCATCATAGGTGCGTAACCACAGGCGCCCAGGCACTCTACCGTTTTGAGTGTAAAAAGACCATCGGCCGTGGTTTCACCCACATTAATATTCAGTCGCTCCTTTATATAATCAATTATATCATCGCTTCCATTAACCATGCATGGACCTGTGTGGCATACTTCAAATAAATGCTTGCCCACCGGCTTCAGGTTATACATGCTGTAGAAACTAGCTACCTCGTACACTTCAATAGGATCCAGTTGTAATAATTCTGCCACATAATCCATTACGGACACATCAAGCCAGCCATCAAATTGCTGTTGCGCCAGGTGCAACACTGGTATCAATGCACTTTTTTGCTTTCCCTCAGGATAACGGGAAACAAGTTCTGCTACTTTATTTAATTGTTCTTGCGAAAACTCAATATTCATAATTCAACATTCTAAATTCATAATTATTTACGCATCCATTTCCCCCGCAATCAGGTTAAGACTACTCATGGTGATGATTGCATCACTAAGCATTCCTCCTTCTATCAGTTCGGGATAAGCCTGGTAATAAATAAAGCAAGGCCTGCGGAAATGTAGCCTGTAAGGTGTTCTGCCGCCATCGCTTATGAGGTAGTAGCCAAGTTCTCCGTTTGCACCTTCCACCGCTTTATACACTTCACCCACCGGCATCTCAGTTTCACCCATTACTATTTTAAAATGGTAAATGAGCGCTTCCATCTTTGTATACACATCTTTCTTTTCGGGCAGGTAGTAGGCAGGCGAATCAGCATGAAAAACTTCTGCTTCTGCTCCTTTAAATTCCTGCACTTTTTTATATGCCTGCTCTATTATGCTAAGGCTTTGCCACATCTCCTGGTTACGCACCAGGAAACGATCGTAACAATCGCCCGTTTTGCCAACAGGAATAGTAAAATCAAAATCTTCGTAGCTGCTGTATGGTTCGTGTATCCGCACATCGTAATCTACACCGGCAGCTCTCAAATTCGGGCCGGTAAAACCATAGTTCAATGCTCTTTCGGCGCTAATAGGGCCAACAGCAATTGTACGGTCCATGAAAATGCGGTTACGGGTAAAAAGGTTTTCGAACTCTTTTAACTGTGCAGGGTATCCTGTTTTTTTATCAAGGAATTGCTCCAGCCTTTTAAAGGCAGTATCAGTAAAATTTCTTTCAAATCCGCCGATGCGGCCAATATTAGTTGTAAGTCGGGATCCACAAACCTCTTCGTAAATTTCGTAGATCAGCTCCCGAAACTGCATTACATACAGGAACCCGGAATAAGCACCGCTATCTACCCCTACAATAGAATTACAGATGAGGTGATCTGAAATGCGGGCCAGCTCCATTATGATAACCCGGAGATATTCTACCCGTTTTGGGATCTTTACATTTAATAATTTTTCGCAGGTAAGGTGCCATCCCATATTATTGATGGGAGAGGAACAATAATTCAACCTGTCAGTAAGAGGGGTAATCTGGTATAAAGGCCTGCGTTCCGCAATTTTTTCAAATGCCCGGTGAATGTATCCAACCGTAGAAGTCGCCTTCAAAATACGCTCTCCATCCAGTTCCAGAATATTTTGGAAAACACCATGCGTGGCCGGGTGCGTTGGCCCCAGGTTAAGCGTAGTAGTTTGTTTTTCTATACTTCCTTCCGGTAATACAATATGATCTTCCATACCCAGGCCCCTGATGGGGCATTTATTGTTTTATAATTATAATTCCTCTTCAGCATCCGGCGGCGATTACCTGCCAAACATATCATCATCTTTATCAATCCTTGACTGATCCTCCAGCGGAAACTCTTTTCGCATGGGGAAATAATCCATCTCGTCTACATTCAATATCCTGATAAGATTGGGATGTCCCACGAAGTTGACTCCATAAAAATCAAAGGTTTCTCTTTCCATGAAATTAGCAGCCTGGAATAATGCAGTTGCACTAAATACATCAGTCTCATTAATATCAGTAAATACTTTAAAGCGGAGCCTGATATTATCTACCAGGTTGTGCAGGTGATACACTACTGCCAGTTCTGCTCCCTTATTGTCGGGGTAATGCACTGCCTGCAAATCAGTAAGGAAAGTAAATTTCAAGGCTTCATCATCGTACAGAAACTGCAGCACTTTCAGGTTCAGGTCTTTTGGCGCTGTAAAGGTCAGCATCCCATAAGGTTCGTTCCAGTCGGTTAACTGGTCACCAAATTTTTCTATCAGTTTTGCTTTTACGCTATCATTTGTAAGGGGCATATTGAACCTGGCTACTTTATTTAGTTTAACTGTTAGGTATTTATTTTACTGGATGCCGTATCCTGCCAGCAATTCTTTATACTGATCACTATGTCTTCTTCTTAAACTTTCGTTGTGTACTAACTCCTGTACCTTAATGATTCCATCAAGAATAGCTTCCGGTCTTGGCGGGCATCCCGGCACATACACATCAACGGGAATTACCTGGTCAATACCCTGCAAAACGGAATAGGTATCAAAAATTCCACCGCTGCTGGCACAGGCACCTACGGCAATCACCCAGCGGGGCTCAGCCATTTGCAAATAAACCTGCTTTAAAACCGGACCCATTTTTTTGGCAATGGTTCCCATTACCATCAACAGGTCGCATTGGCGGGGTGAAAAGCTTACCCTCTCTGACCCAAAACGAGCAAGATCGTAATGACTGCCCATTGTTGCCATGAATTCTATACCGCAGCAACTGGTAGCAAAAGGAAGTGGCCAAATGGAATTCTTGCGTGCAAGGCCAACCACTTTTTCGAAATTGGTGGCCATATAACCGTCTCCCATATGCCCTTCGGGAATACCTTCATATTTTATTGTGTTGTTAAACTGTACCGGACGTGCCATTATAAAAAATTAGTTCATTTAAAAATTGACCTCAATACCTTGCGCATGATGATCTTGTTTCTCTCTTCTCCTAAGCAATCAATGGTAATTTTCAAAAGATCAGCAGCAAGGCTCTTAATCTTCCCATTTTAAAGCACCTTTTTTAAATATATAAATAAATCCTGCCAGAAACAGGCTCACAAATATTACAACTGCAACAAACCCTTCCCAACCTAGTGCTCTAAAATTAACAGCATAAGGATAGAAAAAGATCACTTCCACATCAAATAAAACAAACAATATGGCTACCAGGAAGTATTTAATAGCAAATGGATGCCTCGCATTATCTTTTATTTCTATTCCACTTTCAAAATTCTGGAGCTTATCCGCAGTTTTTCTTTTTGGGCCCAGGAAGTCTGATCCAACAATGATGAGTGCCACCAGGCCTATTGCAATCAACAATTGAAGCGCTATGGGCAGGTAATTTCCGGCATCGTTCAGGGGCTTTGCCTGTAATAAGAAAAATTGCATAGAATATGCTTAAATGTTTGACCGCAAAAATACGTCAGCAACATTAATATACAATGATGAATATTTGAAAATTAAACAAGTAAAAGGCCTGTTATAGTTAAATAACAGGCCTTTCAAAGAAGAACAGATTAAACAGTTCTTTTATTTTTTTGACTTACTGTCTGATTTCGCTTTAGCTGCGGTAGGTTTCTTAGCCGGTGTCTTAGGATCATTCTTTGAAATGAATTCCTTATTGGACAATAATTGCTCATCTTCCGGAGCCAGCGCCAGGGCCTTGTTTACATAGGCCAGCGCTGCCTGCTGATCTTGATTAACATTGTACTCGTAGCCAATAAAATACTTATATGCTACAAGCAAACGATTTATTGCATTTGCTGCGGCAGTATCGGCTTCGCCTAGCTCAATTACTTTTTTATAATGTGGCGCAGCCAGGCCTAATTTGCCGGTCGAGTCTATTATAGCATTGGCATTACCCAACATGTAATATCCAAACAAATCCTTTTCATATTTTTCTGTATACAGCGTAAATATCCTGTTTGAAGAATCGTACAAACCAGCCTGATAATAAGCATAGCCGGCATTGAACAGGTCTACATTAGTATAATTTTTCTTTACATCGAGCACCTTAGCATACCATTCTCCAGACTTTGTATACATTTTTTGCTCGTCGTATGCATTAGCAAGCGACTTGATATAATTTACCTTGTTGACTTCAAGTGTATCCAACGCTACTGCTTTTTCAACTAACTCACCCACTCTTGTTTCATTACCCGGAAAACGTAGTAATACATTTGCATATGCAGAATAATCGCCACCTTCAATCTTATCGGGATCCTGGCGTTTGAAATACTCTTCAAAGCTGTTCTTGGCTTTCAGTGAATCACCCATTTTATTATAGGCAAACGCTTTGATTTTGAATAATCGAACATAAGGATTTGCACCTTCTGCAGCAATACACTCATCAGCCTTTGCAATAGCTTCGTTAAATAAGCCCTGTGCATACTTCATAGAAGCTCTGTAAGAACATGCTTTAGGATCGTTATCAGAGTTATTTAACCACCTGTCAAGATACTGTGCACTTTTAGGCACATCTGTTTCGTAGAAATAGTTTGATAATACCAGGTAAACAGGAGCATAATTGGCATCTTTTGCAATGGCATCATTATAATACTTCATAAAAATTGGCTCCTGCGAAACGCCTTGCGTTTGGTACACCCTTCCTATGCGGAACAATGCACGTGCATAATTCGGATCCAGCGCAAGAGCTGCCTGGTAGTTAGTAACTGCGTTACCACCGTCGGCAAATTTCCTGTATGCATCACCAAGGTTGGTCAATACCGCAGGATCCTTAAACTTTCTTACTTGTGTGGCTTGTTTCAACTTTTCGATGGCATAAGCTGCATCACCGTTTTTACTTTCGGGATTAGCGTTAGCATATCCAACAGCATTTAATACATCAATATCTTTACCTTTTGAAAGAGATATGGCTGTTTCGAAACGACTGCGGGCATCCTGAGTTTTGCCTTCCAGCAATTCCACGTGGCCCATACCGGCCAATGTCATCGGGCTGTTAGGCTCCGCTGCCAGTTTTGCCTGGTATAATGCTTTCGCTGCTTTCATGTTCTCCAGGCCTATTTCCGCCTGTCCCAGCCAATAAGTAGCTTCATCACTTACTTTAGCATCACTAGTCAGTTTCTGAAAAACATCCTTAGCACTTTTATACTTTTCGTAGTACATGAATTTTTTTCCATCGTCAATACTTTGTGCCATCATTGTTCCGGCAAAAAGAATGCATGCAAAAAATAACATGCCTTTCATAATGTGTCTTCTCATTTTTTTCATTTTGTTGTTTGACTGTTGCAATGATATAAAAATTTATAAGGAACCGTTAATACTCAAATTTAATTATTTGGTAATTTCTCGTTAAGCTTCACATTTCTGATACCTAACTTCATTATCGGGCCTAAATAGGCCCTGCGAAATATCAACTGTCCTCTCTCGCTTTTTAAAAAATGTACAAAGCCTGTTCCCAGACCGTTGTAGTTTTCCTTATTAATATAATACAAACCACGTACCAAGGGGTAGCGTCGGGATAAAATACTCTCCTGCATAGGCTTCACATAAGGCGTATCCACGCATAATTTACACTCAACATAAGCAATTTTAACCTTTTGCAACATTGCCACCTGTGCCGCCACTTCCGGATTTCCGATCCATTCTATCCCCAAAAGGCCGATAGCATCGGGATGAGTTGCCACATATTCCAGCACTTCAATGGTGGTTTTTGCTGCTTTTACTACGGATGTATCAAATGATTTCCCCTTCAATACTGAATCTGTAATAAAATTTACGGTGCTCGTGGCATTTAAGCCATCAAAAACTATTGTTTGATTCCGGTTTACTTTACCTAGCAGCTGATCGTGCAACCTTTCCAATGTAAATAATGTATCGTTGCTCACTTTATTTACCACAACAGCAATTGCATCAGTTGCCACAATACTCCATGCGGGCAGGTAATGTAACGAATCTTTCAAAAATGCTTCTTCTTCATCCGTAGGACCACGGGTTACAATAATAGCCCTGTTACTAGTATCCCTGAACAAATCCCTGAAACATTCCGCCTCAGGTTTATAGTGTGCAATGATGTGCGTACCAGGGTAAGATGTTTCGTACATCTGTATCTGTTCTTCTATTACTGGTTTAAAAGACTCATCCACACTAATGTGAATCGTACCATGAGAAGGACTGTCATACAGCTGTTCCTTGTTTTGCTGTGGTTTACAAGAAAATAAAACAACAACCAGCACAGGCAAGCAGCAAAAATTCCTCAATTGTTTTATCATCTTTCCTTAAAATAATTCTTTTTATAGCCCCTGTAAATTCTGAATATGCCGTAAACTAAACAAACAATAGCAAAAGCTTTCAAAGCGGGATCATTAAAACGGGCATCGATCTTTATGCCGAATTTATCACTAAAAAGAAGTATGAAGCCCATACCCAGCCATAATAGCCCCATCCCATAATCCATGATGCTTTTCATAAAAGCATAGCCTTTATTCTTCCTCGACATCTCTTCCCTATCAAATTCTTCTAAAGCCATTTTTTGCTTTTTTGTGAGTCTGCAATTTACAAATAAATATTAAAGCCTTCAATCTGTTACCATAAAACGCACCGGAATGGTATAATATACCGCTACATTCTGCCCATTTGATTTACCGGGAATCCATTCAGGCATCTTCCGCAACACCCTTACTACTTCCTGGTTGAAGGCTTTACCGCCATCTTTCACAACTTCGAAGCCTTGCAACTTTCCATTATATCCCACTACAAATTTTATTTTCACCAACACTTCTTCGCCCGGCGCAATTTCTTCAGGATTCTGCAAATTCTTTTGCAGAAATTTTCTAAGTGCATCCATACCACCGGGATACAACGGCATTATATCAGCCGTATTCCTTGGCACAGAAGGGTCCGGTATGAAAGCGGGACCCGGGGAACCCTCTTTTGCCGTTGCTTCAACCACCACAGGTGCCTGCACTTTCTGCACAACGCCAGGAATGCCGGCCTGGGTTACAGCAGCAATAGCTACATCATCCAGGTTCTTTACCAGCGGAGCCATGTCAGCTTCTTCTTTTGTTATGTTGATGTTATCAACATATGCATAAGAAGCAACTGGTGCTGCTGGCTTTGTTGGCACAGCCTTCGGCTTAGGCGGCTCTACCGGTGCTGGAGGGGGCAGTTCAAAGACCCGAGTAATGTCGATATCAGGCACTACAGGCACCCGTTGCACATTCTCTTTAACTGACATCCTGATAAACAAAAACATCAATGCCGCCAACAACATCATAACGGCCAAAGCCTTCACCAACCTGTTATTGTAAAATTTGCGCAGGTTGTACGCACCATATCCTTTATTGCGGTTCTCAAATAAGATATCAAGCAATGCTGATGATAACACTTGTTCTGCTCTCATAAAAAAGGTTTTTGAAATGAATGAATGTTTTCAAAAACCAGCGCTGGTTTCCGTTAAGATGCAATTGCATGAGCAATCCATAAAAGCTGATAAATGCAACTACCCTCCGCTGTTTTACCTGCTGATGCTAATCTATTATCTTTGCAGCCATGAACATTTTAATGGTTTGTTTGGGAAATATTTGCCGCAGTCCGCTGGCAGAGGGTATTCTGCAGGAAAAAGCAATTGCCGCCGGCCTATCATGGACGGTGGATAGTGCCGGCACCAATGGTTACCATGTTGGTGAAGCTCCACACCAACTCAGCCAGAAAGTAGCTACACAACATGGAGTTGATATCAGTAATCAAATCTCCCGGCAGTTTATAAAAGATGACCTCCGCGATTTTGACATCATATATGTAATGGCAAAAGATGTATTGGCAGATGTGAAAAGCATTGCAGGCAACGATGAAGGGATGCACAAGGTGAAATACTTTATGGATGAAACATTCCCCGGTGAGCAAATGGATGTACCCGACCCATGGTATGGTGGTGAAGACGGCTACCATGAGGTGTACGAACTGATAGATAAAAACTGCGACCGTATTATTGCGAACCTCACTATAAATAAAAATAAAACCCAACATACGTAATGGCCAAACCGAGCATCCCGCAGGGCACCAGGGATTTTGCCGCCGAAACAATCTATAAAAGAAATTTTATCCTCGATCATATCCGCAGGGTCTTTCGCCTCTATGGCTTTCAGCCGCTGGAAACACCTGCTATGGAAAACCTGGAAACGCTGATGGGGAAATATGGAGAGGAAGGCGATAAACTTATTTTCAAAATCCTGAACAATGGGCTGAACGATGCAAAAAACGTGGACAAAGCCAAAGCAGGTTTTGATAAACTGATGCAAGGCAAGGCCAGTACTGAACTTACGGAAAGGGCGCTTAAGTATGACCTTACCATCCCGTTTGCAAGATACGTGGCTATGAACCACGGCCAGCTAACGTTTCCCTACAAACGATATCAGGTGCAGCCTGTTTGGCGTGCCGATCGCCCACAAAAAGGCAGGTACCGGGAGTTTACCCAATGCGATGCAGACGTAGTTGGCAGCACTTCACTTTTAAATGAAATTGATCTTTGCAATATATACGACACGGCATTTAGAAATATCGGACTGACGGATTACGAACTCAAGATCAACAGCCGTAAATTGTTGACTGCCCTTGCAGAACTTTGCGGCGGTGCCGAAAAAATGCTGGACATCACGATTGCCATTGATAAATTAGACAAAATAGGCCTTGATAAAGTGAAAGAAGAACTTGCTCAACGGAATCTTTCAGCAAGCCAAATAAGCACTATCGAAACATACCTTGCCATCAGCGGCAATAATGAACAGAAATTAGCTGCTGTACAAGAACTGTTTGCCGGCAATGAAACAGCCGGTAAGGGCATTGAAGAACTACGCTTTATTCAACTGCACACAGCGGGTGTAAATCTTTCTATTGATCTTACGCTTGCCCGTGGCTTAAATTATTATACAGGAACCATATTTGAAGTGAAAGCACCTGCTACTGTTAAAATGGGCAGCATCGGCGGTGGCGGACGCTATGATGACCTCACCGGTTTGTTTGGCGTGCCGGGTATTCCCGGCGTGGGTATTAGTTTTGGGGTAGATAGGATATATGATGTTTTGGAGGAGCTGGATCTTTTTCCAACGAGCCTGCAGGCAGGCAGCACCGCCCTTTTCTTTAACATGGGCAAGCAGGAAAGCATTGATGCTATGGCCATCATGAAACAATTGAGAACCGCTGGAGTTGCCTGTGAAATGTATCATGAAACTGTTAAGATGGATAAACAATTTAAGTACGCCGACAAGAAAAATATACCGTTCGTAGTAATTATTGGCAGTAAGGAATTAGAGCAGCAATCAGCGGTGGTAAAGAATATTACAACGGGTAAACAGGAAATAGTACCGTTTATCGCTTTAACTGATTTTTTTTCTGATTTAAACCAATAACTTAGACCAGCGATTTTTAACTTTTATAAAAAACCAAAACAAGATCATGCTACGTTCAAAAATTATTCCGGCCATTTTATTTTTATTTACTGCCAGCCTGTTGTTTACTGCCTGCAGCAAATCAAACCAACAGGGCAGGTATGTTCCCGCAGATGCAGCCATTGTGGTGCATATAAATGCAGGATCTATTTCAGAAAAACTTCCCTGGGATGAGGTAAAGCAGAATGAATTGTTTAAAATGCTATACCAGGATACTGCTATTACTGCAGCTGCCAAAACAGCTTTAGATAACCCTGAGAACACAGGCATCGACGTAAAAAAAGATATGCTGATGTTTATGCAGAAAGATTCTTTGGGCACCTACATTGCTTTTCAGGGAAGTATTAAAGATGCGGCAAAGTTCAAAGCATATAATTCAAGCGTGATGACAAAAGCAACTGCCAGCGAGAAAAATGGTATTAACTTTATCAGCGACAAACGCACTACCGTATCATGGGACAAAGATAAATTCGTAATAGTTACAGATCTCCCTGAAGCAAGTCAACTGCAGGATATGGGCAAAATGATGATGCAGGACAGCCTGACTATGCCACAGGATATGCCAACTGCCACGCTTAACAGAGATGGCATTGCAATAGCGTCCTCCATTTACAACCTGGCCGAAAAGAACAGCATGGCCAAAAGTGAAAAGTTCAGCGAGTTGGTAGATACAAAAGGCGATGTACACTTTTATATGAATATTGAAAAGCTCAATAGTGGCAATCCGGCAATGGCTGCCCTTGGTATGCTTAACATCAATAAACTTGTTGAAGGATCAATGGCTTTGGCCACCGTTAACTTCGATAACGGGCAGATAAATGTTGACATAAAATCCTACGCTGGTAAAGAGATGACTGAGCTGTGGAAAAAATATAGTGGCAGCAAAATAAACAGCGAAATGGCTAAAAAGCTACCGGCAAAAGATGTGGCTTTTTTCTTTGCAATGAACTTTAAGCCAGAAGGAATCAAAGCTTTTGCACAACTGGCCGGTCTTGAAGGCCTGATAAATATGGGTTCAGCATTCCTTGGGTTTAACCTGGATGATTTTGTAAAAGCAAACAAAGGAGATATCATGTTGGCCATTTCAGATATTACAAAAGACAGCACCGGAAAACCTGATATGAATTTCCTGTTCTCTGCATCCGTGGGCGACAAAGCAAGTTTTGACAAACTGATTGCCGCTGGCAACAAAATGGGAAAAGAAGACCCATCAATAGCAGGCAAGATATTTACAAATGGCAATAACCAATATTTTGCCATTGGTAACAATAAGCAAACTGTTGATAATTTCATAGCAAAAGAAAGTAACAGCTCGTTCGATTTCATGAGCAAGATCGCCTCTAGCCCAACCGGCGCATACGTTAACATGCAATACCTGATGAATAGTTTTAAAGACGAAGCTGCTAAAGACAGCCTGGCAAATATTGCTATGGATGCATCGCTGAAGATGTGGGACAATATGATTTTGAGTGGCGGCGAATTCAAAAACGGTGGCGTAACGCAGCATCTTGAAGTGAACCTTGTTGACAAAACAACTAACAGCCTGAAGCAGCTGAACAAATACATGGGTATCATCGGTAGTGTAGCAAAAGTAAAATCAAAAGAAGACAAAGCCATGTGGAACATGGAGCCAACGGTTACAGATACGGTAACTGTAGTACAATAAAAGCGCATTAAGAAAAAGCCGCCGCCTCAATTGCCGGCGGCTTTTTTAATAGCCTGATTATGGAGATAATATTAAAACAGCTTGTGCCCGATTTCCTGGAGCCGGAAAAGATCAGTCAATCCGCCATCTGGAACCAAACGTTGAGGTTCGCAAAAGGCGAACATATCCAGCTTGTAGCGCCAAGTGGCAGCGGTAAAACATCGTTCATACATTTCCTGTATGGAATACGAAAAGATTATAAAGGCGAAATACATTACGATGGTCAAAACATCCGATCAATGGATGCAGAAGCAATAGCCCGGTTTCGCTCAGGCAGCATCAGCATCGTTTTCCAGGACCTTAGGTTATTTGCACAGCAAACTGCCCTTGAAAATATTGAAGTGAAGCAACGCCTTCATCCATTTGAAGGCGCCGCCAGCATAGAGCAAATGGCAGACCGGCTGGGCATTGCAGGCAAATTAAAACAGGCTGCGGGCACCTGCAGTTATGGCGAACAACAGCGAATTGCCATCATACGTGCATTGCAGCAGCCGTTCGATTTCCTGGTGTTAGATGAACCCTTTAGCCACCTTGATGAAGCTAATTGCCACAAAGCAATGGCACTTATTACAGAAGAAGCTGCAAAACGAAATGCCGGCATCATCCTGGCCGACCTCGCAGCAGTATCATTCTATAATGCCAACAGAATTTTGCAACTATAAACAACAATAACTGACCAGCGATTATAATATGAAATTATCTTTTAAACATATTGCGGCTTACCTTAACCGTGACCAGAACAAACGGTCGAGGTTCATCAGTTATATTGGCCTGGCCATAGGTGTGTTGTTGTTGCTGGCTTCTTTGCAGATGTATGTAAACATTAATGAACTCCTGAAGGAACGCAGCCCACGCAATACGGGTTATGATTACATTTCCATTATTAAAAAAATCACCGATCAGAATATTGCAGAAGACCATAGTTTTACTACGGCCGAAATTGAAACCCTAAAGCAACAGCCTTTTATTGAGGATGCCACGCCCCTGCTTGCCAACAAATTTATTGTAACCGCTTCCGGCGGCAGCATGCTGGGTTTTAGTTCCGATATTTTCCTGGAAGCAATTGATGAAAACTTTATTGATACGGTTCCACCTTCCTTTAAATGGCAACCAGGTCAGGATATTGTACCCATCATCATCTCTTCCGATTATTTTGAATTGTACAATACGGTGTTTGCACCAAGCCGTGGCTTGCCGCAGATATCGGAAACCACCATGGGTTCTTTGTTGCTGCAACTTGAATGCAGCGGTGTATATGGAACGAAAATTTTCCGGGGGAATATTGTTGCACTCAGCGATCGTATCAATAGCATCATCGTTCCCAAGGATTTTCTGCTTTGGGCCAACAAGAACATTGCAAATATCACGGCCGATGATCCAAGCAGGATCTACATTAAGACCACCGACGCCAATAATGTTGCCTTCCTTAATTTCCTGGAGCAACATCAATACCAGGTAAACAAAGACAAGACAAGATTTGGAAGAGTTAAACAGGTATTACAGGCTGTGGTAAGCGGCCTCGGTAGTTTTGCACTACTGGTAATTTTGCTGGCCATGATGTTATTCTCTTTTTATCTGCAATTGATGGTGGCCCGCAGTAAAGATAACCTCCAACTGCTGCTACTGCTGGGTTATTCGCCCGGCTGGTTGAGTAAAACAGTAGCCCATAGATGGATACCAGTATATATTTCTATTGTTTTAATAGCGCTTGCCGCTACACAGGTTTTCCAGTACATTTTCCGGCAAAGCTTTTTGAATGGCAGGGACGAACTCTCCCCCTTCATACATTGGTCTGTGCTTGTAGTGGCCGCCCTGCTTACCATACTTTGTATTGGCATTAATTACCGGCTGATAAAGAAATTGCTGTTCAGGCTTTAATGCAAAGCAGGCCATCATTATTCCAATGTCCATTCTGGCCTCAGAAAATGACAGGTATAACCATAAGGATTTTTCTGCAGGTAATCCTGGTGCTCTTCTTCGGCATTCCAGAAATCGGCAGCAGGTTCTACTGCTGTTACTACAGGGCCCGGCCATTTGCCAGAGGCATTCATTTCTGCAATCAGTTCTGTAGCGGTATTTTTCTGGGCTTCATTCTGGTAAAAAATAGCAGAGCGGTATGATAGTCCCCTGTCATTACCCTGCCTGTTCATAGTGGTGGGGTCGTGTATCTGGAAGAAGAACTCCAGTAAACTGCGATAAGATAATTTTTCAGCATCAAATTGTACTTCAATACCCTCGGCATGGGTACCGTGGTTGCGGTAAGTTGCATTGGGCACATCACCACCGGTATATCCAACTACGGTTGATTCAACGCCGGGAAGTTTGCGAATTAAATCTTCTACACCCCAGAAACATCCTCCAGCCAATATTGCTTTTTCTAATTTCATAATTGTTGTTTTATCTATTAACGTTTTTTATGGCCAGAGAGTTTAGTGGCAGCGGTTCAATGCTGATTGCTGATCGCTGGTTGCTGACTGCTGATTGCTGACTGCTGATTGAGACCAAGATGATTTTAAGAAATTCAAAATTCAACATTCAACATTCATAATTACAGTACCGCTCCCTCAAATACCACCGCAGCCCCCTGCCCCACACCCACACACATGGTGGCAAGGCCAAACCTACTTTTGCGTTTTTTCATTTCATGAACAAGGGTGGTAGCAATTCTTAGGCCGCTGCAGCCAAGTGGATGCCCCAATGCAATTGCACCGCCATTTACATTTACTTTTTGCAGGTCGAGACCAAGATCGTGGATGCAGGCAATACTTTGAGAAGCAAAAGCCTCGTTTAATTCCACCAGGTCAAGATCATTTACGGTAATGCCTGCACGCTTCAAAGCCTTCTGTGTTGCTGGCACCGGGCCAATTCCCATTATAGATGGATCAACCCCTGCTACTGCCATGCTCTTCACAACAGCAATTGGCTGTAGGCCGTATTTTTTAACCGCAGCTTCGCTGGCCAGCAACATGGCTGCCGCACCATCATTAATGCCACTGCTGTTAGCAGCCGTTACGGTACCATCTTTTATAAATGCCGGCTTAAGGGTAGCCAGTTTGTCCATGCTCGACTGCCTTGGGTGTTCGTCTTTACTAAACTCAATATGCTCTTTGCCTGTTGGTACCGTAACCGGTACAATTTCATCCATAAATTTTCCTGCACTATACGCTTCTGCATATTTCTGTTGGCTTTCTATAGCAAACTCATCCTGTGCATGCCGGCTTATATTCCATTGTTTAGCTACGTTCTCTGCGGTTTCGCCCATGCCAAACGGGAAGTACATATCAGCCAGTTTTTTATTAATAAAACGCCAGCCCATGGTTGTATCAAACATTTCCGGACCGCGGTCGTAAGCCTTATCAGCTTTACTCATTACAAATGGCGCTCTTGTCATACTCTCAACGCCACATGCAATCATCAGTTCAGCATCGCCGCAGGCAATGGTTCTTGCACTATCCATTATGGCCTGCAGGCCACTGGCGCATAAACGGTTTACGGTATTACCTGGCACCGTTACGGGCAGGCCAGCAAGTAAAGCTGCCATCCGTGCCACGTTGCGGTTGTCTTCGCCCGCCTGGTTGGCGGCACCTGCAATTACATCTTCAATAGCATTTACATCCACAGATGGGTTGCGTGCTAGCAGCGCTTTTATTACGTGTGCCAGTAAATCGTCGGGCCTTATAGAAGAAAGGGCACCGCCATACTTTCCAATGGGCGTTCTTAGAGCATCAATAACATATACTTTGTTCATACCTGCTTTGCCGGCCTTTTGGTACCGGGTTGGCAAATTTATGCAATCTTACCCTTGTTTAAGCTGAAAGGCGTGCAGTAACGCCCCAAATAAACTGCTAAATTATTGCCCAAAGTCGTTGCCAGCGTTATCATTCAGCCCTGTATCCGTACCTTTGCCGCCATGTTAGAAAAAAAGAATATCCGGAGTTTTTCCCTGCCGGAACTGAAAGAATATTTTGAATCCATCGGTGACAAAAAATTCCGTGCCATTCAGACCTATGAGTGGCTCTGGAAAAAGAATGCCCGTAGTTTCCAGGAGATGAGCAACCTGTCGCTGGAGCTGAGAAATAAATTGAATGAAGCTTTTGATTTCCCTGCGCTGTCTGTAGACGCCAGCCAGCATAGCAACGATGGCACCCTGAAAAGCAGGTTTAAAACTTTTGATGGTCACCTGATAGAAGGTGTTTTGATTCCAACAGAAAAAAGAAACACCGCCTGTGTTTCATCGCAAATAGGTTGCAGCCTTAGCTGTAAATTTTGTGCCACCGGCCGTATGGACCGCAAGCGCAACCTTGGTTTTGATGAGATTTACGACCAGGTGGCCATGTTGAATGAAGAAAGCCTGCGGGTATATGGTACACCGCTTAGCAACATCGTGTACATGGGAATGGGCGAACCATTATTGAATTATAAGAACGTTGTAAAATCAATAGAGCGCATCACCGCCAGCGATAGTATGGCTATGAGCCCGAAACGCATTACGGTTTCCACCGCAGGTGTGGCAAAAATGATCAGGCAGTTGGGCGATGATAAAGTAAGGTTTAACCTGGCGCTGAGCCTGCACGCCGCTACGGATGAAAAACGTAATAAGATCATGGGCATCAACGAAACCAATAATATTAATGCGCTGGTAGATGCTTTAAACCATTTTTACGCCGAAACAAAGAATGACATAACGCTGGAATACGTGCTGCTGCAGGGGGAAAATGACAGCCTGGAAGATGCCGCCGAACTGGTGAAAGTGTACCGCAGAATTCCAACGCACCTTGTAAATGTTATAGAATACAATCCGGTGGCGGGCATACCATTTATTAAAACGGATGAAGATTCAACGCAGCTTTTTACTGATTTCCTTGCCAGGCACAAGGTAAATGTGAGGGTAAGACGCAGCCGCGGTAAAGATATAGATGCTGCCTGTGGGCAGTTAGCTAATAAAGGATAAAAAATGCAGCCAAATGGCTGCATTTTTTCTACCAGCTAATTGTGTTAAAGACTAAATTGGTTCGAAATATCAGTAAATATTCACCATCAACAGAATCTTAGCTAATTGTACCATAGTAACGTTGGCGCAGCATAAGCTTACAACCCAACCATTATCCGTGCCCGAAAAATAATTTTTAATTATATCTTTTATCCTTTAACAAACCCTTGATTAAACCTTTGTCATCAATACTGCTCTATGAGTGTATAGAATTCATTCACAAAGAAAAAAGTAAACATTTATATGAAAAAGTTAATCGCCGCAACGTTTGCCCTTGCAGTAATCGTTTTCTCTGCCAGCGCACAACAAACAAGGGAAGTAAAAAGCCCACGCAACAGCGAAATGGGTCAGCACAAAGAGCACATGATGAAAGGCCTTGATCTTACTGATGCCCAGAAAGCCAGCATGAAGGCGCAAAGAGAAGCAGGAAAAGCTCAAATGGAAGCCATCAGAAATAACAACAGCCTGTCTGACGCACAAAAACAAACACAATTGAAAGCCCTGAAGCAGGAACAGCAAAATAAAATGCAGGCCTTGCTTACCACCGAACAAAAAGCCAGCATGGAAGCTCGTAAAGCAGAAATGAAAGACAACCGCAAAATGAGGGATGAGAAAATTAAGAGGCATGATGATAAGAAAATGAGCAAAGAACAAAACAAAGAACAAAAGCAGGCTATGAAAGAAAAGCTTGGTTTAAGCAACGAGCAGGCTGCACAACTGAAAGCGCTGAACGAAGAAACCAGGGATGAAGTGAAAGCTATCAAAAGCAATAGTTCGTTAAGCCAGGAGCAGCAAAAAGAGCAGATGAAAGCAGTAAAGGCGGCCGCAAAAACAAGGCATGAAGCTATTTTAAACAAAGAGCAGTTAAAGACCATGCAGGAAATGAAAAAGCAAAAGCACCACAAGGGAATGCATCATCCAATGAAAGAAGGCAGGAAACCAGCACCAGTTAACGGACAGAAAGTAAAAAAATCATAAAAAAGATATTTTAATAACACCCTGAACGGGCCGCTACATTGTAGCGGCTTTTTTGTGTGTTTGGGCCGTTTACCCTTGCGGCAAATCAGCTATCTTTGTGCCTCATCTACTGTTGAAAAACAGCAAAAACTCCAACAAATGAGCCAGTCTCCGTTTCAGAAATTTACTGTTAAGAAAAAGAATAGCGTCGTAAAAGAACAAATACGGCAGGAAAAGAAAAAAGCACGTGTTGATAAAAATGCCTATTTCGATAAATTAAAAGAAGAAAAATACCAGGCTATGCTGGCCAAGCGGGCTCAAAAATCCGGTCATGTACCTAAGGCAACAGCCCCAACCGATAGAAAAGCCGAAACAGGCACAAAAAGACTACCAGGAGGCAAAAAAGAAGCTCCTCAGCAAACAACAGATACAGCCATGCCACTAAACAAATTCCTGGCACATTGTGGTGTTTGTTCCCGCAGGGAAGCCGTTGAGATAATTACAGCGGGAAAGGTAAAAGTGAATAAGGAAGTAATGAGTGAACCGGGTTACAAAGTGCAGCCTACAGATGAAGTGATCTTTAACGGCAAAAAATTATTCGTTACAAAAAACCTGGTATACATACTGCTCAACAAACCGAAGGATTATATCACCACTACTGATGATCCGCAGGGCAGAAAAACTGTGTTGCAACTGATACAGCGAGCAACCGACGAAAGGGTGTATCCCATCGGGCGGCTAGACAGGAATACTTCCGGTGTTTTATTATTAACAAATGATGGTGACCTTACGCAAAAATTATCACATCCCAGCTACGAGATCAAAAAGATATACGAAGTAAAACTGGATAAGAACCTTACTAAAACGCATTTTGAAGATATCATGAATGGCCTTACGCTTGAAGATGGAACCATTTATGTAGATAGTCTTGCATATGCAGACAGCAAGGATAAATCAATTATTGGCATTGAAATACATAGTGGCCGCAACAGGATAGTTCGCCGAATTTTTGAACATCTTGGTTACGATGTAAAGGGCCTTGACAGGGTAATGTACGCCGGCCTCACCAAGAAAAACGTGGAGCGTAGTAAATGGCGTTACCTCAGTGATAAGGAAATTCGCCTGTTGAAATACATGAACGAATCGAAAAAGAAAAAAGCTGCGCCATTACCGAGCGATGCAGCAATAACAGAAGCGCTTGAACAGCCGAAAGAAAAGAAGTTTTTTAAAGCCGAGGCTCCTGCAAAAAAAACAGCCAAACCTGCTAAAGAAGAAAAAGTAAAGCAGGCCCGGAAATTTAAAACCCACAGCGAAAAGAAAGCGTTTAAAAATAAAGAAGTTGGCAAAAAGTAATTTCAGCATCGTATATGAAAACGATGATCTTGTAGCAATCAACAAGCCCTCGGGCCTGCTTACCATTCCAGACAGGATGCAGTCTGAGAAATCGCTTAAAGAATTTTTAATTGAAAAATATGGCAGCATATTTACTGTGCACCGGCTGGATAAGGATACCAGCGGGCTGGTGATATTTGCCAAAAATGAGGAGTCGCATAAATACCTGAACAGTATTTTTGAAGAACGAAAGGTTGAAAAATATTATACGGGAATTGTGCTGGGCGAACCTGCAAATGCAAGCGGCACGATGGATGGACCCATAGCCGAACACCAGTTGAACAAGGGTATGATGATCATTCATCGCCGTGGTAAACCATCCTTAACTACTTACGAGGTATTGGAAGCCAACAAACATTTTTCGCTGCTGTCTTTTCAGTTGCACACCGGCCGCACCCACCAAATTAGGGTGCACAGCAAAAACATGGGTCACCCGCTGGCATGCGATCCTTTGTATGGCGATGGCAAGGCCGTGCTGTTATCTTCTGTAAAAAAGAAATTTAAACTGAGCAAACACGATGAAGAAGAAAGGCCGATGCTCAACCGGCTGGCCCTGCATTCTCACAGACTGATTTTTATTGATATGCATGGCGAAGCGATGGAACTGGAAGCGCCGCTACCAAAAGAGTTCAGGGCATTGATGATGCAATTGAAGAAGATTACTAGCCCCTAAAATAAAGCCCCTAAATCCCCTAAAGGGGACTTTTACCGAAGCGGATTTTTTTACCGCGGAGTAAATGAGAGCGCTGAGAGATCGCTCTGCGCTTTCTCTTGCAACTCCCTTCTCTGCGGTGAAGATGTACAGCATTTCAATTTTAAAAGACTAGGATTTATCTAACGCCTGCAATATATCATTCAGGATATCATCCCGGTGCTCTAACCCCACAGATATACGAATAAGCCCCGGTGTAATATTTACAGCCTGTCGTTCTTCTTCAGTAAGCTTTGCATGTGTGGTGCTTGAAGGATGAGAAGCAATACTTCTTGTATCACCAAGGTTACCTGTAAGAGAAAGCATTTTAAGATTGTTTAAGAAAGACCGGCCTGCTTCGAGCCCCCCTTTCAAATCGAAACAAAAAATTCCGCCGCCATTTTCCATCTGCTTCATGGCAATCGCATGCTGCGGATGGCTGGGTAAAAAAGGATAACGAAGCGAAGAAATCTTTTCGTGACCTTCCAGTTCTTTAGCAAGGTGCAATGCATTGGCTGCATGCCGTTCCATGCGCACATCCAATGTTTCCAAACTTTTACTTAGTACCCACGCATTGAATGGTGACAAAGCAGGACCTGTACTCCTGCTGAATAAATAAATGTCGTTGATCAGTTCTTTTTTGCCCACAATAACACCACCTAAAACCCGACCCTGTCCGTCAATCCATTTCGTAGCAGAGTGCACAACTAAATCAGCCCCAAATTCAATAGGACGCTGACATACGGGTGTAGCAAAGCAATTATCTACATTTAAAATAAGGTTATGCTTTTTAGCCAATGCAGCAAGCATTTCCAGATCGATGACATCTAACCCCGGATTAGTGGGTGTTTCCACATAAATCATTTTTGTATTCGGCCTTATGGCAGCTTCCCAGTCCTGCGGACGATCTGCGGCTACATAACTGTATTCGATTCCGAAATTGGGAAGATATTTTTTAATCAATGTATGCGTGCTACCGAATATGGCACTACAACTCAATAAATGATCGCCCTGCTTGAGCAATGCCATGAACGAAGCAAATACAGCACTCATCCCGGAAGCGGTGGCATAACCTGCCTCCGCACCTTCTAGTGCTACCATTTTATCGGTAAATTCTTTTACAGTTGGATTGCTGAACCTGCTGTAAATATTGTCGTCAGACTCATCAGCAAAAGCTGCCTGCATATCGGCAGCGTTATCAAAACAAAAACTACTCGTGAGAAACATTGGTGTAGAATGTTCCATTTCATTGGTTCTTTCTGTTTGTATCCTTATTGCTTTCGTGATTTTCTTCTGCGACATTTATTTTGAACTTTTGGATGATTTGGTGATTTGGATGATTTGGTGATTTGGATGATTTGGTGATTTGGTGATTTGGTGATTTGGTGATTTGATGATTTGGTGATTTGATGATTTGGTGATTTGGTGATTTGGTGATTTGGTGATTTGGTGATTTGGATGATTTGGTG
>JBBSKH010000022.1:0-39283 GCA_038256495.1 Chitinophagales bacterium
TCCATCCTCTTCCCAACAGTTATAGACATTGACCTGTTTTGGGTTAATATGGGTTGAATCTTTGACGCTGCTAAAGCTAAAGTTAACATCTGGCATCGTTTTGCGGTAAAAATTGATCACCTTATTGCTGGTAAAAATAACCGGGGTACAGTGCTCAAGCAATCTTGAATCACTAAAAGTTTTAATAATTATTTCAGGGCCAATACCATTGGTGTCTCCACAGGTGATTCCTATTGTAGGCTTTAATGTTGTGTGCATAGTAATATTTTAATAGGCAAAGATACAATTTGATGTTTAGCAGCATCACATAGTTAAGTATTCAATATTTGATAGATATTAATCTATAGTGCGTAGATTATTTTCGACAAAAATAAAATAAATATGATAAACAAACGTTTAAGACATACGTAAGGGAATGCCTAATCCATTGAGCATGCCCTTATTACTAAAAGAATAACCATTATTTTATGAAGCCGATCTTTAGTTTGTGTTTTACAATAATATGCTGTTTAACAACAATAGTTTGCCAAAAAACCGAAGCACAATGTAGCACGGGCTACATCAGGGATACCGTAAACTGGGATCACCTGGATTTTTTCCCCCTCACCAGTAGCTATACATCATTTATTACTACCGCCCAAAGCCAGACACAGCGATTTGCTTTTGGAGTAAACAGGGTCACACTCACACACAATTATACCGGAACCAATGCGGCCGGGGAAAACGCCACTCATACTGGGCAGACCGGTTCCTTTGGCTTAGGTGAAAATGTGGAATTTCTTGGAGATGGCAGCTTCGGGATGAATTTCAGTGACACTGTAAGAGATCTCAAATTCTCTCTTTACGATATAGATAAAAACCAAAGAGTAACAATAACTGCTTTTGTAGGGTCTACCCCTGCACCAATTACATTATCTGTTGTAGCCGGTTCAATTATAACAATAAATACAAACAATGCTTCGCCGGCAGTTGCTACAGCAGCAAACTCTGTAGAGGATGATGTTACCAGTATGCTTGCAACACTAAACGTTCAAATTCCGGGATCTGTCACCTCGGTTACGGTTGTAATAACCAACACAGGCACTGTCACAACTGGCAATGCATCCAACCGGGAGTCAGGTGTTTTTTGGTTGTCAGATATTTCGGCGTGTAACAGGGGAACATTTCCACTTAATTATTACAACGTTTCTATGCCTTTTACCGGTCAGCCGTCATATGTTATCGCAGCCAGGAATGATTCTGTTTATTACGTAGATGTGGCAACAGGTCGTGCCAGGTTTATCTTCCGGCATACTTTGCATAATCGTATCAACTCGCTGGCATATGATCCATACCGGCATTTTATTTATTACACCCATAGCTTATCAGGCTCCGGTGGTGCTATTAATCCAAACGAAAGAACTTTAAGGAGATATGATTATGATATGGATACACTAGGTGTAGTGGTCAGCGATGTACGCACTTTGGGTATGCCTACTTTTGATAATGGTGTGGAATCAGGAGGTGCAGCATTCTACAACGGGAGGTTGTATCTGGGTGTTGAATCGGGTTCTTCTGCAAGCAATGAATCTATAATCTGGCGCCTTAATTTTGATACCTCCTATGCCCCTGTAGGCCCGGCGGTACAGGTATTTGGCATCAACGGTGATCAGCACGATTGGGCTGATTTTGGAATTAGCAACGGTATATTATATGACTTTGACGGAAAAGCTTCCAATACTGACTTTTACCATTTAAACCTGGCAACAGGGTCCGTGGCCAGGTTTTCTCCCAACCCTTCTACTTTAATACCACGGCAGGTAGGTGTAGACTGGACGGGGGCGTTATATAACATTGGGTCGTCAAGTTCTATTTCGGCAGCTACCATAGTACCTTATAGTAATGGTTCTGTAAATACTGCTCAGGAATATCCTATTACACTCAATGGCACAGCACCAGTTGGCAGTTGGGGCGATGCTGCAGAAGCCTTTAAACCAAAGACTGATTTTGGCGATGCACCAGCCTCTTATGATCCTCCAACCGGAGATCCTGCTACCCATGAAAGAGACGATCGCATTCGCCTGGGTACTCTAATAGGTATTGAGTGGGCTAAAAAAACGTCGTTAGATGCTAGTGGCGATGGGCCGGAAGAAGATGGCCTCACAGGAATGCAGGTGATTAGCAGAGGTGTTTCCAGCTATATCATTAATGTAAGCGTTTACAACAATACCGGCGCCAATGCAACATTGGGCGGCTGGATAGATGCGAATGGCGATGGCATTTTTCAGGCATCCGAAGGCGTAACGATGACAGTTTCAAGTGCTGCTTCCCAACAATCTGTTACACTCAACTGGCCCTCTATTAATGTAACGGCACCATTGTATTCCACCACTTTTTTACGCCTCAGATTAACATCTGCAATTAATAACCTTACAGCTGCCAAGCCTACAGGTTTTATGCTGGATGGCGAAGTAGAAGATTACCCTGTTACCGTTAGCCTCGTTTTACCAAATCAGATACTCAGTTTTGATGTACAAAAGCGTGGCGAAAATGAAGCTAGTATCAACTGGCAGGTGGCACAAGAAAAAACTGTTGAAAAGTATCAGTTGCAAAAAAGCGCCGATGGTATCCATTGGACGGTATTGACAGAATTGCCTGCAGGAAATAGTGGTATTGCGGCTGGTTACCAGCATGCCGATATAACTCCATTGAAACCTATAACCTATTACAGGATAAGACAGGTGGACGTTTCCGGCGCCGAAAAATTTAGTGAATCTAAAAATGTACAGTTTAAACGGGAGAACATAATTGCTATTTTGCCAAACCCCGTATCAGACTTTGCACAATTGTCTATACAGGTTGCAAAAACAGGAAGAGCGAAAATTACCATTATAGATAATGCCAGAAGAGTAATGTTTGAAAAAGAAATAAATGTTCAGGCAGGTGCAAATAGAATCGATATGTCTGAAATCAGCAGGCTCAGCAGCGGACTATATACCGTAAGGGTGCAATTAGCCAATGAAGTTCTCAATACCTTAATGATATTAACAAAATAACCAACAATCCAATATTCTTCAAATGAAAATCCTAAGAAATGCAATCAGCATGCTGGCATTATGCAGCACACTATTATCCTCAGCCCAGGCCCAGGAAAAATACAGTAAAGTCAGCATCCCACTTAATTCCGCTCAGGTCAGGAATTTTGCAATTAATAACCTCAGTTTAGATCATTACAAAGCGGAAGACAATGCAGTTGAAGTAGTATTGAATAGTGAAGAAATGAGTATACTCCGGCAATCAGGTTATAGTTTCGAACTTATCATAGATGATGTAGTTGCTAATACTATCGCATTAAATAGCCAGATTACACCACAAAATAGTTTTGCGCCTATACATGGTACAGCCGGGCAGAAAATAGCAAGTCTGATTGCAACGCCAGCTGCATTTGGCCTCGGTGGCTCTTTAAGGTTAGGGGCTGCTGCGGGTAATCCTGGTTATTATACTTATGCTGAAATGAGTGCAAAAATGCTTGATCTTGCTAATAGCTACCCCACATTGGTTACCCGCTATTCTATAGGGCTTTCTGATGGAGGCCTGCCTATTTATGGAGTAAAAATTTCTGATAATGTAACTACAGACGAGAATGAGCCGGAAATATTATATACAGGATTACAACATGCCAGAGAAGCCATAGGCGGAACAAGCCTGATGTTTTTTATGCAATACCTGGCCGAGAATTATGCAACTGATGCACGAATTCAGGCGCTCGTAAATAACAGGGAAATATTCATTATTCCATGTTCTAACCCCGACGGGTATACTTTTAATTATGGCGGGTCAAGTGCAAGCTATCCTGTAACGGGTGGCGGGTTGTGGCGTAAGAACAGGCGGGTAACCGGCGGTAACGGTGGTTCCACTACGTATGGTGTGGACATGAACAGAAACTATTCTGTAGATTTTGGAAATTGCGCCGGTGCCAGTACGAGCTGCGGTTCTACGTCAAAATCTTCAGATACCTATTTTGGCCCTAGTGCTTTTTCAGAAAAAGAAACACAGGCCATCCGTGATTTTGTTTATTCCCGCCAGTTCGTATGTGCAATAGACCAGCACTGCCAGGGCGCTTATTATTCATTGCCTTATGGCAGGCCCACGCTGCACCCAGCATTAAGTACAGAGGATGCAAATTTTTATACGAGAATTCCGGCGCTGATGGGTACCTATAATGGCCACAGGGCTGGCAACAGCCCGGAAACTGTAAATTATGAGGTAGCCGGGGGAATTAAAGACTGGTTACTCTTGGGAGACCTTGGTGTCGGCTCAAAAGGAAAAATATTCGGTATGACTGGTGAAGCAGGTGGAGGCCAGTTTTGGGCTCCTGTTTCTATGATTATTCAATTGTGCAAAGAAAATTGCTATCAAAATCTGCAACTGGCTTATGCCGCCGGCAGTTATTATGAAACGCAGGATTTAAATGACATTGCAGTAAATACAACAACCGGTAAGTTTAGTTTCAGTTTGCGCAGAATTGGATTGGGTACCGATCCGGTTACCGTATCGCTGATTCCATTAGAAAACATAGCAACCAATGGTGCGCCGGTAGTTAAAACTGCCCCTGGCTATTATACCTCAATAACGGATAGCATCAGTTACCAGCTTCCTGTAGATATTCAACCTGGACAGAAATTAAAATTTGTATGGTCTGCCACCGCCGGGGGTATAACTACATATGATACCGTAGTTAAATTTTACCAGCCAACTATTTTGTTTACAGATGATGCCGAAGGTACATTTAGTGATAAATGGGCAGCTACCATTTCTCCCTCAGGCCCTGCGGGCTGGAATTACAGCGATGATTATGCTTACAGCGGATCAAAATCATTATCTGAATCACCGGGTGCTAATTATACAACAAGCTCTACACGAATATTGACTTGTAAAACGGTTTTCGACCTGGCAAACGCCTCCAATGCTTATCTAAGTTTCTGGACACGATACAAGGCAGAAAATTTCAGGGATAAGTTACAGATACAGGCAAGTACTGATGGAACTACCTGGGTGGCGTTGGCCAACCAATTTACGGTTGCCGAAGATAATACCACCAGCGGTGGAAGTTTAAACGGTCAGCCCGCCCTTACTGGTATAATGAAGGAATGGACCAGGATGCTGTTTAACCTGGATGACTACAAAACCTACAGTACCGTACAACTGCGGTTTGTGTTTACATCTGATAATGACGCCAGCAGCTTTGCATTCAAGCTTGATGAAGGATTCAACATAGATGATGTAACTGTTGTTAAAGGCACCAGTTTAGCTGTTTTGCCGGTTGCCATCCAAAGTTTTAAAGCCAATCTAAAAGCCGATCAAACGGTACAGTTAGACTGGCAGGCAGCTACCAGTACTCAACACAGTCATTTTATTGTAGAAGCGTCTTCCGACATAGAACCTGTCTTTAAAACCATAGCTACTGTATACGAGGGAATGGCATTTACCGCACTTGACATTGACCCCGTTTATGGTAACAACTATTACAGACTTCGGCAGGTAGATAAGGATGGAACGTATACCTATAGCAAAACAATTAAAATAAACCTGAACAAAAATTATGGCATTACATTTTTCCCAAATCCTGCACAGGATGTATTAACTGTAAAATTAAAAGACGCCGGTACCAATAAGATGTTAAAGCTGCAGATTTTTGATACGCATGGTAAAATGGTAATGACAAAAGATGTAGTAACTGAAACAGGTTATACAGAGATCATTCTTAATGTTGGAAAACTCTCTTCCCAAACCTATATTTTAAAATTAACGGATAGTTCAGGGCAAATAGTTCATTCGGGAAAATTTTTCAAACAATAGACACTATTAATAAATATATTAAATATGCAAGATCATTTTTTTAATTGGGGAAGGGCAATTCGTCCTACTCACTGCCCATCAATACATTAAAACATTTTAATGCAAAAGATGATATCAGCGAAGTAAACGCATCGGTTATTTTTTACAGGCAAAAAATTACAGCAAAAAATGGCCAGGTAAAATACTGTGATGTAGCCGTGGTAAAAAAAGCCAACACTAAACAACGTTTACTGCTTTATCCAAACCCTGCAAAAGATGTTGTTTAACTTAACTTTTATTCCGGTGTAAATACCGAACCTGTGTTTGTGATAAAAGATGTTGCCGGTAAAATTGTACAACAGGTAAGCCAAAAATTGAGGAAGGGAAATAACAAGATTTCCATAAGCGGGCTTGCTGCATTGGCTTTCGGATTGTATAATATACAGGCAATATCAACAGGAAATAAAAACACAGAAACTCTTACTTAAAAATTGATAAGAAATTGGGCCTTTCAAAGGCTTTTATACAAAAGCCCTTCTGCCTTGCGGAAGGGCTTTTTAGTGTAGCTTTGCCGACATATGTACACACTAAAAAAATCGCTGGGGCAACATTTTTTAAAAGATGAAGGGGTTATAGACCAGATTGTTGCTGCGCTAAAACAGCATTCTTTTAGCCAGTTGCTGGAGGTAGGGCCGGGCGCAGGCGCCCTTACCAAAAAATTAGTCGGTTTGCCGGGTGTTCATTTAAAAGCTGTGGAGCTCGACCTGGAGAAAGTTGATTTTCTGCTTCGCCAGTATCCTGCCTTAAAAGACAATTTAATACATGATAGTTTTCTTGATATAGAAAAACCTTTTGAAGGGCCCTTTACTGTAATTGGAAATTTTCCCTACAATATCTCTACCCAAATTCTTTTTAAAGTGTTAGACTGGAAAGACGAAGTGCCGGTGGTGATTGGTATGTTCCAAAGAGAAGTGGCGCAAAGGGCCGCCGCAAATCCCGGTGGTAAAATATATGGAGTACTAAGTGCTTTGTTGCAACCTTACTATGATATAGAGTACCTATTTGATGTATCAGCAGATAAGTTTACTCCGCCGCCAAAAGTTAATAGTGGTGTAATTCGCCTCACCCGGAAGACGACTATGCTGGATGTAAAATCTGAACGGGCTTACTGGGTATTGGTGAAAACAGCCTTTAATCAACGCAGAAAAACATTACGAAATGCCACCAAAAGCCTTTTTCCACCAGATGTTTTGCAGGATGATATCTTTAACAAGCGTGCTGAAGTGCTCAGTATTGAAGACTTTGCGGCCCTTACGCACCGCATGAGCTAACAAGCGAAACGTTGCATGCTGGTCTCAACTGCTACATTTAATATTTCCCGTCTTTAATCTGTAAATTTGCAGTCCGGTTGTATGCCCCGTAAACATTCTTACTGCATGTTGCAGCCTTTGAAGTTCACCGCCATACAGAGGATTTTTTTTCAAAAAAAAGCTATATGAGTTTTAGTACTAAAAATAAAGTGAGAATAGTTACTGCTGCTGCTTTGTTTGATGGGCACGATGCTGCTATCAACATTATGCGCAGGATATTACAAAGCAAAGGTGCCGAGATTATTCACCTTGGCCATAACAGGAGTGTTGCCGATATTGTAGAGTGTGCTATTGAAGAAGATGTGCAGGGTATTGCCATTACCAGTTACCAGGGCGGGCATGTTGAGTTCTTTAAATACATGAAAGACCTGCTTGTGGAAAACGGCTGCGGGCATATCAAAATATTTGGCGGAGGTGGTGGCACCATCCTGCCTTCAGAAATTGAGGAGTTGCATGCTTACGGTATCACCCGCATTTACAGTCCCGATGACGGCCGCCATATGGGACTGGAAGGAATGATTGAAGATTTGATAAAAAAGTGCAGCCCCCTCCCAACCTCCCCCGGCGGGGGAGGAGACTGGCAGGATTCTGATTTCTTTCAAGCTTCAAAAAAATGGAATGGCAAATTGCCGTTGAATGAAGTAAAGGATATCCGGAAAATTGCCAGGGCAATAACGCTTGCTGAAATGGGAATGGCGGATAAGATAGATCCGGAATGGGCCAATGGGAGTTCTATGACCTCTAATGAGTTTCATGCAGACCCGATGTTATATGGAAAGCTTAAAGACTATGCACTAAATCATAGAAAAGAGCCAACATTGGCGGAGAAAATTTTGTGGGAAAAACTGCGTGGTAAAAAGGAAGGCTTTAAATTCAGACGGCAACATGTTATTGACTCATTTATTACAGATTTTATTTGTCTTCAAAAGGGGCTAATAGTAGAATTGGATGGTAATCATCATCAGGTACCGGAAATGTTGATAAGCGATGAGCTGAGGACAAAAATTCTTTCCGAAGCGGGCTATCATGTAATCCGTTTTAAGAATGATTCAATTACCAATGATCTGGAGAATTCACTGGCCACCATTCATGATAAATTAATCTCACTTCCCGATAAAGAAAAAAGAGACCGGGTAACAAAGTTGCCAGGCACCTCCCCCGCCGGGGGAGGCTGGGAGGGGGCTGTTATAGGCATTACCGGTACCGGAGGTGCAGGTAAGTCTTCTGTAACCGACGAAATTGTACGCAGGTTTTTAAATACCTATGCAGACAAAACCATCGCTGTTATTTCTGTAGATCCGAGTAAGAAAAAAACCGGTGGCGCTTTGCTCGGCGACAGGATTCGCATGAATGCCATTTCTTCGCCACGGGCATATATGCGTAGCCTTGCTACGAGGGAAAGTGATGTGGCATTAAGCAAGTATGTGCAGGAAGCGATAGAGATATGTGTACTCAGTCAGTTTGATCTAATCATATTAGAAAGCGCCGGTGTTGGCCAGAGCGACGCATCAATTTTAGACTATTGTGATGTAAGCATGTATGTGATGACTCCTGAGTACGGTGCACCTTCGCAACTGGAGAAAATTAATATGCTCGACTATGCAGATGTGATCTGCTTGAATAAATTTGACAAGGCCGGTGCATTGGATGCATTGCATGATGTACGCAAGCAATACAAGCGTAACCATGAATTGTGGCAGGCAAAGGATGAAGAGCTTCCTGTTGTTGGCACCATTGCAGCGCAGTTTAACGATGCAGGCATCAACGAATTGTTTGAAAGGTTGATAGAAAAAATTCTTGAAAAAGTAAAGGGAACTACGCTTGAGCCTGTAGCGCATCATGCACATACAAAAGATACCAGCAGTCAGTCAACCATCATTCCACCCAAGCGGGTGCGCTACCTTTCCGAAATTGCTGAAACCATTAATGAATACGATAACTGGGTGAACGACCAGGCAGCCATTGCCAGGAAATTGTACCAGGTAAATGGTGTGTTGGAAACGTTGCAGCAGGAAGAAAAAACGGGGCTTATGGATGAATTGCAAAAAATGAAAACATCCCTGGAAGAAAGCCTGCAACCATCTTGTAAAAAGTTGCTGGATAACTGGGCGGCTACCAAAGACCGTTACAGCAAAGCGTTTTACGAATTCAAAGTGCGGGATAAAGTTATAAAGCAACCACTCACTTATAAAAGTTTATCGGGTACCGTTTTGCAAAAAGTATTGCTGCCGCGGTACAACGATTGGGGCGATATTCTTAAATGGCAGTTGCAGGAAAATGTTCCCGGAGAATTTCCTTTTACTGCCGGTGTGTTTCCGTTAAAAAGAGAAGGCGAAGATCCTACGAGAATGTTTGCAGGTGAAGGCGGCCCCGAAAGAACCAACCGCCGTTTTCACTATGTAAGTAAAGGACAGCCGGCTAAAAGATTAAGTACCGCTTTTGATAGTGTAACCTTGTATGGTGAAGATCCTGCTTACCGGCCGGATATTTATGGTAAAGTAGGTAACAGCGGTGTAAGCATTGCCACAGTAGATGATGCCAAGAAATTATATAGCGGTTTTGATTTATGCGATCCTAAAACATCGGTAAGCATGACCATCAATGGCCCTGCACCTATGCTGCTGGCATTTTTTATGAATGCCGCTATTGACCAGCAATGTGAAAAATATATCATCGAAAATAATTTAAGGGAAGACGTAAATAAGATTATAGAAAGCAGGTATGATATCGAAAAATTACCAAAATATATTGGCACAAATGGCCAGCCTGTTCGGCATACCGATTTGCCAAAATCGGGAACTTCTCAAGCCTCCCCTTCAGGGGGCGGGGGGGGCTTATTGCCTGCTGGCAATGATGGCCTTGGCTTGCGACTGTTAGGCCTTAGCGGCAAGGATGTGTTACCTGCAGATGTGTATGAAACCATCAAAGCAAAAGCACTGAATACCGTAAGGGGTACCGTTCAGGCAGATATATTGAAGGAAGACCAGGCACAGAATACCTGCATCTTCTCTACAGAGTTTGCCCTTAAATTGATGGGTGATGTGCAGCAGTATTTTATTGACAATACTGTACAGAATTTTTACAGCGTCAGCATCAGCGGTTACCATATTGCAGAAGCGGGCGCCAATCCTATTACGCAGTTGGCCTTCACCTTATCAAATGGTTTTACCTATGTGGAGTATTACCTTAGCCGGGGTATGAACATCGATGATTTTGCACCAAATCTTTCTTTCTTCTTTAGCAATGGTATGGACCCTGAGTATAGTGTTATTGGCAGAGTTGCCCGCCGCATCTGGTCGAAAGCTATTCGCAATAAATACAAGGGTAACGAACGGAGCCAGAAATTAAAATACCATATTCAAACCTCGGGCAGATCCTTGCATGCACAGGAAATTGACTTCAATGATATACGTACAACTTTGCAGGCATTGTATGCCATTTACGACAACTGCAATTCTTTACACACCAATGCGTATGATGAAGCGATTACTACACCTACAGAAGAAAGTGTAAGAAGGGCGATGGCCATTCAGCTAATTATAAACAGGGAGTTGGGTACAGCTAAAAATGAGAACCCCAACCAGGGTGCGTTTCTTATTGAGGAAATGACCGACCTGGTAGAACAGGCTGTACTAACGGAGTTTAACCGAATTACAGATAGGGGTGGAGTACTGGGTGCTATGGAACGCATGTATCAGCGTAATAAAATTCAGGAAGAAAGTTTGTATTACGAAACACTAAAGCATACGGGCGAATATCCCATTGTTGGTGTAAATACTTTCCTAAGTAAAACGGGTTCGCCAACTATTTTGCCAACAGAAGTAATACGCAGTACAACTGATGAAAAAGAATTTCAGATAAAAACACTGGAAGCATTCCACGAAAGACATGCTGATAAATCTGCTGAAATGCTGAAACGCTTGCAGGAGGTGGCCACCAATAATGGCAACCTCTTTGAAGAACTTATGGAAACAGTAAAATATTGTTCTCTGGGGCAAATCACCAATGCTTTGTATAGTGTGGGTGGGCAATACAGGCGCAATATGTAACACAATAGTTATTATTAAATTACTAAAACAGCAATTATGAACAACAGCGATAAGGTTTGTACAATTGATATTGGCGGCTCCAGTATAAAAGCGGCGGTATATGCTTTAGATGGATCGATGGTGGAAGCATTTACAAAGTTGCCAACGCCCAAACCTGCTACGCCGCAAACGGTGCTGGAGGTAATTACAGAATTATTGAAAAAATTCGAGGCATTCGATTTGATCTCAGTAGGATTTCCTGGCTATGTGCGGGATAACATTGTGCACACAGCACCTAACCTGGATAGCAAGAGTTGGGTACAGGTAGCATTTGCAAAAATGTTGACTGAACAACTGGGCAAACCTGCCAAAATAGTAAACGATGCAGATATGCAGGGCCTTGGTATTGTTAGCGGAAAAGGGCTGGAGATGATGGTAACATTAGGTACCGGTTTTGGCACTGCATTATTGCTGGACGGCAAACTGTTGCCCCACCTGGAGCTGGCGCATCACCCTTTTAAAAAGAACACCACTTATGACCAATATATTGGTGATACAGCCCTTGATGCCAAGGGAAAAGAAAAATGGAACGAACGTATGAAGCGTGTGCTGGAAGTGTTGAAAACTGTTTTTAATTATGACCGGCTTTACATTGGTGGCGGCAATGCAAAGCTCCTCAACTTTAAACTGGATGACAATATAACCATCGTATCAAATAAAGAAGCCATTGATGGTGGTATTAATTTATGGCGGGATAATTAGCAATAAAATGTGCGTGTAAAAAGGAAAGGCATCCGTTTGGATGCCTTTATTATAAATGATGTTGATGGCATTATTTTGAATCTTCCAGCTCCATCAGTTCTGTATATAGTTTCTGGCTCTCATGCGTTAGCTTATCAAAATTAATATCCAGTTGCGGCAGCAGGTCTATTAAAGTGTTGATGCGTCCTTCCGTCTGTAGGAATTTATTCAGCACTACCACACGTTTCTCCTGCAAGATGCAGTAGCCACTCTGGAAGGTTCCCCGCTCATAACGGATGATGTAGCTGCAATCTTCAACTATCTTTTCTACCTTATCTAATGTATGTTGTGTAAATTTCATAATGTCATTTTCTGCCCGGGCACTTTTATAGGTCAATTACCTGTGCAACTTCAGCTATTCAACAGAGTTTAAAAAATAAGATTCTCCACAACATGTGGAATAATTGTTTTCCTGTTATAGCCGCTGTGTTGCAGTAGCGGCTACTTATTCGTCATTCTTACAATGGGTACTATCATTTCTTCTAAACTAATACCCCCATGCTGAAAAGTGTTCTTGTAATAATTTACAAAATGATTGTAATTGTTGGGATAACAGAGGAAAAGATCTCCTTTGGCAAATATGAATGATGAGTTTACATTGGGTACCGGCAGGCCCGCCTCTTTTGGGTCCCGGAAAGCCAGTACATCCTTGGCTTCATAATTCAGGTTCCTGCCATGTTTATAGCGAAGGTTGGCAGTAGTTTGTTTATCACCAATAACCTTTGCCGGTGTTTTTACCCTGGTGGTACCATGATCGGTGCCAATAATTAGTGTGAGTTTTTTATCAGCAATACGCTTTAGCGCCTGGTGCAGCGGGCTGTGCTCAAACCAGCTTTGTGTAATACTCCGGTAGCTGGTTTCATCGCCAGCCAGTTCTTTCAATACTTCCATTTCAGTACGGGCATGGCTTAGCATGTCTACAAAATTATACACGATCACATTAAAATCGTTTTGCAGCATATTGTGAATGTTCTCCACCATCTTTTGCCCGTCGCTGTTATTGGTGATCTTGGTATAAGAAATCTTAAGGTCGCCCTTGCCAATTTTCTTCAACTGTGCCCTCAGGAAATCTTCTTCGTATAAATTTTTTCCACCTTCTTCATCATCATTTTTCCACTGCTGGGGAAATTGTTTTTCGATATCCATTGGCAATGCTCCCGCAAAAATGGCGTTACGGGCATATTGGGTGGCGGTAGGAAGTATCGAATAAAAAGTTTCCTCCTCCTGTATGCGAAAGCTTTCGGCAAATGTTGGCTGAATGGTTTTCCATTGGTCGTAGCGAAGGTTATCTATCAGTACAAAGAAAAGCGGCTTGCCTTTTTCAAGGTGCGGCAGCACTTTAAACTTTAGCAGGTTATGGCTCATGATGGGGGCGTCCGTACTTTTTGGAGCCACCCATGAGGCATAGTTTTTAGAAATAAATTTGAAAAACTCTGTATTGGCTTCATGCTTTTGGGTACTAAAAACTTCCTGCATTTCCGGGCTGTCACTTTTCTTCATTTCCAGTTCCCAATACACCAGTTTTTTATACAGGTCCATCCACTCATTGTAATCGGGATTACTATTCAATGTCATAAAAAGACTCCTGAATTCCTGCTGGTAGGCGCTGGTTGTTTTTTCTGCTACCAGCCTTTTGTTGTCAATTATTTTTTTAAGACTTAGCCAAACCTGATTGGGATTAACGGGTTTAATAAGGTAATCGCTTATCTGGCTGCCAATAGCTTCATCCATCAGGTTCTCTGCCTCGTTCTTGGTGATGAGTACAACCGGTATAGTGCTGTTCAGTTCCTTTATTTGTTGCAACACCTGCAGGCCCGTCATGCCCGGCATGGTCTCGTCCATCAACACTACATCTACAATATTGTCTTTGATGTACTCTACGGCATCAAAGCCGTTTGTTTTAGTATCTACACTATAACCTTTGTTTTCTAAAAAAAGAATCTGCGATTTTAAACTGTCTATCTCGTCATCTACCCATAAAATTTTAGCAATGCTCATATTGTTGATTTAAGATTTGGTGAAGGATACCAAGGAGTATGAATGTTACAAATTTAATTTATTAAAAAGTTGCGTTGTAGCTTTGAACCACTTTGTATTAGTTTTAACATAATAAACAACCACGACCATTTAATGCCATTTCATAAAATTATTAATGACCCTGTATATGGTTTTATCACTATTGATGATGAACTAATACTGGATCTTATTGCTCATCCATATTACCAGCGGTTGCGGCGTATTCACCAGATGGCAATGGCACACCTGGTGTATCCCGGTGCTGTGCATAGCCGGCTACATCATTCGCTCGGCGCTTATCACCTGATGCGCTGTGCCCTGCAAGAACTCATCAGTAAAGGCGTTGAGATTACCGAACAGGAGCAACAGGCTGCCAAGATAGCCATTTTATTACATGACATCGGCCACGGGCCTTTTTCTCATGCATTGGAGCATGAACTGGTTGAAGGCATGCATCACGAAGAAATTTCATTGCTAATTATTAAAGAATTGAACAAGCAGTTCGGTGGCAAATTGCAAATGGCGCTGGATATTTTCACCAACAATTATCCAAAGAAATTTCTTTACCAGTTGGTGAGCGGGCAACTGGATGTAGACCGCATGGACTACCTTACCCGGGATAGTTTTTTTACCGGGGTAATAGAAGGTGCGATAGGGTACGACCGGATATTAAAAATGTTTACCGTGCACCACGGGGAGCTGATGGTGGAAGAAAAAGGCATTTACTCAATTGAAAAATTCCTGGTGGCCCGAAGGCTCATGTACTGGCAGGTGTACCTGCATAAAACGGTGTTGAGTGCAGAGCAAATGCTGAAGCGTATCATCAAAAGAGCAAAACTGGTAAATGCTACCTGCCACGAACCGCTGAACAGCTTTATTAACCAGCCTATGGATAAAGTGACGTTGGAACAGTTTTGCAGCATAGACGATTATGACGTGCTGGTAGCCATCAAGCATTGGAGCACACATCCAGACAAGGTTTTATCTGTTTTATGCAATGGTATTATAGACAGGAATTTATTAAAAGTTAAATATGCGGCTGAACCTTATGAGCCTGGCATTGTTTCAGAAAAGATAACGGAAATTGCACAAAGAGAAAATGTTTCAGAAGCTGATGCGAAATGGCTGGTCTTTACCGGGGAAGCCATCAGCAGTACTTATAATTTCGAGCACGAACATATTTATATCCTGTTCAAAGACCATTCGGTGAAGGATATATCAGAAGTAGATCATGCACTTATAAACGAAAACTTAAAAGGCAAGGTTAAAAAATATTACATTTGTTATCTTAGATAAATTTCCACATTAGGTAATAAAGTTATACAATGGAATTTACTGCAGAACAAATAGCAACGATCATTGAGGGTAAAATAGAAGGAAGTGCTTCTGTTACTGTAAAGTCGTTTGGCAAAATTGAAGAAGCTAAAGAAGGGCAGCTCTCTTTCCTGGCCAATCCCAAATATGAAGATTATCTATACACTACAAATGCTTCCATTGTTATATTAAATGAATCATTGCATTTGAAGCATTCCATCAATGCTACTATTCTGCGGGTGCCCGATGCTTACATTGCTTTTGCTACATTGTTAGATGCCTACCAGATACTGAGAACACAGCAACTGAATGGTATACAGGAGCCGGTTCACATAGAAAAAACTGCCAGTTATGGCAAAAATCTTTACCTGGGTGCATTTGCTTACCTGGGCGAAAATGTAAAGCTCGGTGATGACGTTAAGATCTTCCCCAATACCTTTATTGGTAACAATGTTACCATCGGTAATGGCTGTTATATACACTCTGGTGTAAAAATTTACAGGGAATGTGTTATCGGGAATAATGTAACCATACATGCCGGCGCTGTAATTGGCAGCGATGGTTTTGGCTTTGCGCCGCAAGCCAACGGAACGTTTAAAAAAGTACCGCAAATTGGTAATGTAGTAATTGAAGATGATGTAGAGATTGGTGCCAACGCCACCATAGACCGGGCTACCATCGGTTCTACCATTATTAAACAAGGCGCTAAACTAGATAACCTGATACAGGTAGCACACAATGTGGAAGTGGGCAACAACTCTGTAATTGCAGCGCAGGCCGGTGTTAGCGGCAGCACAAAAATTGGTAACAATGTAATGATTGGTGGGCAGGCAGGCATCGTAGGTCATATTCAAATAGCCGATGGCGCTAAAATAAATGCACAGAGTGGCGTAAGCAAAAGTATCAAATACCCTAATACCATTGTAACAGGTTCCCCGGCGCACGAATATGCCGCTGCGTTGCGCAGCCAGGCACTTAACAGGAAACTGCCCGAACTGGAAAAAAGATTATCAGACCTTGAGCGGCAGTTGAAATTGATGAAAGCTGCCCTGGAAAATCCCGAAGTATAATCCATCCTCACTAGCAATTCCCGGCCAGTAAAATGCAAATTTCAATCAGGATATCCCCCTTGAACAAAATCCGATTCTTTTCATACTTTTGCAGCTATGAATTCAATGAACGGTGCAGATCAGCATTTTCAGCATACAATTAAGGAGGAAATTACTATAGCAGGCAACGGTATTCATACGGGTCAGTCTGTTACCATGGTATTAAAACCTGCCGAACCCAATACTGGTATACAGTTTCAAAGGGTTGACCTTCCTGAAAAAACCATCATTAAAGCCGATGTTGATAATGTTATTGAAACCAATCGCAGCACAACCCTTGAGGTTAACGGTGCCAGGGTAAGTACCATCGAGCACCTCATGGCAGCTTTGGTGGGCATGCAGGTAGATAATGTGCTGATTGAAATTGACGGATCGGAAGTGCCCATCCTTGATGGTAGCAGCGAACCGTTTGTAGAAGCAATGATGAAGGTAGGCGTTGAGCAGCAGGATGCAGCAAAAGTTTATTACGAAATAAGGCATAACATCACTTTTGTAGATGAGGATAAGAAAGTAGAAATGGTGGCCCTGCCTTACGATGACTACCGCATCAATACCCTGATAGATTTTAATTCGCCAGTGTTGGGAACCCAGCATGCCGACCTGAAAAATATTTCACTTTTCAATAAAGAAATTGCATCCAGCAGAACCTTCTGTTTCTTCCACGAACTGGAAGCGTTATTGGATAATAATCTCATAAAAGGTGGTGATATCAACAATGCCATTGTTGTCGTTGATCGCCCGGTTACCGATGAACAGGTGGAGCGCATCTCCAAGATATTTAAGAAGCAGGACGTGGAGATCACCCACGAAGGTATTCTGAACAACCTTCAGTTGCGTAACCCCAATGAGCCGGCAAGGCATAAGCTACTTGATGTTGTAGGAGACCTTGCGCTGGTAGGGTTCCCATTCAAGGCACATATTATTGCCAACAGGCCTGGCCATGCCAGCAACGTAAAATTTGCGAAGAAGATAAAAGAGCATATTAAAAAATACAAGCACTTGCAGGATCTTCCCAAATACGATCTAAATAAAACACCGGTGTACGATATTCATGCAATAGAAAAAATATTGCCGCATCGCTACCCGTTCTTAATGGTTGATAAAGTACTGGAGCTTACCGATAAGTATGTTATAGCAGTTAAGAATGTTACTTATAACGAGCCATTCTTCCAGGGTCATTTTCCCGGAAACTGTGTAATGCCGGGTGTGCTACAGGTAGAAGCACTGGCGCAGGCTGGCGGCTTCCTGGCCATACCAAAAGACTCAGATGATCAGTATGACACTTACTTCCTTAAAATTGAGAATTGTAAGTTTAAAATGAAAGTGGTTCCGGGAGATACCCTTATCCTTAAAATGGAACTGCTTCACCCGATACGCCGTGGAATTTGCGAAATGAAAGGGACAATTTTTGTAGGCGACAAAGTGGCCACCGAAGCAATATTGCTAGCTCAAATCGTTAAAAGACCCAAAGCATAAAAATGGTAAGTCCCCACGCTCATATAAGCCCTAATGCCGAGTTGGGCAAAAACGTTCGAATCGATCCTTTCGTGGTCATTCATGAAGATGTTAGCATTGGTGATGGTACCCATATTATGTCGAATGCGGTAATCATGAGTGGTACACGCATTGGTAAGGAATGCCAGGTTTTTCCCGGTGCCGTTATAGGGGCTATACCACAGGACCTGAAATTCGTGGGTGAAAATACCACCGTGGAAATTGGTGACAATACCAGCATAAGGGAATGTGTTACCATCAACCGCGGTACGCAGGACAAATGGAAAACGGTTATTGGCAGCAACTGCCTTTTAATGGCTTATGCGCATGTGGCGCACGATTGCGTCCTTGGCGATTATGTTATTTTGGCTAACGGCGTGCAACTGGCAGGACATGTGGAAGTGGGCGAATATGCTATCATTGGAGGCCTTGCAGGAGCGCCGCAGTTCTCACGTATTGGTGCACATACTTATGTAGCTGGTCATACCGTGATAAATAAAGATGTACCCCCGTTTATTAAGGCAGGCCGAAACCCCATTAGTTTTGCAGGGGTTAATTCTGTTGGCCTGCAGCGCAGGGGCTTCACCAACGATACCATTAATGCTATCCTGGAAGTTTACAGAACTATTTACAATAAAGGCTTGAACACCACGCAGGCTTTGGAATACGTTTCCATGCAACTGCCTCCATGTATAGAAAAAGACCAGATCGTTACTTTTATTAAGGAGAGCAAGAGAGGTGTTATTAAACTTTTCAACAAAGCAGATATTGATGAAGATTAGTTTGCACAATGCGGGCAAACGATTTAACCGTGACTGGATCTTCCGTCACATTGATATGGAATTAGATGCTTCTGGCAGTTATGCCATTACCGGTGCCAACGGATCAGGAAAATCAACACTTTTACAGGTTATTGCAGGAGCCACTTTGCACAGCGAAGGCAAACTGGTGTATCACGCAACAGATGGTGTCGAAATAAAGGAACCCTACAAAAACATCGCCCTAGCGGCACCTTACCTTGAACTGGTAGAAGAATTTACCGCCACAGAGTTACTTCAATTCCACGCCGGGTTTAAAAAACTTACAGGAGGCATTCCCGAAATTTTAGCGGCAGTAAACCTGGAGAAAGCGGCTCATAAACAGATCCGCTACTTCAGCAGCGGCATGAAACAACGATTGAAACTGGCACAGGCTTTTTTCTCTGAATCGGCCGTGCTACTGCTTGATGAGCCAACAACAAACCTGGATAGTGAAGGTACTGCATTGTATCAGCAGTTGGTGGAGCAACACCTGGGCAAACGGCTGGTGGTTGTAAGTAGTAACGTGCCGGCAGAATACATTTTTTGTAAACAGGTGATCAACATGGAAACCTACAAGTAATTATCGCCGGCTGGCGATCAGTAAATTCAGGTCAGTATACTTTAAATCGAAGCGCTCACTCAAATGAAAATTGGTAAGGCTGCCTTTGAACAAATAAATGCCGGTGCGGATATTTATCTTGTACCATATCACATTATCAATTCCACCATCTTCAGCCGTTTCCAGCAATAAAGGCATCAATACATTACTGATGGCCTGCGATGCAGTACGTGCAAATCCGCTGGGAATATTGGGCACGCAGTAATGAATAACATCATACTTTGTAAACACCGGTTTTTTATGCGTGGTAACCATGCTGGTTTCAAAACAGCCGCCGTGGTCTATGCTAACATCTACGATCACACTGCCAGGTCGCATCTTACTCACCATCTCTTCACTAACCACAACTGGTGTTCTTCCTCCTGCACCGCTTAACGCCCCCACGGCTACATCGCAGGTTTTAAGCTGCTTTGCCAAAATTTTAGGTTCAATAACGGAGGTCCACATGCGAACCCCGATATTATTCTGCAGTCGTTTTAAACGATAAATACTGTTGTCAAAAACTTTCACACTGGCGCCCATAGCAAGGGCTGTTCTGGCAGCATATTCACCCACAATGCCGGCACCAATAATCACCACTTTCGTTGGGGGAATACCGCTGATGCCTCCCACCAACACACCTTTGCCATTATTGGCATTGCTTAAATGCTGGCCGGCTATCAGCATTACCGCACTACCAGCAATTTCGCTCATGCTACGAACGATGGGGTTGTGGCCGCTGGCATCTTTTAGGTTCTCAAAACTTAATGCTGTAATCCTTTTCTGCATCATTTTCTCTAATATCTCCCGCTTCATTACCGCAAGGTGAATGGGCGATATAATGTATTGATGCGGACGCAGGTATTCGCAATCGTCGGCACTAACAGGTGCACTTTTTACAATAACATCGCTTTCAAAAACCTGCTTTTTATCATGAAGAATCCTGGCACCAGCCTCGCTGTAATCCTGGTCGGTATAATTAGCACCATCGCCGGCATGCGATTCTACATTTACCTGGTGCCCATTGGCAACTATAACTGCAACACCTTCCGGGGTAAGGGCTATGCGATTTTCATTAAAGGAACTTTCCTTGGGAATGCCTATAGTAAGCGATTCTGTTTTGGGTTTCACATCCAGTGTTTCCTCCATTGTTTCGTACGTAAGCGAAGGAGACACAAATGGTTTAGCTGTTGCCATAATCGTTTAAAAAATATGATATAGATGACTGTTTACACAGGCCGTACAAATTACAATTTTATTTGCAGCTTTCGTTCATTATCACCTGCGTAACTTAAATAACAGTGCAGGCTGTCATCAGGCAATAATGCGGCGGCATTTTCCGGCCATTCAACAAAACAATAATTGCCTGAATAAAAACATTCTTCTACACCAGCCTGTAAAGCTTCTTCTTCTGATTTTATCCGGTACAGGTCCATATGGTAAACCATCTGCCCACCCTTTGCCTGGTATTGGTTGATGATAGAAAAAGTTGGGCTGCTCACCACATCCTCTACCCGCAATTGCCTGCATACAGCCGTTATAAAAGTGGTTTTGCCCGCTCCCATTTCCCCGTGAAAAGCTATAACCCGCTGCCGGCCGGCCTTTTCGAGAAAAGCAGCCGCGGCTTTATTGATCTCATTCAGGCTAAAATTTGAATCCATGCTGCAAAGATATTTTCATATTTAGTAAAGTTATAGGATGGGCATAGGATAATTTTGCAGTATGGAGAAAATAGACTGGAAAGTAGATGGAATGACTTGTAGCAACTGTGCACTCAGCATATCAAAATACCTGGATAAAAAGGGTTTGAAGGATGTGAAAGTAAATCCTATAGATGGCATGGTAAGTTTTACTGCTACAGAAAAAGAGGAGCTTCCTGCATTAAAAAAAGGCATTCATTCCCTCGGATACGAGGTGATGGAAAACGGCCACGATCATGGCCAACACCATGCAACAGCCAATGGCTGGGTTTCTTTCTTGTCTACCAATAAAAAACGTTTCCTGTTTTGCCTGCCATTTACGCTGGTGTTGATGTTGCATATGGTAGAAAAATGGTTCCCCCTGCATTGGGTGATGAATCCATGGGTGCAGTTGGCATTATGTATGCCGGTTTTCCTGGTTGGTATGTGGTATTTCGGGCGAAGTGCTATAAAAAGTGTTATGAACGGGGTGCCCAATATGAATGTATTGATCACCCTGGGTGCACTTGCAGCTTTTATTTACAGTCTTACCGGTGCAGTACTGCAGTTAGGCCCCAACTACCTTTTCTTTGAAACCACGGCTTCCATTATTACGCTCGTGCTGCTGGGTAATTATATGGAAGATGTCTCTATTCAATCCACCCAAAAAGCCATTAAATCGCTGGCAAAATCGCAGAAGGTGATGGCCAATATGATTGCTTTTGATGATGAACACCGGGAGCAGATTTTTCCTATTGAGAACACGCAATTGAGAACGGGCGACCTGGTATTAATAAAGAACGGTGAGCAGGTTCCCATCGACTGTAAAATATTGTGGGGCGAAGCAATGGTAAATGAAGCGATCATCACAGGCGAAAGTTTACCCGTGAGCAAACAGAAAAAAGATGCGCTAATAGGCGGTAGTATTTTGGAGAGTGGCCTGGTGAAAGCGCAGGTAACCGCTACCGGTAGCGATACAATACTGTCTGGCATTTTAAAAATGGTGCAGGATGCGCAGGGCGAAAAGCCGCCCATGCAAAAGTTGGCAGATAAGATTAGTGCCATCTTTGTACCCGTGGTTATTGGCATTGCATTATTAACTTTTGTGATCAATTTCACGGTGGTAGATAAGGGCCTCGGTACTTCGCTGATGAGGGCTATTGCTGTGTTGGTTATTTCCTGCCCCTGTGCCATGGGGTTAGCCACACCTGCGGCCATTGCTGTGGGGCTGGGCCGGGCTGCAAAAACGGGCATACTATTCCGTAATGCATCTAGCTTGGAATCTTTTAAAACCATACAACAGGTTGTATTCGATAAAACCGGCACTTTAACGACCGGCAATTTTACTATTGCAGATTTTCATTACCAACTGGAAGATGAAGCCTATTTTAAACGGCTGGTTTTTTCATTGGAAAAATTCTCTAATCATCCTATCGGGAGATCGGTGTCTGCTGAGTGGAAGCACACCGATCCCATCAATTGGACCAGTATTGAAGAACTGAAAGGTATTGGCGTAGTGGCTACGGATAGAGAAGGGAATACATTTAAAGCCGGATCATTTAAGCTGTTGCCTGAAGATGCTGAAGACACCCAACATAATATTTTTGTAACCAGGAATAATGAATTGATAGGCTGGATTGATGTTAAAGATGAAATAAGACCTGAAGCAAAAAAAGTTATCAGCTGGCTGCATAAAAAAGACATAAAAACTATTTTGCTAAGCGGAGACCGGCGGGAAAAATGTGAACTGGTAGCAAAGCAGTTGGGTATTGATACTGTTTATGCGGAACAAACCCCTGAGCAAAAGCTGGCAACCATTACATCGCTATCTGCAGAACAACCAACAGCAATGGTGGGCGATGGTATTAACGATGCACCGGCATTAGCAAAAGCTACGTTAGGTATATCATTGAGCGAAGCCACACAAATAGCCATGCAAAGTGCCGATGTGATCCTGATGAACAATGGATTGAAAAATCTTCCTGAAGCCCTGGGATTGGGCAAACATACTTATATCACCATAAAGCAAAACCTGTTTTGGGCATTTTTATACAATATCGTTGCCATCCCTGTTGCTGCCGTTGGCTTGCTAACGCCTACTGTGGCAGCACTTGCCATGGGGCTTAGCGATGTTGTGCTGGCCCTTAATTCCGTGCGGTTGTTTGTAAAAAAGGTTTTCTAACTTCAGTGCCTTATAAAAAATCTGGTTGAAGGATATACATGCCATATTGAAGCAATACTGGGGCTATACTTCTTTTCGCCCCATGCAGGAAGACATCATTACTGCAGTACTGCAAAAGAAAGACGTACTGGCCTTGTTACCCACAGGTGCCGGCAAATCGCTATGTTTCCAGGTGCCGGTAATGGCAATGGAAGGTATCTGTATTGTAGTAAGCCCACTAATCGCCCTCATTAAAGACCAGGTAGAGCGATTAAAACAACAAGGCATACCGACGCTGGCCGTGTATTCCGGGATGACATTTATGGAGGTGAAACAAACTTTGCAGAATGCGGCATTCGGGAATTACAAATTTTTATACCTCAGCCCCGAGCGGCTGGAAACCAAATTATTCCTCGAGTTTCTTCCCGCACTTAAACCCTGCCTGATAGCTGTAGATGAAGCGCACTGTATTTCGCAATGGGGATACGACTTCAGGCCGCCATACCTCCGTATTGCCAATTTAAGAAAAGAATTGCCCGGGGTGCCAGTTATAGCATTAACGGCTAGTGCTACGCTAACAGTACAGGAAGATATTCGGGATAAACTAATGTTTGGTAAAGAGGCCATCGTTTTCCAGCAATCATTTAAAAGGGCTAATCTTTCTTACAGCATTTTTTCGCCTCCCGCAAAAGAAACCAAACTGCTAGAAGTGCTTACCAAGGTGCCGGCTACAGCAATCGTGTATTGTAAGAGCCGGCGTCACACACAGGTGGTTGCAGAACTGCTGCAGCTAAAGGACATCAACGCAGATTATTACCACGCCGGACTTACGGCAGAACAGCGAGCCAGTAAGCAAGATGCCTGGATCAATAATAAAATAAGGGTAATGGTGTGCACCAACGCCTTCGGAATGGGTATTGATAAAGCAGATGTAAGGGTGGTGGTTCACTATGATGTGCCAGATTGCCTGGAGCATTACTACCAGGAATCTGGTAGGGCCGGCAGGGACGGAAAGCGTGCTTATGCTGTCATGCTTCAACATCCCAACGAGGTAAAGGATATGTTGCAACTGGCTGCCACCAGGTATCCTTCTGCTACTGAACTGAAGAGAATTTATACTGCATTGATGAATCACCTGCAGGTAGCTGCAGGTATTGGGGAAGGCAATACTTATGATTTTGATATGGCCTTGTTTGCACAGTATTTTAAATTGAACATTTTGCAGGCTACTTATGGCATACAGGCGCTGGCGCAACAGGATGTGCTGAGTTTTAATGAAGTGTTTTTCCGGCCATCCAGAGTTACATTCACCAGCTCAAAAAACGACCTGGTAGAATTTGAACAGCAGCATGCCGAACTGGAACCAATTATAAAAGCGTTATTGCGTAGTTATGAAGGCATATTTGATTATACCAGTACGGTGTACGAGGGTTTGCTGGCAAGGTTTGTAAGAACCGGTAAAGACAAAGTGATAGAAGCGTTGAAAGAATTACATCGCCATGGCGTGATACAATACGAGCTGGCAACTGACAAGCCGCAGGTGTATCTCCTGAAAAACCGCATGTATTCCGATGACTTTAGAATAGACGGGCATTTATTGAAGGAAAGAAAAGCGGCTTATGAAAAAAGACTTCATGCACTACAAGATTATATCAACGATTCATTAGCCTGCAGGAGCCAGTTGCTGGCGGCCTATTTCAATGCGCCTTTTAAAGACCGGTGTAAAATATGCGATAACTGTATTGCGTATGCGCAAACTAATTTATCAGCCGAAGCTTTTGAAGTGCTCTACCAACAAATAATGCAGCATACACGTGGTGGTGCAATAGCTATACAAACATTAATGCAGCAATTACCCGCAACAAATGAACATCATATTTGGGAAGCTATACAATACCTGCAGGCTGAAGAGTTAATTATACATGATCCACCAGGATATATTAAAGTGAAGTAGGAACAAAAAAAAGGGACCAAGATAGAAATCTAGTCCCGCTTTAAAATCCAATATCCTATGAAAAACCGAAACGAAGATAATGAGGTAAACAATAGAAAACAAAGATTTGAACAAGTATTTGTAGTACATGTACTACAAGCAGTAGAAAAAGCACCATAGATGTTGAAAAGTAGCAGCTTAATGATTTTAAAATCAGTATATTATAAGATAATATTTTTTTATCCACATTCCTGGTGCTTTTTATCTAAAACCAGGTTTTCGTTCTTCTCCGGGTACTGCCACCCATGCCCAACGCACCTAGCAATGACCGCACAATAGTATTGCCTGCAGTACGGGCTATGCTTTTAACTACTGAGTTATTGGCTACTTTTTCGAAGGTGGACTGTTCTGCTTTTATTTTTTTTGCAGCAGCAGGAGGTTCGGTTAGTTCACGGTTGGCGGCAGCTTCCAGCTTTGCATTCAGGATCTCATAAGCACTTTGGTTGTCGATGTCATCCTTATACTTGGCCACAAGCTTACTTTTAGCATTGATGTTATTTATTTCCTCATCCGTTAATACATCCATGCGGCTGCGGGGGGAGCATAGCATCGTGTGGGCAAGCGGCGTTGGAATACCCTTTTCATTCAGCATGGTTACAAGAGCTTCGCCAATACCTAACTGAGTGATCAGGTCCTCCGTTTTGTAAAACTCAGTCTCCGGGTAATTGTCTGCCGTTTGTTTGATCACTTTGCGGTCTGCTGCAGTAAATGCCCTCAATGCGTGCTGCATTTTAAGGCCGAGCTGGCCTAACACCGACGCAGGAATATCCATAGGATTTTGGGTGCAAAAGAAAACACCAATACCTTTTGAACGGATAAGCTTTACAATGGTTTCTATTTGTTGCACAAGGACTGAACTGGCTTCCTGGAAAATGAGGTGCGCTTCATCAATGAACATCACCAGTTTTGGTTTATCCATGTCGCCTTCCTCCGGGCTGGTAGCGTATAATTCCGCAAGCATCTGCAGCATAAAGGTGGAAAATAATTTAGGCTTATCCTGCAGGTCTGTAACTCGTAAAATATTAATCATGCCCCTGCCATCGTTGTTGATGCGCATCAGGTCGTCAATTTCAAAACTTTTTTCACCGAAGAAAATATCGGCACCTTGTTGTTGCAATTCTATCACTTTTCTCAGGATGGTTCCTGTAGAACTGGTAGAGATCTTACCATATAATTTTTCTATCTCTGCTTTTCCTTCATCGCCTACGTATTGCAACAGCTTTATAAAATCTTTCAAGTCAAGCAATGGCATTTTATTGTCATCGCAATATTTAAAAATCAATGCTACAATGCCACCTTGTGTATCATTCAGGCCGAGTATCTTACTAAGCAGCACGGGGCCAAACTCACTAACGGTAGCCCTTAGCCTCACACCATCTTTTCCGGTAAGGCTTAGTAATTCGGTAGGGTAGGCCTGCGGCGAATAGGTTAAATTTAATTTTTGGTAGCGTTCTATAAGTTTGTCGTTGAGGTTGCCTGCTGCAGCAATGCCACTTAGGTCGCCTTTAATATCCATCAGCAACACCGGGATGCTGGCATCGCTCAGAAATTCGCTGATGGTTTGTAATGTTTTGGTTTTACCAGTTCCGGTGGCACCCGCTATCAGGCCATGGCGGTTCAAGGTTCGTAGGGGAAGAGAAATCACAGCTTCGGGAATCACTTCCCCGTTTAACATTGCCGCACCAATCTGCACAGATTCTCCTTTAAAAGTGTACCCCTTATTAATAGCTTCAATGAATGCTTCCTTATTGGCCATAGTTTTATTTTGAAAGTTACAATCTAAAAATTAAAAAAAACTTATGCTGATTTTTTTGCCTTTTAGTATTTTTATGTGGTATGAAGAAAACTTTAATAGCATCAGTCGTTATTTCAATGTTGCTTGTTATTGGAGGTTTTACCATTAATTATGATGCAGCAGGCAACCGGGCTAAAGTAAAGCTGGGGCAACAGTTGTTCAACGAAACAATGTTGTCAAAGGATAGCAGTATAAGTTGTGCCAGTTGTCATAAACCGGAATTTGCCTTTGCAGACACAACCGCATTCAGCACCGGTATTTATGGTAAACTTACCCGCCGCAATACTCCTTCTGTATTGAATATGAAAAACCGGCCTTATTATTTCTGGGACGGAAGGGCAGCTACCTTGCAGGAGCAGGCGCTGATGCCCATTTCGAACGAAGAAGAAATGGGCCTGCCCATACAGGAGGCCGTTAAAAGGCTAAATGAAAACGAAGTGTACCGCAAACTTTTTTTTAAAGTATTTAAGCGGCTGCCCAATGCGGCGGATCTTGGTGCTGCCTTTGCAGCTTACGAGCAAACATTGGAAACAACTAACAGCCCGTTCGACGACTGGAGCAATAACAAGGGCACATTAACCGAAGCAGAAGAAAGGGGCAGGCAATTATTTACAGGAAGCAAAGCCAAATGTTTCGATTGCCATTCTATGGAAGATTTTACGGATGACGGCTTTAAAAATATCGGCCTCTTTAATGCAACCGACCTGGCAGATGCAGGCCGTTCTGTTATCACCGGTAACAGTAGCGATCTCGGTCGCTTCAAAACACCGGGCCTGCGCAATGTGGCAGTTACAGCGCCATATATGCACGATGGTCGTTTTAAAACATTGGAGCAGGTAGTGTCTTATTACAACACACCATTTATGTTTGTAGATGATCCCAGGAATATGGATAGCCTGCTGCAAAAGCCACTACGCCTTACTGTGCAGGAAAAGCAGGACCTTGTTACTTTCCTTGAAACTTTAACTGATAAAGCTTATTTAAAAAAGGGAAGGTTAACAAAAAATTAGGCATTATATTAGCTATATCAACGTAAGTATTAATTCTATTTGTAACTAAACTAATAAGACATGGAAGCAACTAAACCTAAAATTTTATTGTGCGAAGATGATACCAACCTTGGTATGGTGCTTAAAAATTACCTTGAATTAAATGATTACGAAGTAACCCTGGAAAGAGATGGGCGCCTTGGCCTGGCCGCTTTTCAGCGTGAGAAATATGATATATGCCTGCTGGATGTAATGATGCCGAATATGGATGGATTTACCGTAGCAGAAGAGATTCGTGATATTAACCCCGATGTACCTTTATTTTTCCTGAGTGCTAAAACGATGAAGGATGATATCATACAGGGTTATAGACTGGGAGCAGATGATTACATCACCAAGCCATTTGATAGCGAAGTATTGCTGCATAAGATAAAAGCAATTTTAAAGCGCAACGAAGAAATGCACAGGGAAGAAGTAAATGCCGAGTTTGACCTGGCATCTTATCACTTTAACCCAAGGTTGCGTGAGCTGACCGTTAACGGCAAAGTACAAACGCTTTCTCCAAAAGAAAATGAATTGCTGAAAATGCTGGCCGAGTATAAGAACGACCTGCTGCCAAGGGAAGCTGCCCTTAAAAAAATATGGGGAAGCGATACCTATTTTAATGGTCGTAGTATGGATGTGTACATTGCAAAATTGCGCAAGTATTTAAAGGAAGATCCCAAACTGGAGATCGTGAACATTCATGGTAATGGATTCAGGCTGGTAGAAAGTGAATAGCCTTTTAACGCAATAAATTAATTAGTATGCCACCAACCACCGGTGGCATTTTTTATGCGCCGAAAAGGTCATTTTGTACACCGCCTTTAGGTATCGTTCTTTTTAAATGCGTGTAAGCTTTAGCGGTTACTTCTCTGCCCCTGGAGGTACGCTGTAAAAATCCTTCCTGTATCAGGAATGGTTCATACACTTCTTCAATTGTGCCGGTTTCTTCTCCAACGGCAGTTGCAATTGTAGTAATGCCAACCGGGCCACCCTTAAATTTATCGATGATAGTAGAAAGAATGCGGTTATCCATTTCATCAAGGCCATGAGCATCTACATTCAAAGCTTTTAAAGCATGATCGGTAATTTGCATATCAATCACCCCATTGCCCAACACCTGTGCAAAATCTCTCACCCTGCGCAAGAGCCCGTTGGCAATACGAGGTGTACCACGGCTTCGTCCCGAGATCTCTGTAGCGGCATCGCTGGTAATTTTTGTATTTAAAATATTTGCGCTACGCAAAATAATGCCTTGCAAAGTGGCGGCATCATAATATTCCAGCCGGCTTTTTATACCAAACCTTGACAGGAGCGGAGCTGTTAGCAGCCCGCTGCGGGTGGTGGCACCTATCAGGGTAAAAGGGTTCAGGTTTATTTGAACACTTCGTGCGCTCGGTCCGCTGTCTATCATAATATCAATACGGAAATCTTCCATGGCCGCATACAAATATTCTTCTACTACGGTGCTAAGGCGATGAATCTCATCAATGAACAACACATCATTTGGTTCCAGGTTGGTAAGGAGCCCAGCAAGGTCTGCTGGTTTTTCAATTACCGGCCCGCTGGTTTCCCTGATGCTTACGCCCAGTTCGTTGGCAACAATGCGGCTGAGGGTAGTTTTGCCCAGGCCCGGGGGGCCATGAAAAAGTATATGATCCAGCGCCTCGCCACGTAGCTTTGCGGCCTTTATGAATATGCGCAGGTTCTCTATGGTTTGCAACTGCCCGCTGAATTCAGCAATTTCCCTGGGCCGGATATTGTTCTCGAACTCCTTCTCTGCGGCACTCAATTTGCCCGGTTCATTATTTAAATTTGGATTAGCCATTTATTGCGTTAGATGAATGCTGTAAAGCTAAAGTATTAATAGGTAAACGGCGCCGAGCAACCGCAAAAAGGAAGGCCAATTGCTGGCTTCAAAATACGCCCGCCCGAAGCAACCTTCTAGCCCTGCATTTAGCCATTAATCATTTGTTGTGATTAAATTATTAAGAGAACCCCCTAGATTTGTAAATATATGTTAAAAAGAATTTCTAGATATTGGTGGTTTCAAATCGTCGGTTGGTCGCTAAACCTTGGAATTAGTGTATTTTTTATCACCACGTTTGGGGAGCCTACCAGCATCTTTTTTTTAAGCCTCTTCTTATCCTGCCTGCTTGGAGTGCTCATTACGCATATAATGCGTTATAATATTCAGAAGCTGAAAGTGCTTGATAAACCGGTGAAGAAGCAGTTGTTATTCCTGATCTTGCTCACATTCGTGTTTGCTGTTTTTTTTGGCATTCTTACCGAAGCAATGGATTACCTGATAGATTACAACCCGGAAAGGATGCAGAAGTATTCCAAGTTGCAGCGATTGTTCTTTAGCAGTTTTAATGCCATGTGGTTGCTGCTGGTGTGGAATATGATCTATTATATTTACCACTACGTGGAACGCAACCGTAAACAGGAACTGGACACTTTTCGCCTGGAAGCCATGGTAAAGTCGCTGGAACTAAAGACCATCAAATCTCACATAAATCCCCATTTTATTTTTAATGCCCTCAACAGCATTAGGGCGTTGGTAGATGAAAACCCGCAGCGTGCAAGGCGTGCCATTACAGAGCTAAGCAATATTTTACGAAGCAGTATGCAGGCAGAAAAAATGGAAACCGTACCGTTGCAGCAGGAACTTGATATTGTGAAAGACTACCTTGCACTGGAACATATGCGTTTTGAAGAGCGGCTGAAAATTGAAATGGATATTGATGAAGATACCCTGAGCCAGCCTATACCACCCATGATGCTGCAAACACTGGTAGAAAATGCCATAAAGCATGGCATCAGCAAGCGCATTAACGGCGGTGTAATTCGTATAATATCAGACTTCAGGGATAATCACCACGAGCTCATTGTGCAAAATACAGGGTCGTTGAATGGCCGCCTAGCCCATAACCCCGATGGTTTCGGGTTGAAAAGCACCCAGGATCGCCTTAACCTGTTGTACCAGGGGAAAGCAGTTTTTCACATCAACGATATTGCGGGGGAAATGGTAGAATCAAAAATTATTATGCCTTTGCCTTCTATTTAATAAATTTACAGGAACAATTTAATAACATGATGCACAAAGCAGTAATTATAGACGACGAAAGACTGGCCCGTAATGAACTGAAAAAATTATTAGCCGATTTTTCGCAGGTAGAAGTAATTGGCGAAGCCGCCAATGCAGATGAGGGCATTGAGATCATTGAGAGCCTGAACCCCGACCTGATTTTCCTGGATATCCAGATGCCCGGTAAAACCGGCTTCGACCTGCTTACCGAACTGGAGAAGGCACCCCATGTGATATTTACCACGGCCTATGACGAGTTTGCTTTAAAAGCATTTGAAGTAAATGCACTGGATTACCTGATGAAGCCCGTGGAGCCCAAGCGCCTTGCCGATGCGCTGCATAAACTGCAGATGGCAGAAGAAAAAGAACTGGCGGCGGCCATGAGTGGATCCAACCGCGGCATGCTAAATGAGAACGACCAGATATTTGTAAAAGACGGGGAGCGCTGCTGGTTTGTAAAACTGGGAGAAGTTCGGTTGTTTGAAAGCGTGGGCAATTATGCCAAAGTATATTTTGGTCCCAATAAACCCTTGATCCTGAAATCGCTGAATGCCCTGGAAGACCGGCTGGATGAACGCATATTTTTCCGTGCCAACAGGAAGCATATCGTAAACATGCGCATGATAGAAAAAGTAGAACCTTACTTTAATGGCGGTTTGATACTGGACCTGAAAGCTGGTGAAAAAATTGAAGTGAGCCGCAGGCAGGCAGTAAAGTTTAAAGAAATGATGAGTTTATAAATTAACCCGGTTTCAACATTAGTTACATGATACATTGCAAACGCATTTTACTACACAGCATTTTAATGCTGTGTTTTTTTACCGCCAGCTCGCAGCATATAGACAAGATCATTAACCCTGCTGAAGTAGAACGTATTGAAAAAATTCTTTCTTCGGATGATATGGAAGGCCGTAAAACGTTTACGCCGGGCATTGATAAAGCAGCAGATTTTATTGCAGCAGAGTTTGCAAAAAGCAAGCTGCAGTATTTTGGTAAGAACGACTCCTACTTTCAGCATATAAGCATGGTGAAGGCGAAGCCGACTGATATTACGGGCTTACTGGATGCCACGGCTTTGAACAAGCAAAATGTGTTTGCCAATACTACTTCAAGCATCATTGATATTCGATCTTTAAAAGATTATGAACTGGTAATTGTACATGCGGCTGACGATTTTAATAAAGTAGTTTACCCGGTGTTTGATAAAGAAAGCAATGTATTGGTATTGGTAGATACTACGCATGCAAGCCGTTTTGCACGCATGCAGCGCTTTGCAGGGAATGCAAAATTTACTACTCCTTATTCTCAGGTGTTCATCTTAACGGGCAACCTTACTCCTGCTTCTTTCAACCTGAAAATTGGAAATGAACTGGCGGAACAAAAACTTAAAAACGTGGTGGGCATATTGCCGGGTAAATCAAAAAAGGATGAGTTCGTAGTGTTCAGCGGCCACTACGATCACCTTGGTATTGGCAAGCCAGATAAAAATATGGATAGTATTTATAACGGTGCCAACGATGATGCAGCCGGTACTACTGCCGTGATGATGCTGGCAAAATATTTCAGTACGGTTAATAACAATGAGCGTACGCTGGTATTTGTTGCCTTTACGGCAGAAGAGATCGGTGGCTACGGCAGCCGTTTTTTTAGCAAACAACTTGATCCTGAAAAAGTAGTAGCCATGTTCAACATAGAAATGATTGGTACAGATAGTAAATGGGGTGCCAACAGCGCCTATATTACCGGCTACGAAAAGAGCGATATGGGAAAAATACTGCAAGCGAACCTGGCCGGTTCTAAATTCCGTTTTGAACCGGATCCTTATCCAAAGCAAAATTTGTTTTACCGGAGCGACAATGCCACCCTTGCAGCTTTGGGTGTGCCGGCACACACTATTTCTACATCAAAGATGGAAGAAGTGCCAAACAATGAGCCCAACTACCATAAGCAAAGTGATGAGATCGGCACGCTTGATATGAACAATATGGCAGAGATCATTAAGGCCATTGCCATTAGTAGCAAGGGAATTGTGAGTGGGAAAGATACTCCAACGAGGGTAGAGAAACAGCAGCGTTAGTTGTTGCTTTTGCGGCGGATAAAAAGCCAGAGACCCAGCACCATTACGTTTGCCAGAAAAAATCCGAACAGGATAAAATCGTTTTGCAGGAATGCCGGTTTTACAAAAAACAGTATGTAATAACTTACCAGGAAGTAGCCAATTAATGCGCCACCCATTTTTTTAATCATAGGACTTTTTTAAAGAGATGGCTTCTGCCAACAATTATTTTTCCTCCAACTCAATAACCCCGCCTTTCATCACCAGTTGTACCTTTCGCACACTACTGATGTTGGCGGTTGGATCGCCGTTTACGGCCACCAGGTCTGCCAGCAAGCCACTACGGATGCGCCCCAGCTTGTTGCCAACACCAAAAACATCCGCATTGATGCTGGTTGCCGACCGCAGTACATCAATAGGTTGCATGCCGTACTCCACCATCATTTCCATTTCCCGGGCATTATCGCCATGTGCAAATACACCCACATCGCCACCCATACAAATGGTTACACCTGCATCTAACGCCATTTTAAAGGTTTTTATTTTGTGCTGCACCCTGGCAGGTGCCATTTCTTTTCCTTTTTTCCAACCGAGGTACTGCGAAACTGCATCACCGGCAGCAAGGGTAGGGCATAGGGCCACGCCTTTTTCCTTCATTAATGTAAATATTTCCGGTGTGCCTTTATCGCCGTGCTCAATGCTGCTTACGCCCGCCAAGATGGCCCTGCGCATGCCTTCTGCAGTAGCAGCATGGGCAACAACTTTTCTTCCGCTGCTGCCGGCAAGTGTTACCATATAGGCCATTTCTTCCTGGGTAAAGGCCGGCACGGCTTCATCGTTCAGCCCATAACGGTAGTCTGCATATACTTTTATAATGTCGGCACCTTTGCCGATCTGTGTTCTTACTGCATCGGCAATACTTTCCATGCCGCTTACTTCTTCGGCACCTTTGGGCAGGTCCAGCTCGGGGTTATCAGACTTAGGCCCATAAGTACCTTTTGCTACGATGGCCCTGCTTGCAATGAGCATGCGTGGGCCGGGAATAATACCTTTTTGAATGGCCATCTTCAGGCCGGCATCATCATACATGGCACCTTCGGTACCAAGGTCCCTTGTGGTTGTAAAGCCTGCCATCAGCGTAGCTTTGGCGTGGTTAACCGCACGGGCGGTACGTTCTGCACGGCTCTCGTTCAATACCTGTTGCTCCCATGGGGTTTCATTGTAAGGATGCAGAAAAAGGTGAGAGTGGCCTTCTATCATGCCAGGCATCAAAGTACTTGTGGGCAGGGATATTACGGTGCTGCCAGCAGGTAATTTAAAGTTCATGGGCCCTGCTGCTGCAATGCTGTCATTTTTTACCAGCACTACCCAGCCGGTGTGCAACTGCTCACCGTCAAATACCCGCAGGGGTTTCAAAAGCGTATAATGGTCTTGTTGGGCTGCTGCAGCCAGTCGTAGTGTGGCCAGCAGGAATAGCAGGAAATATTTTTTCATCATAGCAGAAAGTTAATGCAAAAAAGAGGATCCTCAGGGCAGGTTGATTTTTTTAAGCCTATTTGGTGCTTCCAGCAATTAAATACTCTTTCCACATAGATCAGAATCCATTATTGCTAAACCGTGGGTTTACAACATTGTTGTAAATGGATCCGAAGCGGTAGTTGATTCCGAAATAGGAATACAGGCCTTTTTCTGTTGGATACTGCCGGGTATTGGTGAGCAAATCGTCTCTTGAGAAAAACTTTCGGGGGATGTTGGGATAAATTCCTTTTGTAAAAGAAGCATCACTAGATATGTAAAAGGAAAGCCCTTTGATGACCCTCACTTCCAGATAACCTCCTAATGAAATGGTATTTACATTCCTGCCTTTTACTTTTGTATTGTTTAAGGTAAAGGGGTTTAAAAAATTACTCCAGTTTGCATTGAACCGCAGGTTGCCCCATTTTTGGGTATAACCAACATTAAAGGAGAGCGACTGGCTAAACACCAGGTGAGCAGGGCTGTCATAATAACCTGAATCAATGTAGGAGTTATAAGAAGGTCCCACCTGGTAAAATAAGCTAATAGATTTTTTAACCGCATCCTTGTAGGGAAAGAAACTGTACTCCAGGGCCGGCATCAATGTATATTGTTTACTGTAGTTACTAAATGTACTGTGATTTATGGAGGCATAGCCACCAGCAGCCCAATGATTGCCGATGCTTTTTACTACGGTAGAATTAATTCCAAAACTATTGTTGGTGAAACTGCTTTTTGTTCCGTCAAAATTTATTACCCGCTCGTTAGTAGAAATGTTGGCCCTGAGATTTACCTTCAGCTTTTCGGTTACCCTGTTTGCCGATAAGCGCCCGGAAGCCCGGTAACTTTTGCTGTAATCGTCTTCACTATAATTACCATTCAACCCAATATTATACACCCAGAAATTCCATTTATCTTCTTTTCCTGCAAGTGCATTACCGGCACTTGCATCTTTATTGACGGTGGCTGTGATCTCTAATTTTTTTGCAAGCGAAGTTTTTGCCAGGTAACGGGTAAGCCCCAGTTTAAGGTACTGCACCAGGTTCCTGCGGTATTCGTCATCCGTATCAACACTATTGCGGTAAAATTGCAGGGTATCGTTCATGCTTTTAAAATTTTCCTGGCCGCCCATTAACAGCCTTACCTCTTCGCCGCCGGAACCGGTGGTTTGAGAAGTGATCATGATGTATACGTTGGCCAAAAAACGATCTGGTACAAAATCAACATAGTTGATCTCTGTTTTAATAAAGCTCATATCGCACCAGGAATTGCAGTCTATGAAGACCCTTATTTCATCTTTGTTTTTTGATTGGGCGCCTGCAAGAGAAGGCAAAACTAATAGTAGCAGGTAAAGCAGGTAAGAACACTTTCGCATAAAATTGATTTGGGTGAAACGGATTTTAGCTTTACGTAAAAGTTTTTTAAAGTACCTGCAATTTAATAGTTATTGGTTCCTTTACAAAAAATCTAAACCTCTATCGGTATAATATTGGTGCAATAATCTTTAGCGCTTTTCATTATACCTTAAGAACGCCCCTAAATCCCCTGCCGCCATAATAAGATTGTGCACCATTGTGGTAAACGAACACATGGCCAAAACGGAAATCGCCAAAAATAGCGCCACCCAGTTCCCTGATAGCGGCGGGTGTTTTCAGCCAACTGGATGTTTTTGCATCAAAGCTGCCTAACTCTTGCAACGACCGGTATTCTGCTTCCGTTAACAATGCTATGCCCATTACTGCGGCCATATCAACAGCAGTATTTGCCGGTTTAAATTCTTTCCTTGCATCAAGCCCTTCCCGGTCATAACAAATACTCCTGCGGCCCTTCGGGCTCTCCGCCGAGCAATCATAAAAAATAAATTCGCCGCTCTTCTTATCATAGCCAACCACATCGGGTTCGCCGCCGGTGTTCTCCATTTCATTAAGCGACCATAATTTAGCCGGGCTCGCTTCCAGTTTGGCCTGCAGTTTAGCCCACTCCTGTCCTTTGTGACGAGGCATGTTATTTTCAAAACGGGTTTTTAATGTTTTCAGCAATGCTTCCCGTTGTTTTGCCGGCAAATCTTTTTTCATGTGTGGATGATTTAATACTGCCTTAAAGTTAATGCCAAAAAATAAATAATGATAGATGAAAAGGCAATAGACTTATAGCCGGTTAATTAGTGCCTGTTAATGGGGCCCGGCATTGATTGCTGCCTTTATTGCACAACAGGTGGTAAGGGTTCACTTAGAAAAGTATGTAGAACCCCATTTTCATCAAAACTCCTATGGTTACAGAACAGGAAAAAGTATGCACGATGCATTGCACCGGGCAAAGTTCAACTGTTCTCAATATCCGTATGTGATTACGCTGGACATCAATCCGCCGCGGCGGATGATAGCATCCCCCACGACAAATTGCTAAAGGCATTGCAGTTCTACTGCAAAGAAAAATGGATAAGCCTTTACGTTAGTCGCTGGTTAAAAGCCAGTGTAGTGCAAGAAGATGGAAGTTATGTACAACCACAGAGCGGAACACCGCAGGGAGGCGTTATAAGCCCATTGTTAGCCAACCTGTATTTGCATAGCCTGTCCCGTATAGCGGGATAGTGTTTGATGGATGGATGAAGCAAAACTATCCGGGCATCCGGTTTGAGCGATATGCAGACGACATCATTATTCATGCACGCAGGGCGCAGATAGCGGAGAGCATACTTAAAAAGTTGCAGCTACGCTTTACTGCATGTGGGTTAACTATCCATCCCACCAAAACCCAAATCATCAGTTTGAATCGCAGCCAAACAAAAGGAAGTGAACACAAGGTTCATACCTTTGAAATGGGCGGTTACGAATTTAAACCGCAGTGGGTACGAAGGGATGGAGAATGGAAATTACGGATACTTCCCTCGCCATCAAAGGCATCGAAGAAAGCGATAATGGATAAGATACGGAGCCTCAAATTACATACCCGCACGGGGAGTATATATGTGGTAGCAAAATTGTTGAATCCATTAGTGCGAGGTTGGCAGAACTACTACTGTCACTTTATCAAAAGAGACCTGAATGACCTGTGGCGTTTTGTAAACAAACGGCTTGAGAAATGGTGCAAATGCCCGCCTGACCGGACGGGCAGGGAACAAGCGGATGAACTTGTACAAGAGCCGCCGATGGCTCAATACATTGTACAAAATGCAGCCGAGCCTGTTTGCGCATTGGAGTGTATGCCCCGCTTACTAATTGCCAACGCATCTTGAAGAGCCGTATGAATCGAGAGGTTCACGTACGGTTCTGTGAGGAGCAGGGGGTGAAATCCCCCTTGCTTACTCGACTGGTGTTTCGTTGATTTTCTTTTAAATGAACTTCTGCGACAGGTCTTCAAATTTTATACAGCATCCCTTTTCATGTCCTGCCACACACTATATGTATACTCCCTTTGCTTAAATCTTTGGTGCATTAAAATATTTTTAAAAATTAGCCAGTACATATCTCTATAAACTTGTAATTCATAAAAATGTGCCAGTTAAAATATTTCCCGCTTCACCGTAATAAAATTTAGTTTAGTAGGTTGAAAAAGTTAAAAAGCACGAACAGCCCGCACACGTAGAAAACCGTACTTACTGCTAAGATTCTGAAAGTTAATATCGAACATATGATACCAAACGTTGATACTATTGTACTCGGTGGAACTCCAATAGCCGGCATTGGCAAAACCACCAACCACGTCTTTTTGCAAACACAACAAATTCAATTCGTATTTTGAAGGTAAATACCAGTCTCCATAGGTTATTCCACCAACTGATACAGAATAATCAGCACAAACTTTTGTCGCAAAATCGCCTGTTTGATTATAGTCTAATAATTCTTGAGATATTATCATTGCAGTATTCATAATGCCTGCATTCAAACCGTCACCTGTGGCACCCCTTAATTTATTGTAGTCGGACCAATCTATCCCCGTGCTTTGATCTGCTGTTGCTGCAATCAATCCATGTTGCCCGTTATCATATATAAAATATACAATGCCACCACCATAACTTTCACCAACATAGTGCACGGTACTGTACCAGGCTGTTCCATTATAGCATTGAAAACTTTTAATGCTGGTATTATAAATTACAAGACCAGCTGGCGGAGTCGCAATAGCATTTCTTTGGGTTGAATCCATCCGTGGTGGAAGGAAACCCCTGGTGGTGGAGCTCACATCCAATACTGCTTTAGAATTTGGTGTTGTAGTGCCAATTCCTACCTGTGCATTGGCCCTTGTAATAAATAAAATGGCAATAAAAAGATAGAAAAACTTTTTCATAATGTTTCGTTTTGATGTTTTAAATTGTTTTGATGGTGGGTATACAAATGGACGCTAACGTTGGAGTATTGCTGCAGGTGGGTGATTTTATAATGTCCTGCCCGGTACTGAAGCTTGGTTTTGTTTATGAATTTGAAGATAAGAACTTTTGCCTGGCTTTATTCGTCGAGCCGAAACTACTGCTGATAGCGATTTGCAGCCGATTGCTCATTCGTCCGGCCCCACTTGCAGCAATACTTTTGTTAGCGGTTGTTGTTTTTCGTCCATCGGAAGTTTTTGTTTTTTTGAAAGCCAATTGAGATACCAAAAAGTAAGTAGCGGTAAAGCA
>JBBSKH010000023.1:0-38411 GCA_038256495.1 Chitinophagales bacterium
ATGCCCGGAACTTCTCCATTTTGTATGGCTTCTCTGCACATATTATCAATGCGGGCCAGCCTTTCTGCAGACATACCAACGCTGGCCGCAGGTGCTTCCACCAGTGCTGGTGACACTTTAACAGATTTAGTTTGAGAAAAAACAGGTTGTGCTAATATGGTTATCAGCACAACAAATAAAAATTTCATAATTGTCGTTTAAGCATGAATGATTCGTAAAATCGGCGTGCATTAAAATTTGCCGGCAGTCATTTACTTATAAAAATGTATAACCAATATAGTTATTATATCGGTACAATAATATAAATTGGCTGCGAAGCACCAGCTCATTTGTGACTTAAGTCACATGGCTTCCGTTATTATTTCTTTTATTTTGCAGTATGGACGCACAGCAGCATTGGGAGAACGTTTATACAACAAAGCACCCTGGTGAGGTTAGCTGGACTCAGGAAGTACCCCACACATCCTTAGAATTTATTCACTCATTTAAACTACCCAAAACTGCCCGCATTATTGACATTGGTGGGGGAGATAGCAAACTGGTTGATCACCTGCTGGAAGAAGGATATGAAAATATAACGGTACTCGATATTTCTGCATCAGCCCTGGAAAATGCAAAGAAAAGATTGGGATCAAAAGCTGAAAAAGTTCATTGGATCGTGAGTGATATCAGTCATTTTAAACCCACTGAAAAATTTGATATATGGCACGACCGGGCTACTTTTCATTTCCTCACCAGCTCCCGGCAGGTAAATCAATATTTGAAGATTGCCGCCCGATCGGTAAAGGGTTTTTTGGCTATCGGCACTTTTTCTGAACAGGGACCCGATAAATGCAGCGGTCTGCCGGTGCACCAATACAGTAAAGCTAGCCTGGTTGCTGCGCTTCAACAATACTTCGATAAGATCCGCTGCATCACAGAGGATCACATGACGCCGTTTCATACAAAGCAAAATTTCCTGTTCTGCAGTTTTAAAAGACAGCTAAACTGATTGTTTGTTTAGATACGGACGGAAGCTCTTTAATACAGTAACCTCTTCATTGCCCACAAAAAATGAATAGTCATCACTTGTTTGATTGCACCAATCGTATATCTGTACAACTTTACAATCCGATTTTAATGTTTGAAACAAATAATGTTTCTTTACTAACTGATTCAAAGGATCAGCCCCTGAAAAGTCCGTAGAAAATTTTTACTTTATAATTTAAGTATTATGAAACGATTTTATACACTCTGTACTTTTCTTACATGCTTTACACTTACCGTGCTTGCACAAACTACCAATAAACCTATAACTGAAAAACTTATCGTTAAAACCAACCTGCTAAATTTATTGGCACAGGGTCCGGGCATTATGGTGGAAAAACCGCTCAGTTCAACATTTAGTTTGGAGCTATCTTATGTGCAGGGCAAGTTCAGTAATATTTTATTTACCGATCGTTATGCTTACAAAGGCTTTTTACTCCGTGCCAAAAAATACATTAGCAAATTGGACTACGGCGATGTTAGCCCCTACCTTGGGGCTTATGCTGGAAATTTACAAAGAACCATCATGAGTACTGGCCGTACCGATAACAGCGGATGGTTTGGCTATCCTTCCCGGTACTTTACCGCACACTCACTAAGAGCTGGTGGAACATTTGGCCTGGCTTATATTACCAGGAGCCGGGTTATTTTTGATGTCCAGACTAGCCTGGGATATGGGCGCTACTTGCAACTTGATAAATTAGATCCCAACACTTACTCCAACGGGTACCTTGATGCGCAGGTTTGGTTTTCGGTGGGATACTGTTTTTAGTGTAGCCTGCGAGGCATAGGTTAATATTTCATACACAGGGTGCATTTGTCGCTGCATTTGCGGCTATAGTTATTTTTTTTAAAATGCGTTCAAAAGCCCTTCGATAAAATTGCTGCAAAAGAAATTAATAATTTTTTGTTCTTAAAAATTCAACCCTTATTTTTGCCGCGGAGAGCTGGCAGAGTGGTCGATTGCGGCAGTCTTGAAAACTGTTGACTGTAACAGGTCCTGGGGTTCGAATCCCTAGCTCTCCGCTAAAGAAAAAAGAGGCTGTATCGTAAATAAGATACAGCCTCTTTTTATTCGGAAATCTCATGGAAAGCCATCTCTGCTTAAGAAAATTACAAGGCTTTCGTTTAATTATGACACCACCTCTTATTCTTGAAAGTTTAAATGCGATGGGAGCGGAAACCTAAACCGGTTTACCCACGAATAATGCCTTTAAGATGGCAACTGGCTGAGAAATAATAGCTAAAGCAATCCCTTTTCATATGCCAAATGCATTGCCTGCGCCCGGCTGTTTACATGTAATTTCTGGTAGATATTGATCACGTGTTTTTTGGCAGTATTGGGACTAATGCTGAGTTCTGCTCCAATCTCCTTGTAAGCAAAACCCTGCACAAGTAATTTTAGTATCTCGGTTTCCCGTTCGGTGAGGTCAAAGAATACTTTTGGCGCTGCATTTTTTTTCATTACCATCGTGAGGTCATTGTTCTGTATAAGTTGCAAAATTTTATGGGCAATACCGGGGGAAATAGGCCCTGCGCCACTTTCATGCATCTGCCACAGCATGTCGGAAATATTTTCTGCGCTCTCATCTTTCAGCAAATAACCGAATGCACCAGCCTTAATGGCTTTGAATATTTTGTCTTCGTCATCAAAAATGGTGAGTACTACAAATTTTATTTCCGGGTACAAAGTAGTGCTTATGGCAATGGTATCTACACCATCAAGGTGGGGCATCTCAAGGTCTACCAATACAACACCTGGATGTTCTTCCGGCAACAATGCTTTCATTTTATGCAGGAAATCTTCACCATCCTCGGCCACAACAGCAATTTCAAAATGCCCGTGGCCAAGCAGTTTGTTCTTCAGGATGTTTCTGTTTACAGCTTTGTCATCTACAATACCCACTTTTATTGCCATAAGATTATTTTTTATTTATGCTGATCCGCACCTCGGTTCCGTTACCGGGGCTGGTTATTAACTCATATCCGAAACCTGCTTCTTGTACCCGGTGCCTTATGTTGATGAGCCCGTTGCCCTCGTCATCTATTCCTGCCAATGCAGCATCAAAACCTTTACCATCGTCAGTTACCTGCAAAATCCATTGTAAGTCATTTTCACTGCTTTGTACTATCACGTGTGTTGCATCGGCATGTTTAATAATATTTGTTACAGCTTCCTGTACGATCCTAACAACATGCAAAGCATTGCGATAATATAATGTGGTATCTTTTGGCGCTTCACCCTTCACTTTTAAATTAAGCTGCGGGTAATACCTGGTTATGGCATGCAGGAAACTTTTGATCCTCAGGAAACAGTCTTCAGCGCTGAACTCTTCCTGCTTCAATGCCCAGATATTCTCCCGCAGGGAGGTAATGATATCCTTTGAAGCAAACTTTAGTTCAGTAACAAGCTGCCCGAACGCTAATGGGTTCTTTTCTTGCTGCAACATTTCCGTTTTATACAAAACAACATTGGCATAGGCACCGATACTGTCGTGCAGGTCTTTGGAAATTTTCTCCCTTTCCTCCTTCAATTCATTTTCATGGGCCAGTATGTCGAGCTTTTTGCGGTACTTGGCTTTCTGCTCCTTGCTTACTAAATAGTAAATGATGGCAACGGCAATTGCCCCCAGTAATAACCTGAACCACCAGGTATTCCAGAACGGTTGGGCAATTACAATATGTATCGATTTCATGGCCTTGGCACCTGGATTGAATAATTTGGAGGCAAACACTTTAAAAGTGTATTTACCAGGGGCAAGGTAATACCGCACTGTTTGCAGACCGTCATTCTGCAGCCATTCTTTATCTACCCCTTCCATTTTATACTGGTAAACAAACTGGGAAGGAATGCTGTTGGAATGGGCCACAAAATTGAAGGCTAACGAATTTTCATTATAATCTAAATCCAATGAATTTGTATTCCAGATGGCCGTAGCATTCCTTGTATAATTTTTATTATTTACTTTTATTGCTGTAAAATAAATATTGCCGGGAGGTTTAAAAGATGCTATTGAAGCAGGGTAAAATGCGGTTACACCATTTACCCCACCAAAATACAATTCTCCGTCATCTGCACTTGTTGACACATTGGTGTTGAATTCATTCTCCTGCAGTCCATCTTCTTTAGTTAACCTGGTTATCTTTCCCTGCTGGTTTATTTTAAAAATGCCACGATTGGAACTGCACCAGAGATCATTATTTTTATCTACAATAATAGAATAGATACATTCATCAGGAAGGCCGCTTTCTTTGTTATACTGTTTCAACATTTTTCCGTTGCCACTTACAATAAATACGCCCTTGTTGCCACCAATACATACCGTATTTTCCCTTACTGCCATACATCTTACTCCGCCGGTATTGGGCAGTTTATAACTTCGGGTTTTCCTGGTTGTTAAATCAATAAACACCAAACGGTCATAAGAAAAACAAACAAATTCATCTTTAAAAAAAACGCCTCCCATAGTTAAATAAGAAGGAGTATCGTATTCTATGATCTTATCTTCATTGATATCATATAAGGAAGGACTTGTTTCAAGCCACCATTTTCCATTTTTATCAATTATCGTATTTCCGTAATAGTTTATGGGGTTTATAGTGCCTTTTGCATAATTATAAATAGGAATAGGTTTTGAAACTAACTCGTCATTTTTTAGCACCCATCCCTCTTTGCCCCCGAAGCACATGATCATATATTTATTTTTTGCCAGCGGTACAACACCTATTGGAGTAAACAAATCCTGTTCTCCCGGTAAACTTTTTATATGTTTTTGCAAATGCTGCAATGTATCAAAAATGAGCAGTCCATTTCCAAAAGTTCCAACGTACACACGATTATTCCTTTTATCAACCTGAACTACAGTAGTAAAATTTTGCCGGTAACCTTCTATACCAAAATATTTAAGCTCGTAAATATTGGGCATAACAACTAAAAGGCCGCTGTTTATGGTAAGCATATACAATTTACCGAAATGATCTTCCTTTAACTTATAAATAACGGCATCATTGGCTATGGGGCTGTTTTGTAAAGTAACCACTTCGCTATTTGGCAATTTGATATTGTGCCGGCTCTTCTTAAACAGCCTGTTAAAATATGACTGATAGATACTTTTTTCTGTTTGAAGGTAGGCGCTTCTGAAGGGCTTTACAGCTGGCGCATCCAGTCTGTGTTTAGAAATGACAAGGTTCGATTTTGTATCCCAATATTTTTCAACGACAATTTCATTTTCATTTACAAAAAAACCAACCGCTGATGATGAAAACAGGGTGATACTAGTTCCATAAATATTTTCAATTTTACCCGATTCAGCTATTGGCTTGCCTGATTGAACATTAAATAAAGTTATACGGTCATTACTCACTACAGCAAAATGGTCGCCTAGTAAATCTGAGATAAGGAAATAGCCTTTACCTGAAGGGGTGTAATAATTTAATAACTTCTTTCTTGATACCAGCGAAAAATGTTGTTTGTCCAGTGTCAACAGTTCTCCATCAAATAATAATATATACAGGAAATTCTTATCAGTACCCACAATTTTTGATGTTGTGTTTTGCTTCTGCCCGTAAGAAAATACAAGTTTAAAACTGCCCTGTTCTGCATTGTATTTTGTTAAACCAAAGCTGTGATTAATAAGTAGCGAACTATCTTCTAAAACATAAAAACTACAATATTTATCGTCAGGCAAACCTGGCTGGGTGGCTATATTAGTGAAACCTACACCATCAAATCTTTGTATGCCATTTGCAAAACTTAGCCAGGCAAAATTAAATTTATCTATTGCAATGTCATCTATATGGCTTTGCAGGAGCCCCTCGTTTACATTAAACTGAAAGGAATTGTACCGTTCATACCCCTGCGCCGATTGGGCTTTTCCGGTTCCGGAACAGCATAAGAAAAGCAGCAAGAAAAAAAAATTGAGTTTTGGCAGATGCATAATTATTAAACTGTTCGGTTCCAATTTACAATAATGTTGTGTTTAGTGGCCAATAATATTAGAAAAGTATTGTAACGCTGAATTTTACGGGGCTGCAATAAAAACGATGATACTTTATGCCTGCAGGCTCACTAATAACCTGTAAGCATTTGCCCTGCCGGTAACGAAAAATTAGGGAAATGCTGCTGCAATAAATCTAATCCTTTTGGATAGTCTGCACTATTACGGCCATGTGTTAACCCACAGTTGTACTTTTGATGCAAATGGACAAGCATCAGCTACAACAAATTTTCCCCGACCTTGAGCCCGAACTATATGATGAAATAGTATTGCATGGCGTGGTTACAGAACTGCCTGCAGGAGAAACCTTGCTCAAGGTGGGACAAACCATCCGGTCAACCATGCTCATTCTGGATGGCATTGTTAAATTGTATAGAGAAGATGATGCCGGCAAAGAATTTTTTATTTACCACCTTGGCAGCGGGCAGGCATGTTCGCTTTCTATGGTATGTGCCGCACGGCACGAAACTAGTGAGATACTTGCCAAATCACTTACTAACGTAACCTTGCTGAGCATTCCGCTGGAGTTTATGGAAACATGGATGAACAAATATCCCTCCTGGTACCGGTTTGTGGTGGGCTCTTACAGGAGCCGTTTTGAGGAGTTGCTTAAAACAATAGATGCCATTGCCTTTTCTAAAATGGATGAACGACTGGTATATTACCTGAAGCAACACCAGCAAAACCTCCAAACAAATACCATCGATACATCTATTACCCAAATGGCACAGGACCTAAACTCTTCAAGGGAAGTAATTTCCCGGCTCTTGAAAAAATTATCAGAAAAGGGACTGATACGGCAGCAAGGCTCGGTGGTTGAAATAATTGATCTCGGTTTGTAATGCCGTGACTAATATCACGGAACGGCACCTGTATTTCACTCAATATTGCATTAAAGAAAATTACATGGTTATCATTGGTTTTATAGCTGCAATATTAATTGGTTTATCACTTGGCCTTATCGGTGGGGGAGGTTCCATTTTAACCGTTCCGGTACTGGTGTATATTTTTGGAGTAGATCCTGTACTGGCCACCTCATACTCTTTATTAATTGTTGGCGCTACCAGCATCGTAGGTGCTTTCAGCAATTTCAGGAAAAAACAAGTGAGTATATCCACCACTTTGCTGTTTGGCTTAAGTTCCATCACTACCGTATTTCTTACCCGCAAATACCTGATCCCAAATATTCCCCATCACCTTTTTTCCATTGGCAACTTCGAGGTTACCCACGGCATACTAACCATGCTGCTGTTTGCGGCACTAATGGTGCCAGCATCGCTATCCATGATCAGAAATGGGAAAGCCATTGAAGAACCTGAGAAAACTACTGGAGGCAAATTTCAAACAGGAAAATTGCTGTTGTTGGGCATGCTGATTGGTATTGTTACCGGGCTGCTGGGAGCAGGCGGTGGGTTCCTGCTGATTCCTACGCTGGTAATTGTGGTGGGATTACCCATGAAAAAAGCGATCGGTACATCACTATTGATCATAGCACTTAATTCTTTGCTGGGCTTTACCGGCGACCTTGGTCATTTTGACATAGATTGGCGGTTCCTGTTAGAAATTATGGGTATGGCCATCATTGGCATCATCATTGGCAGTGCATTAAACAAAAAGATTAAACCGCAAAGCCTCAAAAAAGGATTTGGCTGGTTTGTACTCATTATGGGCGTTTATATCATAGTTAAAGAGCTATTTTTATAAGGGTGCTGAACCGTGACTGAAGTCACGGAAAGTGCCCTGTTATATTACGAACTTTGTATTCAAAATAAAAAATAAAAGATGAAGATAAAACAGTGGGAAGACAAGAACCTGTCGCATTATAGTTACGCCATTTTAAGTGAGTGTGAGCGAAAGATCATATTAGTAGATCCTGCCCGTAACCCTGGCCCGTACCTGGCATATGCTGCGAAAAATGATGCCATCATCACTGGTATTATTGAAACACATCCACATGCCGATTTTGTAAGTAGCCATTTAGAAATTGCCGATACAACAGGTGCCGATATTTACGTTAGCAAATTGGTGAATGCAGGCTATAAACATATTTCGTTTGATGAGGGCGATGAGATCGTGATTGGAACGATTAGGCTTACGCCGCTGAATACGCCCGGGCATTCGCCCGATAGTATCAGCATTTTGCTGGAACATGAAGGAAAGCAGAAAGCTGTGTTCACCGGCGATACTTTGTTTATTGGAGATTGTGGCAGGCCCGACCTTAGGGAAAATGCCGGTAACATAAAAGCAACCCGTGCACAACTTGCAGGCGAAATGTACCATTCATTAAGGAACAAACTGGCCACGTTGAATGGTGATGTTTTGGTATATCCTGCGCATGGAGCCGGCACACTTTGCGGCAAGGCATTAAGCGATGCTGCAAGCAGCACGATAGCCGCAGAAAAAATGACCAACTGGTGTTTACAGGAAGCTACAGAAGCGGAATTTGTAAAAGAGCTGTTGCAAGATCAGCCATTCATTCCTGCTTATTTTCCTTTTGATGTGGAACTGAACCGGCAGGGCGCACCGGCATTTAATAAGAGTATTGCAAAGATCGATATCAAGGAACCCATCAGTTCAACTGATGATAAAGCAGCATTACAACCCGAACTTTGGATAGTAGACACACGCAACCAGGCAAGTTTTAAAAACGGGCATTTACCTCATTCTGTAAACCTGATGTTAAACGGCAAAATGGAAACATGGCTGGGAAGTATCATTCAGCCTGACGAGCCATTTTATATTGCTGCTGCAACAACAAATGAATTGCAACAAGCATTGGAAAGGTCTGCTGCAATTGGGTACGAAGCCCAGGTGGCCGCAGCCTTTATAATAAACAGCGCATCAGAAACAACTCCTGCATTAAACATGGAAGCATTCAAAAAATCGCCTGCAGACTTTACTATTATAGATGTTAGAAATGATTCGGAAGTAGAAGAAAATAAAATCTTCAAGAGCAGTATTGCCATTCCATTAGCATCGTTGCGGCAGCGCATTAATGAAATACCAACCGGTAAACCAATCGTGGTGCATTGTGCCGGTGGTTACAGGAGTGCAGCCGGCAGTTCATTAATTCAGGCTGCGCTCAACCATTCCGTTACTGTATATGATCTTGGTGAAGCCATAAAAGATTTTAACTGATCCATTTAATGGTTTGTTGCATTAACAAAGAACTTTGTATTCATTTAAAATAACCATTTCTCAATGATAGAATTTATAAAACAACCCTGGCCTTGGTATGTGGCTGGTCCACTGATAGGCTTGATGGTACCCGCATTGCTCATCCTAGGCAACAAAACTCTGGGCATATCTTCCTCGCTGCGGCATGTATGTGCCATCTGTATTCCATCTAAGATCCCGTTCTTTAGTTACGACTGGAAAAAGGAATTGTGGAACCTGTTCTTTGTTGCCGGGGTAATATTGGGAGGCGTATTAGTGGTTTCTTTCCTGATGAGTGCTGAGCCAGGTGCATTGAATCCAAAACTGTTGGAAGAAATGAATAGCTATGGTATTGCCCGGCAAAACAATCTGTTGCCTGTTGAAATATTTACATGGGCAAATTTGCTCACGTTGAAAGGATTGTTCTTTATGGTCTTTGGTGGTTTCCTCGTGGGCTTTGGCACAAGGTACGCAGGCGGTTGTACATCAGGGCATGCCATTATGGGCCTGTCTAACCTGCAGGTTCCGTCCCTTATTGCAACCATCAGTTTTATGGCGGGCGGTTTTATTATGGCCAACTTTATTTTACCATACATTTTAAAATATTAAGCATGTCAACTGGCACACTAAATAAGCAAACAACTCATGTACCGGATAATGATTTTGAAGTACGTTCCTTAGATAGCAATTGCGTGAACGAATCATCTCTTAACCATCCATGGTGGTTTAATTTTAAATATCTATTGGCTGGTACGCTGTTCGGTATCATCCTCGTAAAATCAGAAGTTATTTCCTGGTTCCGTATACAGGAAATGTTTCGCCTGCAAAGCTTTCACATGTTCGGTGTTATAGGTTCAGCAGTTGTGGTGGGAATCATTTCAATTCTCATCATCAAGAAATTGAATGTAAAAACCATTTACGGCGAAAAGATTGAACTTCCGGCAAAGAAATTCAACAAAGGACAGATTTATGGTGGTTTGCTTTTTGGCTTTGGATGGGCTATTACAGGTGCATGTCCCGGCCCGCTGTTTGCCCAATTAGGCACAGGTATTACCGTTATAGCGGTTACTATACTTAGTGCCATTGCAGGAACCTGGGTATATGGCAGGTTCAGAGAGCAACTTCCGCATTAATGGTTTTTGAATTGCGGAAAAAATCAGCGTAGTAAACTACCACGAAACAATTAACCAACATTAGTTGACTAATTTTGCAATATCAAAATCACAAGTATGGTATCAATAGAAATGAACCGCACAAAAGGCGATTATGGCTTTGAAATAAAAGATGAAATGGGCCATGTACTTAGTTCAGACAGCAGTAGTGCCACCGGCGGTAACGATAGCGGCTTCAGGCCTATGCAATTATTATTGGCTGCGTTGGGCTCCTGCAGCGCCATTGACCTGGTAGCTATTCTTCAAAAACAAAGACAAACAATTACCGCTATTAAAATAGTTGTGGATGGTTACCGGGAAGAAAATAAAATTCCAGCATTATGGGAGAAAGTAAATATCCATTTTTTCCTTTCCGGAGATATTGATGAAGACAAAGCCACGAGGGCTGTTAATTTATCCATAGAAAAATATTGCTCCGTGGCCGAAACGCTACGCAGAGGAGGAACCGAAATAGGGTGGACCCTGGAGCTTAATCGTGACCAAGAATTGTAGTTATGAACGACGCATTTTTACAACATATTTTCAAGAAACAGCAGTTGAAAGAACAGGTGCCCTCCAATGAAATTATTGCAGGTTGGGCGCTAAAGCTCATCAGCATTTTATATCCACAACTGTCTGATGTAGCGCATACATCCACGGCATCTATTGCAGACGACCTGCATAAACTGGAAAAGGAACTGGTGCGTATTATGAATGCCACCAAAGCTTGTTACGATTGCAATAACGAAGCCGTAAGTAAGCAATTCTTTAATGACCTTCCAGAAATTTATCGCTTGCTAAATACCGATGTAACGGCTACGCATATGGGAGACCCTGCCGCCACTACCGAGTTTGAAGTAGTGCGGGCATATCCCGGTTTTTTTGCATTGTGTTTTTTCAGGATAGCACATGTATTGCATGGGCTGCAGGTGCCGTTGCTGCCACGTATTCTCACAGAATATGCCCATAGTAAAACCGGTATTGATATTCATCCCAATGCCAGCATTGGAGAATATTTTATGATGGATCACGGTACAGGGATTGTTATAGGTGAAACATGCATCATCGGTAAAAATGTAAAGATGTACCAGGGCGTTACACTCGGTGCATTAAGTGTAAATAAGAACCAGGCTTTTCAAAAAAGGCATCCTACCATTAAGGACAATGTATTAATATATTCGGGTGCTACAATTTTGGGCGGCGATACCATCGTGGGTGAAGGCTCCGTAATTGGCGGTAATGTATGGCTTACCCAATCTGTGCCGGCCGGTTCTTTGGTATTCCATAAACCTGAAATAACGGTTGTAGCCGGCAAATTCTCAATAAAAAATTAACCAAATGGGCACTATATTAGATACGGTAGGCAACACTCCGCTGGTTGAACTTACAAGAATGAATCCCAACCCGGCGGTAAGGATTTTTGCAAAAATGGAAGGCAATAATCCGGGTGGTAGTGTAAAAGACAGGCCGGCACTTAATATGTTGCGTAGTGCATTGGAGAGAGGTGATATAAATAAAGACACTAGACTAATAGAAGCTACCAGCGGCAACACCGGTATTGCACTGGCACTGATGGCTAATCTCTTTAACCTGAAGATAGAACTCGTGATGCCCTCCAGTTCTACACGGGAGAGGGTGTTGAGCATGCAGGCCTTTGGCGCCAAAGTAACTTTGCTGGAAAACATGGAAACCTGCCGTGACTATGCAGACGAGCAAGCGGCTAGTGGGGCTTACTACAAATTGGACCAGTTTGCCAATCCTGATAATTACCAGGCACATTATAAAACCACCGGCCCCGAAATTTGGAAAGATACAGACGGAAAGATCACGCATTTTGTAAGTTCGATGGGTACAACTGGCACCATTATGGGCTGTTCTGTTTTTTTAAAAGAAAAAAATCCCGATATACAGATCATAGGTTGCCAGCCTACAGAGGGATCCAGCATACCAGGTATCAGGCGATGGCCTGCAGCATATGTTCCTAAAATTTTTGATGCCAGCAGGGTAGATCGTACCATCGATATTGCACAGGCTGATGCCGAATCAACCGCTCGGGAACTGGCATTAAAGGAGGGGATATTCTCCGGAGCCAGTTGTGGTGGTGCGGCCTTTGCAACCTTGCAGTTGGCCAAAGAATTAGAAGAAGGGCTGTTGGTATTTATTGCCTGCGACAGGGGCGATCGTTACCTGAGTTCTGATCTATTTGGATAAGACCCAGCCTTAGCGGCACCTTTTTTGTTTGTTATAAAGCTAAAATTGTTAATCATGACTTTTAATAACCTTATACAATCTGACAAACCGGTGCTGGTTGATTTTTTTGCCACCTGGTGCGGGCCTTGCAAAACAATGTCGCCTATTTTAAAAGATGTAAAAGATACGGTTGGTGATAGTATAACCATAGTAAAAGTTGACGTAGACAAGAACCAGGCAGCCGCCAGTGATTACCAGGTACAAGGTGTACCAACATTGATACTGTTCAAAAATGGCAAAGTATTATGGCGGCAAAGTGGCGTTGTACCTAAAGCAAGTCTGCTGGAAGTATTGAATAAACATTCGAATAATTAAACATGTTTTTCCATCAAGGCGTTATGTTATTCCTTCAAATGCTGGACGTGAAAAACAATTAGTTGTAACTTGCGTCCACAAAAAATACAAATATTTATATGAACAATTCAACACTTACACAAGGAAAGATTCACACCAATAAGGGTGTATTAACTTTTGAACTTTATGACGATGCAACCCCGATTGCAGCCGGTAACTTTAAAAAACTGGTGGAAGAGGGCTTTTACAACGGGCTTACTTTTCACAGGGTTATTCCTGATTTTATGATACAGGGTGGTTGCCCCGAAGGTACTGGTGCAGGTGGCCCGGGTTATACTATTCAATGTGAGACCAAGGCTGAAAAGCAATTTCACGACAGGGGTGTCTTGAGCATGGCACATCGTGGACCAAACACCGGTGGCTCCCAGTTTTTTATATGCCACAACAGGCAGGGTACCAAACACCTGGATGGCACACATACCTGCTTCGGAAAGATCATTGACGGCGTAGATATTATTGACAGCATACAGGCCGGTGATGTGATGGAAAAAGTTGAGATAAGCTAAAAAATACATAAGACATCAGACGCCTGTTTAACACAGGCGTTTTTTTTGCTCATTTTTGAAGGCCTGCCACGTATACCCGAAATAATTTTCCGCAATTGTGACAATAGTAAAATATCATTTGTATTTTACTGCGAAAGACTTGCTTTTGAGACTGTTAGTAATTATTACGGCGTTATGTATTTCCACCAGTTCCATTGCTCAATGGAATCAGAATTCTAATATAAACAACCTTGTGGCGCATACTTCTGCCGCCGACCTGTTATTGGCAACGGTTAGCGACGGAAACGGGGGAGCTATATACTTCTTCGCCCAAAATGCAGATAATATTTATGCCCAACGCATCTCAAGGGTCGGAAGCCTGCAATGGGCGCCTGCCAACGACCCACTTATCATTTGCAATGCGGTTGGTAACCAAGGCGAAGTATCGGCCATTAGTGACGGAGCAGGTGGAACTTTCCTTGCCTGGAGCGACCAACGGCACAGCAGCAACGCAGAAATTTATATTCAACATCTTAATGCAAGCGGTACCGCTAGCTGGGCGGCCAATGGCACCAGGGTTACCAACACGACTAGTACGCATAATTATGACCCAGTATTATGCAGCGATGGCGCAGGCGGTGTCATTGTTTCCTGGACCTGGAACAACAACAGCAGCGATATACAGCTAAGTGCACAGCGCCTCAACAGCATGGGTACAGCACAATGGGCAGCCAATGGCGTACAACTTTGCACGGCAACAGGCTTCCGTGGCGGCAGAGCAATAGTGAGTGATGGCAGTAACGGCGCCATCTTCTTTTTCCTTGATACCCGCAATGATGCAAATGGCACCAACTATAGTTATGTGATGACCAACACCCTGTCGAATACTGACATCTATGCCCAGCGTATAAGCGGTGCCGGTACATTGTTATGGACGGGCAATGCTGCAGCAGTATGCACCGCAACCGGCAACCAGCAGATAAACAATATTACCAACGCAGTAAGCGATTCGTCGGGTGGGGCAATTGTGGTTTATAACGATTACAGAAATGATGTGCCCGGTACCAATGGTATTCCTACCAATGTAGATGTGTACGCTCAACGTCTGAACAACCTGGGTCAGTCGCAATGGCTGGCGAACGGAGTTCCGGTAAGTGATAATAACGGTAATCAATTCCTGCAAACTTTGGTAGCAGACGGGCAGTCCGGCATTACGGCCTGTTACAATAACCAGGATAATGAGCAACTATTGCTGCAGCGAATAAATGCTGCTGGTGCCAAGATATGGGCGGCCAATGGAGTTGCGGTTTCAGCAGCCGGCCAGCAGCCTGGAGGATCTGCTATGCTGCCAGACGAACTTGGAAATTATATGGTTGCTTATGAGGCTGTGGCTTCTCAGGACCTAAGGGTACAAAAAATAAGTAGCACCGGCGTCCTGCTATGGAATAGTAACGGCATCATCGTTTCTAATCCGCCGGCTTTCCAACCTGCAAATATATTTATGGAACATTCTGGTTTGGGAAATGCTATCATAAGCTGGTACGACCGGCGTAACGGGCTTGAATACCAGGAAGATATTTTTGCCTCCAAAATACTATCAGGTGGGGTTGTGTCCGGCCCGGTGCCCGAATACATTTCTGCTGCCAACGGCAACTGGCATGTACCAGCTACCTGGTTGGGCGGAGTGGCACCTCCGGCTAATGCAGCCGTCACTATACGCCATGCCGTACTGGTAACGGCCAATACCAATTGCTTTTCTATTGCGGTTGAGTTGCCAGCAGGTGCCTTAACCGTACAGCCGGGCATACAATTAACGCTGAACAACTAACCCACGATTGACGATACATCAAAAAACGCTACAACGTTTTTTTAGGAGGAAGTGCAAATGCTTTTGCTTCATGCTCAAAATGTCCTTTGTGAGAGCCATCGCAAAAAGGTTTGTTTTGAGAGAGTCCGCAACGGCAGATAGAAATTGTTTCCCGGCCACCCAGGTCATATGCATTTCCATCTTTATCTACCAATTCAAAATCGCCCTGAACCAATAGAGAGCCATTATCTTTTACTGTGATCTTTGTTGCCATATTTGATGATTATTTATGTGAATCTACATTTAAAAAACTGGTATAATATTTTTTGTTGAGGACTATGTTTAATGCAACGAAATAATTTTATACAACCGCTCGTTCATTGCAATTGTATCTTGCTCCTTTGCGCCGGCCAGTTGCTTGCCCAGCGGCGATGCAGGCGACAGCGCATACACCTGCTGGCCTTCTACCATTGCCTTTCCTAATGCCACACATATAAAAAACCGGCCTTGGTCTGTTACCACCAGGCTGCCAATCCTTACATCTGCCGAAACGATGGAAGGATCAATCCGGTTAAAAACGGCCATTTGCTCCTGCCATTCCTTCAATTGCCTGCGCTTGTTTTCCTGTTCAATCTGGAGCATTGCCAGCGCTGTTTCATGTTTATCGCCAGCAGTACTTTTTGTTTCGGAAGCTGCACTTGTAGCAAGCGCCTCCAGTTCCTCCCGCAATGCTTTTATTTTGTTTGAAAGCAGGTCTTTAAAGTGTTGGTAAATATTCGCTTTGAAGTTCATACACAAACGGAGTTATTTATCTAATTGCTCCATATACCGTACGATGGCAAGGCGAATATCACTTCTTGCATCGGTGATAGCAGTTTCCTGCGGGTATACCTTTACGATAGCCGGGTTAGTTTTCGTTAAGAAATTCATATTTGCTTCACCGCCGGTCATCATGAAGTCGGTAAGGGCCACCCTGTATACTTTTTCCGGTGCAACCTGTTGATTCTTGAAAGTCCATTCAGATTTCGTTGTATCGTAGGATAGGGTTTCTGAATATTGCAGGAAGCCTCCTATGCCCACATTATTTCTACCAGCTTTTAAAATTTGCAACAACAAACTGCCTTTCATATCAACTTCCACAATGCCACCACCAAAAGGAAGGCTGCGCAGGATATCATATTGCGTAACTGGTGGATATAAAACATCATCCAGGCGAATGGATCCGGAGTTAACGATCGCAATATCAGCCTGCGGCGCTGCAGTTTCCATGGCCCTAACGATCAATGTAGAAAAATTAGTTTTGCTTCGCCGAATGGTAGCCTCCCTTGCATCCAGCGGTTCGCCTTGTTTCAACACGATCTTATTTGCATCGAAGCCAATGGACGCATAGTTAGCTACCGCAATGGCTCCCCATTTTTGTACTACCAGGTTGGTAGCACTATCAAGTGCCACTTTTTCGTCAATCATTTTCAACGTTGATTTTACACGGTGGCTATGCTTATTTTTATCTACCTGCAACTTCACAACATAAACGGACCGTGCATTGGCATGAGCTTTAGAAATAACTACATCGCCCACCTGCTGGTAGCGCATATCGTGCTCATGGCCACCAATGATGGCAGCAAGCCCAGGTAAAGTTTTTGCCAGCAGGATATCATCTGCCATTAACTGGTGCGTAATGGCGATTACTGCATCGCAGGAATCTTTAATTGAATTGTATAATGATACGGCCGTTGCAATCGGATCAGTATAGCTTACATAAGGAGCTTTGTTAAATGGAATATTAATGCCGATGAACCCAATCCTGGCGGCAGTTCCATCAGCATCCTTCACATTCATGATATAGGAAGCAGGAATATTATGATTGCCTGTTGCATCCGATTTTACAAACGGAATAATACCTGTATTCGTTTGATGAAAACTGTTGGAAGCAATCCAACTGAAACTGGATTCGTTTATACGGCTTTGTAAATCTTCTTCGGAAATATCAAACTCATGGTTGCCAAACACCGCTATATCCATTCCGGCGGCATTCATCGCTTCCACCATTTGCTGGCCCCGTATGCGTTTGCCTTCATATTTCAGACTGTTATAAACGGATGGGCTCAAAAAATCGCCGGCCATTACCAGGTAGGTATTTGCATTTTGTTGCAGTAACTCTTTTTTTACCGTAGCTACCCTTGCCATTCCTCCTGCTTTGCCGGCTTCTACCGGCGCAATTTCATACACATCATTCACCTGCAGTAACTGTACAGTAATTTTTCCATCATCTTTTGTTATAGCTTTTCTTGAAGAAGTACAAGAAAAAAACAAAAGTGGAATTGCCAGTAATATCAGGTTGTTGTAATGTTTCATACCAGGAAATTAAGTTGCAATTTAGGCATCAAAAAAAGGTTCACCAACTTACTGCCATAAAAAGCGTTGAAGCGCTGGCAATCTTAAAGGAATTATATTTGACTTCACGCTTAAGCTATTAAAACATTGGTATGATAAAAATACACACAGCGGTTTGTTCCTTTGGTATGAGTGGCTCCGTATTTCATGCGCCATTCCTGCACACCCATCCCGGTTTTAATTTTTATGCAGTTTGGGAACGCAGCAGCAACGAAGCTCAAAAAGAATATCCGCAAGTAAAGCAATACAGGCTGCTGCAGGATATGCTGGCAGATGAACAGGTTGAACTGGTAGTGGTGAATACCCCCAACGTTTTACATTACGAACACACCAAAATGGCGCTGCTGGCGGGCAAGCACGTAGTTTGCGAAAAACCCTTTACCGTAACCACAGTCCAGGCTGATGAGCTGATAGCAATTGCGGCAGCTAAATCACTGATGCTAACTGTTTACCAGAACCGCAGGTACGACAGCGATTTTAAGACCATCCATTCCGTGCTGGAACAACAGCTCATTGGCGATATCGTGGAAGCTGAATTTCATTTTGACCGATTTAAAACGGCACTCAGCCCGAAGAAACATAAGGAGATTGACGTGAGGGGTACTGGCGCATTGTATGACCTTGGGAGCCACCTCCTTGACCAGGCGTTGCAGCTATTCGGCATGCCGGTGGCTGTTTTTGCCGATATCATGACCATGCGCCCTGATTCGGCCGTAGACGATTACTTTGAAGTACTGCTTTATTATCCTACAAAGCGGGTACGCATAAAGGGAAGTTACATTGTAAGAGAACCTTTGCCCGGTTATATATTGCATGGAAGAAAAGGCTCTTTCATCAAGCCAAAGACGGATGTGCAGGAAGCACAACTGGAGGCAGGTATGCTACCCAATGATCCGCTTTATGGAGTAGAACCCGCCGGGGAAAGTGGGTTGCTGAGTAACCTTATTGACGGCAAAGCCAACAGGGAATACCTGCCTTCGCTAAAAGGTAACTACACAGAATTTTATGAAGGAGTTTACCAGGCTATTCGCCATGATGCAGCGCCGCCTGTAACAGCCAGCCAGGCAAGAGATGTGATCCTGCTTATTGAAGCCGCATTTAGCAGCCATGAACAAAGAGCTGTGGTAAATTTCTAATGCCCGGTGTAACAGAATCAATTAGAGAGCGGTTGTAAATTATTAATTAATTTTGCCCCTCATGACTCAATTATCTACCCTCAATAAATACTTCTGGAAATACCGGCGCCTTTTTTTACTGGGAATTGTGTTTGTGATCCTCACCAATTATTTTCGAATACTGGCGCCCCAAATAACAGGGTATGTAGTTAATACCGTGGTGCAAACTATCCGCTCCAACCCAGAGAAAAAAAGCCAGGTGTTGCTTCGCTCAAAAGAGAGTTATGATATTTTGGTGCGAAAGATCATAGAAAATTTTGATGCGCAGAATTTTGAAACCAAAGTGTTGTATGCGGGCATTATCCTTATTTTGCTGGCAGTTATTAGTGGTGTATTCATGTTCCTGATGCGGCAAACGATCATTGTAATGAGCCGCCATATTGAGTTTTACCAGAAGAATGAAATTTTTAAACATTACCAGCAGTTAGATACCCAGTTTTATAAACGCAACAGCACCGGCGACCTGATGAACCGTATTTCTGAAGATGTGAGCAGGGTGCGCATGTACACAGGGCCTGCCATTATGTATTTCATCAACCTTGCAGCGGTTATTGGTTTTAGCGTATTCTTTATGCTTCGCAGCGATGTTAAACTAACCGTAGTGGCCTTATTCCCGTTGCCGCTACTGGCCATGTCAATCTATTTTGTAAACACCATCATCAACAAAAAAAGCGAGCGCATACAGGCGATGCTGAGTAACCTCACCAGCAATGCGCAGGAATCTTATTCCGGCATCAGGGTTATCAAATCTTTTGTGCAGGAAAAGTCGATGCTCCGTTTTTTTACACAGAACAGCGAGGACTATAAGACTAATGCCCTTAGCCTGGCAAAAACAGAAGCTATCTATTTCCCCAGCATGGCTTTGTTGATAGGCCTTAGCACGCTGATTACCATTATGGTTGGCGGGTTAGATGTAGTGAACAATGTGCCTGGCGCATCCGTTGGTAAGATCGCCGAATTTGTCATGTATATCCAGATGCTCACCTTCCCCGTAAGTGCCATTGGCTGGACGGCCAGCATGACCCAGCGGGCGGTTGCATCTCAACGACGCATTAATGAATTCCTGTTAACAGAGCCGGTTATAATGAACAATGCTGGAGCCGCAGCACATGATATCCAGGGTAATGTCAGATTCGAAAAAGTGGATTTTACCTATCCGCATACCGGCATCAAAGCCATCAAAGATTTTTCGCTGGAAATTAAGAAAGGAGAGAAGATAGCCATTGTAGGAAAAACAGGTTCGGGCAAGTCTACCATTGCACAACTGATGTTGCGGATGTACGATGCGGATAAAGGAACAGTTACTTATGACGGACTTAACGTTCAAAAAATTCAATTGCAGCACCTGCGTTCCCAACTAAGTTATGTGCCGCAGGATGTATTTCTTTTTAGTGACAGCATTAAGAACAATATTAAATTTGGAAAGAGCAACGCCAGCGACGAAGAAGTAAAAGAAGCCGCCCGGCAGGCCAGTATTTTAAACGAGATTAACCAGTTTCCTGAAGCCATGAACACCATGGTGGGGGAGCGGGGCGTTACCTTAAGTGGCGGACAAAAACAAAGGATATCTATTGCCCGTGCAATGATAAAAGATCCCAACATTGTAATATTTGATGACTGCCTGAGTGCAGTAGACGCAAGAACGGAAAAAGCCATTATCGGCAACCTTTACGATTACCTGCAGGACAAAACTGCAGTCATCATTACACACCGCATATTCTCCCTTTTTAATTTTGACAACATAGTGGTGATGGACGATGGCAGGATTGCAGAACAGGGAACACACCAGCAATTATTAGCATTAAATGGAATGTATGCAGAGATGTACCAACGTCAACAAAAGCATGAAAACCCAGATGCAGGCAGCATTTCAGAAGAATAAAAACTGTTTTCCACTAAATTTTGCTATATCAAAAACAATTTTATCTTTGCCGGAGTCTAAATGAAACATTAAATCTAAAAAAAAGAAAAACAGTGGCGTACGAAAACAACGACAAAAAAATGGAAAGCGTTTACAGTCAACGCATAAAAGCTGGAAAGCGCAGAACTTACTTTTTTGATGTAAGAGAAACCCGCGGAAGCGACTTTTACCTGACCATAACTGAGAGCCGCAAACGCTTTGATTCTGATGGGTACGACAGGCACAAGATCTTTTTGTATAAAGAAGATTTTAATAAGTTTATAAAAGGACTTGGAGAAGCGATTGACTACGTGAAGACCGAACTGATGCCAGATTTTGATTTCGATGCCTTCAACCATGATACCCCATACGAAGGTGCTGACGAAAACAACAAGCCAGAAGGCAGCTACGAAGCTCCTGCAGTTGTGCCGGCCGCAAACGAAATAGAAGAAGAAGACATTAATATACCAGCTGCAGCAGCGGAACCTACAGAGCCTGCAGCTTCATCTGACGTTCCGTTAGATAACGGAAGTGAGGAAGAAGTAGATAAGTGGTAAAAAATAGTGTTACCAAACTAACTTAAAAAAAATGCTCTCTGGTTTGAGAGCATTTTTTTTATGGCTAATACATATCTAGCGCCAGCTTTTAAACTGGTTGATCAGTCCGTTGGTACTGCTGTCATGGGTTTCAACCGGTGCAGTACCTCCCAGCTCGGGTAAGATTTTCCCGGCAAGTACCTTTCCAAGTTCCACACCCCATTGGTCAAAACTGTAGATATTCCAGATGACACCTTGCACAAAAATTTTGTGCTCATATAATGCAATCAATTGCCCTAATGTGTAAGGCGTTATTTTTTTAATAAGAAACGAATTGGTTGGCCTGTTACCTTCAAAAACACGGTAAGGATTTTCATGCGGTTGCCCCATCATCAAAGCCTCCGTTTGTGCAAAGAAATTACTTACCAGCTTTTCATGATGGTCTCCAACAGGGTTATGGGTTTGTGCAGGCACAATAAAATCGCAGGGTATCATCGAAGTTCCCTGGTGAATCAACTGGTAAAATGCATGTTGTCCATTCGTGCCGGGTTCTCCCCATACAACCGGTCCGGTTTCGTAAGTAACTTTTTCAGCATTACGATCTACATACTTGCCGTTGCTTTCCATATTTCCCTGCTGAAAATAGGCGGCAAAGCGGTGCATGTATTGATCATAAGGCAAAATTGCCTCGGTAGCGGTATTGAAAAAATTACGGTACCAGATGCCCACCAATGCCATCAATACAGGAATATTTTTATCGAAGCTTGTGTTGCGAAAATGCTGATCTGTACTGTATGCACCCTTTAATAATTGTTCGAAATGGTCGTACCCGATGGATGCTGCTATCGAAAGGCCGATGGCGCTCCATAAACTATACCTGCCACCCACCCAGTCCCAGAAAACGAACATGTTGTCTGCGTCTATCCCAAATTTTTCTACCGCTTCCTTATTGGTACTTAGTGCAACAAAATGGCGGGCAATATCTTTTTCTTCAGCGCCGTTTTTTAAGAACCATTGCCTTGCAGTATGTGCATTGGTCATGGTTTCCTGGGTAGTAAAAGTTTTGCTGGCAATAAAGAATAGTGTTTCATCCGCCACCACTTTCTTTAAAGTTTCGGCAATATGGGTGCCGTCTACATTGCTTACAAAAAAGCTTTCAATCCCTGCAACCTGGTAAGGCTTCAATGCTTCCGTTACCATTACGGGCCCAAGGTCGCTTCCGCCAATGCCAATATTTACGAGGTATTTAATTTTCTTTCCGCTGAAGCCTTCCCATTCGCCGCTGTGAAGTTTATAGCAAAAAGATTTCATCTGTGCCTGCACCTGCTGTATTTCAGGCATCACATCCTGTCCGCCTACTATTACTGGCTTGCCTGAAAAATTCCGAAGAGCAGTATGCAACACCGCCCTGTCTTCTGTACCGTTTATTTTTTCGCCCGTAAACATGGCTTCGATAGCGTCGGCAAGACCACATTCTTTGGCAAGATCCAGTAACACTTCCACGGTATTTTCGGTAATGATATTTTTAGAATAATCAAATATGATGTCCTCCAGTTGCAGCGAAAACCGTTGATATCTTTCCGGGTCGTTGAAAAACAGGTCTTTCATTTTTACCTGCTCAAACAAGGCATAATGTTGTTCAAGTGCTTTCCAGGATTCAGTTGTTGTGGGATTTACAGAAGGGAACATAAAATTTTAATATTTGTATGGTTATGATCAACCATGAATTTAATATTATAAAGGGACGGTTGCATCTGTGCATATTGAATATCGTTTGCATGATATCAATGTAAGTTGCCAGATTACATGTCATCCAGCACCTGCAGTATTTTTTTTATCATTTCCCCATCTACATCAAGGTGGGTCACCATACGCACCTGCGTAGCCGAAATTGGGATACACAGTACCTGGTCGTTTTTCATCCTCTCGCAAAAGCTTGCTGCAGTATAGCTGTCTACCACCTCGAATATTAGAATATTGGTTTCTACCGGCAACATTTTACCAATAAAACTTTTGGTTATCAGGCTATCGGCAATTTGCTTGGCATGAAAATGATCCAGTTCCAACCTGTTCACGTGGTGCTCTAATGCATACAAGCCGGCTGCTGCCAGGTAGCCTGCCTGCCGCATTCCACCACCGAAAACTTTTCTTACCCGGCGGGCTTGCTTAATATATGCCTTGTCTCCAATCAACAAGCTTCCTACCGGAGCACCCAATCCTTTGCTGAGGCAAACAGATATGCTGTCAAACACTTCCCCATACTGCTTCGGATCTTCCTTACCTGCCACAATTGCATTAAAAAGGCGGGCGCCATCCATATGTAGTTTCAGTTCATGTTGATTACAAACCTCCTTTATATCATAAAAATCCTGAAAATTGTAGCAACTGCCTCCACCACGATTGGCGGTGTTCTCCAGGCTTACCAGGCGGGTTCTGGCCTTGTGCACATCATCGGGGTTAATTGCTTCCTTTACCTGTTCAGCGTTCAACCTGCCCCGGCGACCTTCCAACGCCTTTACCTGGCAACCACTATTAAACGCAATACCGCCACCTTCATAAATGTATACATGACTCATTTTGTCACAAATGACCTCATCACCAGGTTGGGTATGACATTTGATACCTATTTGGTTGGTCATGGTTCCGCTGGGACAAAACAGGGCGGCTTCCATGCCAAACATTTCAGCGGCGGCAGATTCCAGGGCATTTACTGTGGGATCTTCGCCAAACACATCATCACCCACCTGGGCCTGCATCATGGCGGCTAGCATAAGAGGGGTGGGTTTGGTAAAAGTATCTGAGCGTAAGTCTATTGTCATAATAACGCAAAAGTATGAAATGAGGGATTGATTTGTTCGGTTGTGGCGGCCGGGCGTAAAAAAAAGGGCTTTCGTCTAATATAATGACCAAAAGTTAAATAAGGCCGTTATTTATACACTACTTGTTCCCTTTTTCCGTTTTCATTATGAAATGCGGGAATTCAAACGTACCTTTGCACACATTTTTTGAAGGATAATACGTTGAAACCAACGCAGCGTTCAGCAAACAATTGGCGTCTATAAGATGTTTATATTTAGTAACTAATACAATAAAATGAGGCAACTAAAAATCGCAACGCAGATCACCAACAGGGACTCACAAGCGGTGGAGAAATATCTGCAGGAAATATCCAAAATTTCTATGATAACCCCCGAGGAGGAGACCATCCTGGCTCAAAAGATCAAGATGGGCGATCAGCGGGCGTTAGATAAACTGGTTCAGGCTAACCTGCGTTTTGTTGTATCCGTAGCAAAGCAGTACCAGCACCAAGGGCTTTCTTTAAGTGACCTGATAAATGAAGGTAACCTTGGCCTGATTAAAGCAGCACAGCGTTTTGATGAAACAAAAGGTTTTAAGTTCATTTCTTATGCCGTTTGGTGGATTCGCCAGAGCATACTGCAGGCATTGGCCGAGCAGGGCAGGTTGGTGCGTTTACCACAAAACAAGATTGGAACATACAATAAGGCAAATAAGGCCTATATGGCATTTGAACAGGAGCACGAAAGGGAACCTTCTACCGAAGAACTTGCCGAGCTGCTGGAAATGAGCGAAACCGAGATCAACAATATTTTCCAGAGCAATACCCGTCATACATCACTAGATGCACCCGTGCATGAAGCAGAAGATGTGGCTATGGGCGACCTTTTAAAAGGTGGCGATGAAACTGACGAGGACGTAATGCACGATTCCCTGAAAAATGAAATCCGCAGGGTATTAAAATCACTCAGCCCAAGGGAAGCGGAAATTGTAAATGCTTACTTTGGTTTGGATGGAGAAAATGGCGTAACGATCGAACAGATTGGCCAGAAATATGATCTTACCAAAGAGCGTATCCGCCAAATTAAAGAAAGAGCCATCAAACGCCTGCAAAAAGCAAGATACAGCGGCGCATTGAAGGCATACCTGGGATAATTTTATTTACTGATATATTTTAAGCAAGGGCCGTTTCAATTAGAGAAGCGGCCCTTTTTATACTGTAAGGTTCTAACGCTTTTACTGTCATAACATTAGTTGCAAGTTGCTGATGTCAGCCATCAAAACCACAAGTGCCGGCAGCATTCGGTGATATTCCCTTTTAATCATTTATTTTCGCAAAAATTATATAGCACAAATTCATACAATGGAAAAAAACATAAGTGAAACGGTTAGTTGTTTGATTATAGGATCGGGGCCTGCGGGCTACACGGCGGCCATCTATGCAGCCCGGGCCAACATGAAGCCATTACTGTACCAGGGCATACAGCCCGGTGGGCAGTTAACAATAACTACCGAGGTAGAGAATTATCCCGGTTACCCGGAAGGCGTACAAGGACCACAGATGATGGTTGATTTTGAGAATCAGGCAAAGAGAATGGGAACAGACATCCGTTACGGACTTGCAACAAATGTTGATTTTACCAGCCACCCTTTGCTGGTTGAAATTGACGAGGAAAAATGGATAGCAGCAAATTCAGTTATTATAAGTACGGGAGCCTCCGCTAAATGGCTTGGTTTGCCAAGCGAACAAAGGCTGAATGGATATGGCGTAAGTGCCTGCGCAGTATGCGATGGGTTTTTCTTTAAAGGTAAAGAAGTGTCTATTGTAGGTGCTGGCGATACCGCTGCAGAAGAAGCGCTTTACCTGAGTAAGCTTTGCACAATGGTACATATGATCGTAAGAAAGTCTGAAATGAGGGCAAGTAAAATTATGCAGGACAGGGTGCTGAGCACACCCAATATTAAAATTTACTGGAATAGTGAAACCGACGAAATCCTGGGCGATAAAAAAGTAGAAGCGGTTCGCATTGTAAATAACCAGACACAGGAAAAAACGGAAATCCCGGTGAGCGCATTCTTTGTAGCTATTGGCCATGAACCAAACAGTAGCATTTTTAAAGGTTGGTTAGATATGGATGAAACAGGATATATCAAAACTATTCCAGGCACTAGTAAAACAAAAGTAGACGGTGTTTTTGCTTCCGGCGATGTGCAGGACAAGATCTATCGTCAGGCCGTAACTGCAGCAGGTAGTGGTTGCATGGCAGCATTAGATGCTGAACGTTACCTCGGTGAAAAAGGGTTACACTAAAATCATTAACTTACAGTTTGTAGAATGGTCAGGCAATTAAAATTGCCTGGCTTTTTTATCATTTATACAATTATTTAACCCTCATGATCATTCGCTCCATTCATTTATCTGATCTCAGGTTCTATGCCCATCACGGCTGGTATAGCGAGGAAACCATGGCGGGAGGCGGTTACCTCGTAAACGTTTCAATAGATTTTGAAGGACCGGACACCATACAACACCTGGATGACACCATTAATTATGTTGCGGTATACGATCGGTTGAAGCAAGTATTCAACAGCCCCGCAAAATTATTGGAAACAGTTGCAGACGACGCATGTGCAGCAATTACGGAAGTAGATAAAAGGATAAAAACAATTAACATAACAATTACTAAATTAAACCCTCCGGTAAGTAATTTTATAGGCAGCGTAGGTGTATCCCTATTAAAATCTTATTGATGATGAAATTTCTCTTGCTTTTTTCCGTTGCTTTAATCGGCAACATGTATACCTTTTCACAAGATGTGTCGGCTCTTATTAAAGCCGCCGAAGAAACTGAACTGTCTCCAAATGAAAGTCAGGCTTATTCAAAATTCAGGGCCATCCTAAAAATTGATCCCGATAATATTTACGTACTTACAAAATGCAGCGAGCTTAGTAGCCGTATTGGTAGCCGGGAAAAGACGGAGCAAAACCGCAATGCATGGTTTAAAAGCGCCCACTATTTTGCCGACAAAGCCTTGGCCATTGCTCCCAAAAATGACCGGGCAAATGTGGCAAAAGCTATTGTGCTTGGCAAATCCTCTCTCACAAAAAGTGGTAAAGAAAAAATAAAAGATGCTAAAGAAATAAAACGATTCATTGATGTGGCATTGCAGGCTAATCCCTCAAATTATCTTGCGTTGCATGTGCTTGGTCGTTGGCATTACGAATTAAGCGAGGTTAATATGTTTGAAAGAGCCGCAGCAAAAGTTTTCTTCGGCAGCATACCAACCGGAAGCATCAGCGAATCAATAAAATACTTTGAAAAAGTAAGAAGCCTTGCCCCAGGACTAATTTTGAATTATTATGAATTGGCAAAAGCATATCACAAAAATGACGAAGATGCAAAGGCAATTCAAATTTTGAAAGATATGCAGCATATACCCAACACCACCGAAGATGATGCACGAATTAAGACCGATGGTTTGAAATATATTGCCGCCTGGAAATAGTATTGGTTTGTCCACCGGCGAATGATTAGTTTTAAAAGATTCACAGCTAAAAATTAACCCCATGTTTCAAAAATTTTCTTTCTTGTTTTACCTGTTGTTGGCAACGTTGGCAATACATGCCCAGGTGGCGGGTAGCAGTAGTTATGATCCTCATGCTTTGTTTGCGCCGAATTTTTATCCGACCGGTTCTACCATTACAAGGGCTGCAGACGGATCGCCCAACGAAGGTTACTGGCAAAACAAAGTTGACTATATCATCAATGCTTCGCTTGATGAGAACACCCATATGGTACAAGGCACTGTGCAGATAGATTATAAAAACAATAGTCCGCTTGATTTGGAATTTCTTTGGCTTTTGCTAGACCAGAACCTATTTGCAAAAGACAGCAGGGGACAGGCACGCATGCCGGTGGGCGTAAGAAGCAGGTATGGTGATGCCAATTCAAATTTCGACGGTGGCTATAAGATCAGTAGTGTAAAACTGGGCAACGACAATGCTGTATATATTATTGATGATACCCGCATGCAGGTAAGACTGAAGCAGCCTGTGAAGGCAAAGGGTGGTACCATTAAGTTAACCATCAGCTATGCTTATACTATACCACAATACGGTGCAGACAGAACCGGTATTTTACAAACAAAACAGGGAGATATTTTTGCCGTGGCACAATGGTACCCTCGTATGTGTGTGTATGATGATGTGCTTGGCTGGAATACCAACCCATACCTTGGCCCAAGCGAGTTTTATTGTGAGTACGGAGATTTTGAGTGCAACATTACCGCACCGGCATCGCATATTGTGGTAGCCAGCGGCGAATTAGAAAACCCGAAAGATGTGATGACAGCTACCCAGATAAGCAGGATGGCGCAGGCCAAAATAAGTGATAAAACGGTGATGATACGTACGGTAAGTGAAGTGACCGATCCGGCAAGCCGGCCAAACGGCAATACGCTAACCTGGAAATTTAAATTGAAAAACGCAAGAGATTTTTCATGGGCGAGTTCAAAGTCTTTTGTTTGGGATGCAGCCAGGATCAACCTCCCCAGCGGAAAGACAGCTTTGGCACAGAGTGTTTATCCTGCAGAGGTTTCCAGCAACAAAGCCTGGGGAAGATCAACAGAATACACCAAGGGAAGTGTTGAAAATTACAGCAAACGCTGGCTTGAGTATCCTTACCCGGTTGCTACCAACGTAGCTACCAACATTGGTGGTATGGAATATCCCGGTATTGTTTTTTGCGGTGTAAATGCAACAGGTAGCGCTTTGTTTGGTGTAACTGATCATGAGTTTGGTCATACCTGGTTCCCCATGATCGTTGGCAGCAACGAACGTAAATATGGCTGGATGGACGAAGGGTTCAACACTTTCATCAATACCCTTGCCAGCGAAGACTTCAACAACGGAGAATATAAAGAAGTTGATGATCGGGATAATTCAAAGTATATGTTTGACAATAATAGCGAAGGGATTTTGTACACACCTGATGCCATGAAGGAAGCCAATATAGGCAATGCGCTTTATCGCAAACCCGGTCTTGGCTTACAGATCTTAAGAGATAATATACTCGGGCCTGATCGGTTCGATTATGCCTTCAGGACCTATATTGAGAGATGGGCATATAAGCATCCTACCCCCTGGGACTTTTTCAAAACCATGGACAATGCCGGCGGCGAAGACCTGAGTTGGTTTTGGCGTGGATGGTTTATAGAAAATTATAAATTAGACCAAGGCATCACCGAAGTAAAATATGATAAGGATAAGCCGGCTAACGGAGCCATTGTTACGCTGCAAAATGCCGGACAAATGGCGTTGCCCGTTTTGCTTAGCTGGCAAACCGCTAATGGTGCTACAGGCAGCCAGGTGTTGCCGGTAGAAATATGGAACAACACCGACCAGTTTAAAGTGAAACTAAATACCACCGAAAAACTGAAGTGGGTAAAAATTGATGCAGGCAAAAGATTCCCGGACATCAACACTACCAATAACAACTGGCAAAGCCAATAGTTTCAGCTTGATAAAAAATACAGGGCCACTTAGCAACAGCTAAGTGGCTTTTGGTTTCCAGTTACCACGATACATAAAGAAGGCAGACATGGCAAGAATACTTAGCCAGTAAACAAACTCGTTGCTCCAGGCCCAGGCGAGTGAAATATAATTAAACTTCATAAAATACCAGGTGTACAATAGGTATAATGAAATGGCAACTACTTCAATAATTAAGTTGGCGGTTGTTTTACCGGTACCTGTTACAGCATTAAGCCATATCAAGGAACTGCTCATAAACAACATACCTACCGATACCACCCTGATTACAGGAGTAGCCGCTTCAACAAAAGACTGACTTTGACCAAATATGCTAAAGAAAATGCCCGGGGCAAGGTTTAGCATCAGGCACATAAATGCACAACAACCCAGGCTCCAGAACATGATTCTTTTTACCAGCGGTAGTACCTTGGTACTTTCCTGCTGACCAAGCAGGTTACTTACCATTGAACTGCAAGTGCTGGCAAAGGCCCAGACAAAAATGCCGGCAATACCAATTACATTTCGCATTACGTTACTGATGGCTTTTGCTGTAGTGCCTTTAGATTCTATCAGCAGGAAAAAAATGAGCCATGTAGTAACACTAAGTACATATTGTGTAACAAGCGGCAACGACATGCGAATGATCTCTTTATTAAAAAGCCGGTTAAAATTAAGGTCGGTTAGTAAATGATATTTTTTTCGGATGCCCGTTAATACAATTACCAGTAACACTACCAGCATACCTGTGGCTTCCGCAATTACCGAAGCCAGCGCCGCCCCGTTAAAGCCCATTTCTGGAAATCCGCCTTTCCCAAAGATCAACAGGTAATCAAAAAGTATATTTACCAAAGCTTCAAATACAAAACCAATCATCAGCCAGCGGCTGTTTAAAGATGCCACCAAAAAAGCATTACCCAATTGAAACAGGAAAAGAAATGGAAGGCCAAAAATCCTGATCCGCAGGTAACCCATTTCTACCGGGTATGCCACGGGATCGCTAACAGCTTTCAAAATAAAAGGCGCCAACAGCCAGGTAAATAAAATGCAGCCCACAGAAAACTGCAAGGCAATCCTGATGCCCTGTGCAAGGATCGCTTTAAAAGCATCACTATTACCGCTACCTGCATATTTTGACATCACCGTTTGCAAAGCAGTATTCATTCCGTTGCCTGCCACAGCAAATATTAAATAAAATACACCTGTAATTCCAGCATTGCCCAGTGCCTCTGTACTTAATTGCCCCAGGAAGATGCTGTTAGTTAGCATATTGATCTGCGGCACCAACATTGCAAGTGTAATAGGGAGGGCAATCCGCAATATTTGCCTGTTGCTTACTTGTACTTTTAAATTATTTAAAGGGACTGCAGCTTCCATAAAGCGCCAAAATTATCTTATTTTGCCAGCCTAAATGAATTATTTGAAAACTGCATTTAAAATATCGCCTGATGACGCTGTGGTCAATAACTGTGAATTATTGATTGAAGCCGGCGCAGAATCCGTTTCATTCCTGTATTATTCAAAAGACGACCAAAGAACCGAAGGGTTGTTTATTTATCATTTCGAAAAGAATATTTCACCGCTATCCTGGGCTGAAAGCCTGTCAGCTTTTTTAGCTAAAAAAGAACTGCCGAATTTTACCGGTTGCCACATCATTTACAATTTCAGGGAATTTACCCTGGCACCGGAATCAATGGTTTCGCCGGGCGATGAGCAAGCAGTAATTGATTGCATTTTCGGAAAAAATGGTTTAGCTAATTGCCACAGGCAATCGATACCCAACAAACAAATCGTTTTATTGTACAGGATCCCTGTTGAAGTGGAAGAATTGTTTCAGCAACATTTTCCGCAGGCAACTATACAACATGCGGTAGGATTGCAGATGCCTGTTGTGGGTGATAAGCAGGCAACATTATATGTGGTGATGTACCAGGCTAGTTTTAAGATCATGCTGTTTAAAGAAGGACAACTGCAGTTAGTGCAGTTTGCTGATTTTAATACCCCGGCGGATGTTGCTTATCATTTGATGAATGCCTGTGAGCAGCACCAGCTATTACCGATTGAAACAACGCTTACCCTGAGTGGTTTCGTAGATAAGAAGTCGAACCTGTACGACGAACTATACCGTTATTTTGGCGATATACAAATGGATGATCAACTCCTGGTTAAACAGTCGGAAGCATTGGACCATTACCCTGCACATTTTTTTAGTCATTTAAACATGCTGGTACAATGCGTATTATAAGTGGTACTCATGGTGGCCGGAGGATAGCTCCTCCTAACAACATGCCGTACACAAGACCCACCACCGACATTGCAAGAGAAGGACTGTTCAACATTTTACAGAACAATCTGGATATTGAATCACTAAAGACGCTGGATCTTTTTGGTGGCACAGGTTGTATCAGTTATGAGCTGGCCAGCAGGGGCAGTATAGATCTTACTATTGTAGAAAAAGACAATGCCATGTATGCCTTCATAAAAAAAACAGCAGAAATGTTGCAACTGGAAGGATTTAAACTGGTGAAGTCGGACGTATTCAAATTTATTGAATCTACCAACCAGCAATATGATTTCATCTTTGCCGGTCCACCATATGCCCTGGCCAATATTGATGACCTGCCATTAAGGATATTTGAGAAGCAGTTACTAAAACCCGGCGGATGGTTTGTATTGGAGCATACGCCCCGCAATGACTATAAGAAATTTGACCATTACCGAAACGAAAGAAACTATGGTACCACCATTTTTTCTATATTTATACAAGAATAACCCTTCATACAATGAAAAAAGATGAGTTGAGGATCTTGTTTAAGAACAAACGTTCTGCTTTAGATGCTTCCCATATTATGAAGTATGAAGACCTCATGCTCATTAATTTTCAGCAACTGGAAATTGATATCCCTGACAGGATAATGAGTTACTCCGTTTTTGAAAAGATGAATGAATTTGACCCGCTGTTAATAACGGACTATTGCTATTTTAAAAATCCGGCTATGGAGCTTTTCTATCCTGTGATTGATGCAAAAACGAACTGCATGAAAAGTGTACTGGTAAATGATGAAACCCATTTTGTTCCTAATACATTTGGCATTCCCGAACCGGTAGATTGCATGACCGTTGTGCCCGAAGAAATAGACCTGATAATTGTACCTTTACTGGCTTATGATGTAAAGGGGCATAGGGTAGGGTACGGCAAAGGATATTACGATCGTTTCTTAAAAAAGTGTAAGGATGACGTAGTAAAGATCGGCTTCAGTTTTTTTGAACCGGTAGATTGCATCAGGGATTCTGCCCGTCATGATGTGAAACTCGACTACTGCATAAGCCCCGAAAGGATTTACAGTTTTTAAAAAATTAACCCCATTTAATTTGCTTTACAAGAGCTTCAGATACCTTCTTTTACCCGTTTCTTTTTTATATGCTGCAATCATCCGGTTTCGCAACTGGTTATTCGATAAAAATATTCTTAAGTCTGACTCCTTTAATTTTCCCGTCATATGCGTTGGCAACCTGGCCGTGGGTGGTACCGGCAAAACGCCTATGACGGAACTGTTGGTGGAATTTCTGAGTGCAAATTATGTAACGGCAACTTTAAGCCGTGGATATAAACGTAAAACCAAGGGGTTTGCCATAGCCGATGAAAACAGTACTGCTATAGAAATTGGCGATGAACCTATGCAGTTTCACCAGAAATATCCCGGCATAACTGTAGCAGTAGGAGAGGAACGGCTGGTAGCTATACCGCAGTTACTGCATCAACGCCCGGCCACGCAAGTGATCATCCTGGATGACGCCTTTCAGCACAGACAGGTTAAAGCAGGCCTCAACATTGTATTGACCGATTATAAAAATCTTTACACAAGAGATATGATTCTGCCGGCAGGCAACCTCAGGGATGTTAAGCAAAGCATGAAACGGGCACATATTATTGTTGTAACCAAATGCCCTACAGACCTTGATGAAACCCAACGAAAAAGTATTACCAAAGAAATAAACCCGGCCAGACACCAAACGCTGTATTTCTCTGAAATAGCGTATGGTACCCCTTACCATATTTTTCATCAACAGGCAGCCGAGCTGGATGGCACAAGTAATGTGCTGTTGCTCTGTGGCATTGCCAATCCCAAACCCATAAAAGAACACCTGCAACATACAGCTGCCAGTTTCCAGATGCTACGCTATGCAGATCACCATATTTTTACTTCGGATGACCTGGACGATATTAAAAAACATTTTGAGCAGTTGGATGAACGCAACAGGTTGATCATCACCACGGAAAAAGATGCGATGCGACTGCTGAAGTTTAAGGACCAGTTGTCTGTATATCCTATTTTTTCGCTACCCATCAGGCACCGGATATTGTTTAACGAAGATGCTGCTTTCAGGCAGCAGGTTATAACATTTATTGAGTCCTTACCACATGACAAAGCCATTTAGCTTACTAACCAGACTATTTTTTTACCACTTATCATAATCTATGAATTTACTCGTAGATTAATGTGATATTGCGCTGCGGAATTTTGCGAGATAATACAATTAAACCGAAGATGAGATACTTTCTATTCCTGCTGGCAGGATTTTTTTTTAGCACCCAACAAGGCCTGGCTCAGAAACAGGTGAGCGTTAAAGGCGTTGTAAAAACAACGGAGGGCGGCACGCTATCAGGAGCTTCGGTACTCCTTTACTACCCCGGCCAAAAAGACACCCTGCGTACTGTTACAAATGATAAAGGCGCTTTTGCATTATCCAACGTAGAAAATAAAAAGGTAACCGTGATGGTTTCTTTCGTGGGCTATCGCAGTTTTGTAAACCAATACGATTACCGCAACCAAAGCGGCGAACAGATGATATGGGATATTGCCATGAGTGAAGGCGATAATACGCTGGAAGGCATTACCCTGCAAACGGCCAAAGTGCAAATAAAAGAAGACACAGTATCATATAAGATAGATAGTACGATGTACCGCAAGAATGACAACGTGGAAGAACTGCTGAGAAAATTACCGGGACTGGAAGTAGATAAAGCCGGTAAAGTAACAGCGCAGGGAAAAGAAGTTACCCGTGTAAAGGTTAACGGTAAAGATTTCTTCAATGGAGACGTAACCACAGCTACAAGAGAACTGAATGCTGATATGGTAGATAAGATACAGGTGATAGATGATTATGGCGACCAGTCTGCATTTACAGGAATCAGGGACGGCGAAGCCAGCAAAACACTTAACATTCAGTTGAAAAAAGATAAGAACAAGGGCTATTTTGGAAGCGCCACCGCCGGGGCAGGTACAGAAGGCCGTTACCTTGGTGCAGTATCGTTGAATGTTTTTAATAACGATCAGCAGATTTCAGTAATAGGTAACATTAATAATACCAATGCCAGTACTTTTAATTTTAGTGGCATGAACCCTGTTATGGTCGGGATGATGAGAACCTTTGGCCGAAATTTCGGCGGTAACAATGATGGGGTGAGTATTACAAAATCGCTCGGTGTAAATTTCAGGGATGAGTTAGGACCTAAAGTATCGGTTTACGGTAGCTATAGCCTGTCTGATAAAGAAACCCGTACCATCAACAGCAGTACCCAACAGAATATTTACCAGGGAAGGAGCACCACCAATATACAGAACAGTAACAACAGGAGTATAAATACCAATCACCGCCTGTCTTTTAACATGGAGTACAAAATAGATTCCTTCAATTACATCAAATTTTCTCCAAACTTCAGTTACCGTAATTCGGAAGGCCGTAACTATGCGGACTTTAGTTTCCTGAAAGACAATAGCATTAAAACCAACGACGGAACTACTGCAACAATTTCTAATTCTCAATCGCCGAATTTCAGCGGAACTTTACTCTTTAACCACCGCTTCAAAACCAAGGGAAGAACGCTGTCTATAAATATGAATGGTGGAAACAGCGATTCGAGATCAAACGACGATTATGAAAATATCAACACTTATTATTTGCCTGGCGGCACAAGAGATTCGTTGATATACCAGGACATCATCCAGGATAATAACAACCATAATTTCAGCGCCAATGCTTCCTATATTGAACCGCTGAATCGTAAACAAAGCCTCGAATTCAACTATGCATACAGCAGACAGGTTACCGGTAACGACAGAGAAACCTTTGACGTAAATCCTAATACCGGAGAGAGTAAGTTTTCTGACAGCCTGAGCAACATCTTTGACAATACCTTCATCACCAATCGCATTGGTATGAACTTCCGAACCACGCAAAAAAAGTATAATTATTCTATTGGTTTTGCAGTTCAGCCGTCTACTATACAAACCAATTCTATAACCGGGAAGTTCCAATTCAAAAGAAACATGGTAAATTATTTCCCGGTAATAAGGTATGCTTATAATTTTTCACGAAGCAGGTCGCTGAGTGTTACATACAACGGCAACAGCAACCAGCCCTCTTATACCCAACTGCAACCGGTAACTGACTACTCAAATGCGCAGTACCAGGTGGTAGGTAACCCCAATTTAAAACCTGAGTTTACCAACAGGCTCAGCATGCGGTACAATAATTTCGATTTTATTTCCGGCAATGTTTTCTTCGGCAATATATCCGCATCGTACACCACCGATAAAATAGTGAACAATGTTTTTGACCTGGGTAAAAACCCCTCCAGCCCAAACTTTGCACCTGGCGTGCAGCAGGTGAAGTACCGTAACACCAATGGGTATTATAATGTAACCGCATTTTATGCCTACTCTAAACCAATACAGAACAGGAAATATGTGTTTAACATCGGCGGTAGCGTAAACTATATTAATAATATTTCTTTTGTAGAAGATGAAAAGAACAAGGGCAAAAACTGGATACTTAGCCAGCGTTTTTCTATGGATTACAAACTGAAGAAATGGCTGGAATCAACATTTGGCGCAAACTTTACTTTAAACAGCAACCAGTACAGTTTACAAAAACAACTAAGCAACACGTCAAGAGCCTGGACACTTTCCCATAACTCAAGGGTCTTCCTGCCAAAAGGAATTATATTCAGCTACGATCTTGATAAGACTATCAACAATGGTTTCTCAAATTTTGTTAGCGCCAATCCTTTTATCATTAATGCTAATATTGAAAAGCAATTTTTCAAAAGCAAAAAATTATCGCTTAAGTTACAGGCGCTGGATATGTTGAACGAAAACACCAACGTAACCCGGACTGTTAGCGGAAGTTCAATCATTGACAGCCGCACCAACAGGCTTGGCAAATACTACATGGCTACTGCTATATTCAGGTTAAACAAATTTAGCGGGCAGGCAAAAGGCAATAGCCGCATGATGATGGGAATGCCACCGCCACCGCCAATGCATTAATATTCTTTTTTTATTGAATTGCCTGCTACAACAAATAGCAGGCAATTCTGTTTTACATTTACAATGTAAAATATTCAGATGCCGTATAAATCAATGGAGGAATGCCTGCTCGACCTGGAACGCAATGGTCAGTTGGTAAGAATAAAAGAGGAAACAGACCCACACCTGCAGATGGCTGCCATTCACCTTAGGGTGTACAAAGCCGGTGGACCAGCGCTGTTATTCGAAAATGTAAAAGGCAGTAAGTTCAGGGCAGCATCTAATATTTTTGGTACGCTTGAAAGAAGTAAGTTTATTTTTCGGGATACCCTGGCTACCGTTCAGCAATTAATAGAACTAAAGGACGACCCGGTACAGGCTTTAAAAAACCCGTTTAAAAATATCAAGGCTGGCCTCGCCGCTGTGAAAGCTTTTCCGCTAAAAAATCCACTTAATAAACCTGTTCTGCAAAACAACATCCGCATACAGGATATCCCGGCCATACAACATTGGCCATTGGATGGTGGCGCATTTGTAACCCTGCCACAAGTGTATACTGAAGACGCTGATAAACCCGGCATCATGAATGCTAACCTCGGTATGTACCGCATACAGTTAAATGGTAATAATTATATACAAGATGAAGAAGTAGGTCTGCACTACCAGCTACACCGTGGCATTGGCGTGCACCAAACCAAAGCTAACAAGAAGGGACAGCCGCTAAAGGTGAGTGTATTTGCAGGTGGCCCACCTGCCCATTCGGTGGCAGCCGTAATGCCGCTGCCCGAAGGCATCAGCGAAATGACATTTGCAGGCGTATTGGGCGGCCGCAGGTTTCGTTACAGTTACCAGGATGGTTTCTGCATCAGCACCGATGCTGACTTTGTAATTACAGGTGAAGTGGCTATAGGAGAAAACAAACCCGAAGGTCCGTTTGGTGATCACCTCGGCTATTACAGTCTTACCCACGATTTCCCGGTAATGAAGGTGCATAAAGTATATGCAAAGAACAATGCCATCTGGCCGTTTACGGTAGTAGGAAGGCCTCCACAGGAAGATACCAGTTTCGGGCAGTTGATACATGAAATTACCGGTTCTGCGTTACAACAGGAGATACCGGGATTGAAGGAAGTAAATGCTGTGGATGCCGCAGGTGTTCATCCGTTGTTGCTGGCGATTGGCAGCGAAAGATACACGCCTTATGCACCTGCAAAGCAACCATCAGAGTTACTCACCATTGCCAACCATGTGCTGGGCACAGGTCAGCTTAGCCTCGCAAAATTTCTTTTTATAACTGCTGATGACAGCAACCAGTTAAACACCCACGATATACCGGCCTACCTGCAATACGTACTCGAAAGAATTAACCTGGGCAGGGATATTCATTTTTATACCAATACCAGTATTGACACTTTAGATTATTCGGGTACCGGCCTTAATAGTGGCAGCAAGGTGGTATTGGCAGCATATGGCGAGGTAATAAGACACCTGTGTACAGAAGTGCCCGCAGCATTGAAAGAGTTGCGGTCCTTCATAAATCCC